>NZ_CP082273.1:1923890-2244538 GCF_019880385.1 Nocardioides coralli
CGTACCTCCGGTGGCCTGCGCCTCGTCGAGCCGTTGCGTGAGGGCTGGGGAGAGGTGCTGCGACCACTCGGTGAGCAGCCGTGGCCGGCCGACCAGGACGGCGCGAGAGCCGATCGCGCCGCTTGCGTCGGGTGCCGAAACGATGCCTTGGACGCCGAGCCCCTCGATGTTGGTGAAGTCCTCGACCGGCAGGTGGGAGCCGAACCGGTCGTGGGCTGCGGTGGCGACGGCGCGGGCGATGGGGTGTTCGGAGGAGTCCTCCAGGGCGCCCGCGTAGCGCAGCACCTCGGCGGGGTCCTCGCCGTCCTCGACGAGGACGTCGACCAGGGTCATCTGGCCGGTGGTGACGGTGCCGGTCTTGTCCAGCACGATGGTGTCGACACGGCGGGTCGACTCCAGCACCTCAGGGCCCTTGATCAGGATGCCGAGCTGCGCACCCCGCCCGGTACCGACCATGAGGGCCATGGGGGTGGCCAGGCCGAGGGCGCAGGGGCAGGCGATGATCAGCACCGCGACCGCAGCCGTGAACGCCGCCTCGATCCCGTTGCCGGTGCCGAGCCAGAATCCGAGGGTGCCGACGGCGAGTGCGATGACGACGGGGACGAAGATCCCGGAGATGCGGTCGGCGAGCCGCTGGGCGGCGGCCTTGCCGGTCTGGGCCTCCTCGACCAGCCGTGCCATCTGGGCCAACTGGGTGTCGGATCCGACCCGGGACGCGCGGACCACGATCCGGCCGCCGGCGTTGACGGTCGCACCGACCACGGTGTCGCCGGGGCGCACCTCGACGGGGACCGACTCGCCGGTCAGCATCGAGGCGTCGACCGCGGACGTGCCGGTCTCCACGATCCCGTCGGTCGCGATCTTCTCGCCCGGTCGGACGACGAAGCGGTCCCCCACGGTGAGCTGGTCGGTGGGGATGCGACGTTCTTGGCCGGTGGCCTCGTCGAGCACGGCGACCTCGCGGGCGCCGAGCTCCATCAGGGCACGCAGTGCTGCGCCGGCCTGCCGCTTGGACCGTGCCTCGAAGTAGCGCCCGGCGAGGATGAAGGTGGTGACCCCGGCGGCGGCCTCGAGGTAGATGTTGGCGGCGCCGTCGCTGCGGCCGATGGTGAGCTCGAACGGGTGCGTCATGCCCGGCATGCCGGCGGTGCCCCAGAACAGGGCGTAGAGCGACCACCCGAGCGCGGCGAGTGTCCCCATGGAGATGAGCGTGTCCATGGTGGCGGTGGCGTGCTTGAGGTTGGTCCAGGCGGCCCGGTGGAAGGGCCAGGCACCCCACACGACGACAGGAGCCGCGAGCGTGAGGGAGAGCCACTGCCAGGAGGTGACCTGCAGGGCAGGTGCCATGGCCATCGCGATGACGGGAACCGAGAGCATCGCGGAGATCACGACCCGCTGTCGCAGCGACCGGACGTGGATGTCCTCGCCCACCCCTGTCTCTCCCCCGGCGCCACCACCGGTGGCGTCGGAGCCGCCCGGGTCCGCCGAGGCGGGCCGCGGAGCCGCATTGAGCCGGGCGCCGTACCCGGCGGCCTCGACAGCGGCGATCAGCTCCTCGATCGACACCGAGTCGGAGTGGCTGACCTTCGCCTTCTCGGTGGCGTAGTTGACCGTGGCGGTGACGCCGTCGAGCTTGTTCAGCTTGCGCTCGATCCGGTTGGCGCACGAGGCGCACGTCATGCCGGTGAGCTCGAGTTCGGCGTCCAGCGAGCCGACCGTCGAGCCGGCTGCCTGGGGGTGGGCCTGCGGAAGGGGCTGGTTCGGTCCTCGGGCGTGGCCGGTGCGGGATGAATCGGTGCTCATCGTCGTTCCTCCTGATTCCAGCGTGCCTCGCACGTGATGGGTGGTGCGCGCGTTCAGTGGGTGTGGTCGTCCTGGTCGCCGGACTCGCCTGCGGGGTCGTCCGACCCGCCTTGTACGTCGGCGGTCGCAGGGGTGGACGCAGAGAGGACGAACTCCGCGGTGCGGACCACGCCATCGAGCCGGAAGTCGAGGTAGAGGCGGTAGCTGCCAACGCTGGGGGCGGTGGCGGCGAATCCGACCGTGTTGCCGATGGCGTCCTCGCCGTCGGTGGGGTGGACGTGGAGGTAGGCCAGGTCACCCTCGCGCAGGGCGACCAGGTGTCCGCGGGCCCCGAGGTAGGGCTGCAGGTCCTTGATCGCTCGTCCGTCGCGGGTCACCTCGAAGGCCACGTCGCTCTCCTTGCCGGCGGTGAAGTCTCCGGTCAGTCCCACCCGGTAGCCGTCGACGATGTCGACCCGCTCGGACCTCGCCGCTTGGGCGGATGGTCTGCCGGTGGGTCCGGTCACCGTCAGGTCCGCGCCCAGGGTCAGCGGTACCGGGGCGTCGCCCTCGGGAGGTGCAGGGGTGAAGTCGGCGAAGAGCCGCCAGGTGCCGCCGGTGAGGTCGACCGTCGTGCTCCAGGTGCCGTCGGCACCCAGCTCGGGGTGGACGTGCTGGAAGCCGGTGAAGTCGCGGCGGACGGCGATGAGGTGTAGTTCCTTCTCGTGCTCAACCTGGTAGTCGGTCACCGGGTCGCCGTCGGGGCCCTGGATCTCGAAGGCGATCTCCTGGTTGCCCGCCGGCAGAACGGTCCGTGCCGGGACCAGCGTGAAGCCTGCCTCGGAGACCTGCAGCCCGCCAGGCACCTCGACCGCGGCGGCGTCCTGGGAGTCGGCGTTCGAGTGCCCACCGTGTCCGTCACCGGCCGCATCGGCGTCGCTGACGCCGATAGCGGAGTGGTCGGAGCCTCCGCTGGAGTCGTGGTCGGCGGCGGCTGGCTCTCCCAGGGGGCCGACCTGGCCTCCGAGGAGCAGTGTCGCGAGGAAGACCGCGGCCAGTGCGGTCCCGAACCCGGCCAGCTTGACCGGGGTCGGGACCTCGCGAGTCGAGGGCGTGTTCATGCGACCTGGTAGCCGGCCTCCCGCACGGCCGTGGTGACGGCGTCGGCGGGGACAGGCTGGTCGGCGGTCACGGTGACCGCACCGGTGGTCAGGTCCACGGCGACGTCTCGGACGCCGTCGATCTGCTGGATCTCCTCGGTGACCGAGCTGACGCAGTGGCCGCAGGTCATCCCGATCACCGTGTACTGGCTGACCTCACCGGCGCTGGTGCTGGAGCCCGTGCCGGCGTCGGCGGTCGTGTCGGTCGTGGTGTCAGTGGAGCAGGAGCATGCGGTGCACATGTGGGTGCTTCCTTTCGGTGGTGATCTTCTTCGGTGGGCCCGGATCGGGGTGGTCCGGGGGTCGTGGGGGTCAGGAGCGGACGAGCCTGGCGATGGCGTCGGACGCTTCGCTGACCTTGGCCTCGGCGGCGGGGCCGCCGAGGTGGGCGGCACCGGCGACGCAGTGCCGCAGGTGCTCGTCGAGCAGACCGAGGGCGACCGCTTCGAGGGCCTTGGTGGCGGCGGAGATCTGGGTGAGGATGTCGATGCAGTAGGCCTCCTGGTCCACCATCCGGGTGATGCCGCGAACCTGGCCCTCGACCCGGCGTAGCCGCCGCTGATAGTCGGCTTGTCGGGTCAGGTAGCCCGGCGTGGTCGTGTCGGTCTCGATCGCGGTGGCTGAGTCGACGGTGATGTGCGGGGTCGCGCTCATGCGTTCGCCTCGATCCGGTCCGGGTCCTCGGTGTGTGAGCCGGCTGGCGTCTCGCTCAACGGCGCTGCGGCGTCGGGGCTGAGGTCGAGTCGGCGCAGCAGTTGTGCGTTGAGGGCGACCACGACCGTGGAGGCGGACATCAGGACCGCGCCGACCGACATGGGCAGCAGGAACCCGATGGGTGCCAGCACACCGGCGGCGAGGGGCACGGCGGCGAGGTTGTAGCCGGCGCCCCAGGCCAGATTCTGCAGGCTCTTGCGGTAGGTCGCCTTGGACAGGTCGATGAGCGAGATCACCGAGCGGGGGTCGTCGGAGGCGAGGATGATGCCGGCGGAGCCGATGGCGACGTCGGTGCCGGCGCCGATCGCGATGCCGACGTCGGCCTGGGCCAGGGCGGGGGCGTCGTTGACGCCGTCCCCGACCATCGCGACCTTGCGGCCTTCGGCCTGGAGTGCGGCGACCGTGGCGGACTTGTCCTCGGGTCGTACGCCGGCGTAGTAGCGGTCGATGCCGAGCTCGTCGGCGACCGAGGCGGCGACGGCCTCGGCGTCGCCGGTGATCATCACGACCTCGACGCCGCGGGTGTGCAGGGCCTCGACGGCGGCGCGGGACTCGGGTCGGATCTCGTCGGCGAGCCGGAGTGCGCCGGCGACGGTGCCGTCGACGACGACGTGCAGGATGATCGCGCCCTCGGTCCGCCACTGCTCGGCGACGTCGAGCTCGGTGCCGTCGACCTGGTCCAGCAGCGCCGGACCGCCGACATGCACCTTTGCTCCCTCGACGGTCGCGGAGACTCCGACCGCCGGGGATGAGCTGAAGTCGCTCCCGGCGTGCACGGTCAGGTGTTGCTCCTTCGCGGCGCGGACGATCGCGCGGGCAAGCGGGTGCTCGGAGTCCGACTCGGCAGCCGCGGCTAGTGCCAGCAAGGCATCCGCGTCGAGGTGGGCATCGTTGGCGGGCTCGACGGCAGTCACGGTGGGCTGACCCTTGGTCAGGGTGCCGGTCTTGTCGAACAGGATGCTGTCGACGCTGCGCATCGACTCCATCTGCAGCCGATCCTTGACCAGCACTCCCCCACGTGCCGCGCGCTCGGTGGAGATCGAGATGACGAGCGGGATGGCCAGGCCGAGGGCGTGGGGGCAGGCGATGACCAGGACGGTGATGGTGCGGATGACGCCTTCGTCGGGCATTCCGATCAGGGTCCACACGACGGCGGTGATCAGGGCGGCGCCGAGGGCGAACCAGAACAGCCAACCAGCCGCGATGTCGGCCAGCCGCTGCGCCCGTGAACCGGAGGCCTGCGCGTCGGCGACCAGCTTCTGGATGCCGGCCAGAGCGGTCTCCTCCCCGATCGCGGTGACCTCGATCCGCAGGCCGGAGTCGGTGGCGACCGTGCCGGCGACCACGGCATCACCGACGGTGCGGCGTACCGACTTGGACTCGCCGGTGATCATCGCCTCGTCCATCGACGCCGATCCCTCGACGACGCGTCCGTCGGCCGGGACGCTGCCGCCGGGTCGGACGATCACCACGTCGCCGAGGACGAGGTCGGCGGGGTTGACGGTGACGACCTCCTCGCCCTCGACCCGTTCGGCCTCGTCGGGCAGCAGCGCGGCGAGGGAGTCCAATGCGGAGGTGGTCCGGGCCAGGGACCGCATCTCGATCCAGTGGCCCAGCAGCATGATGACCACCAGCAGCGCCAGCTCCCACCAGAAGTCGAGGTGGTGGGCCAACAACCCGAGGGTGGCGCCCCAGGAGGCGGTAAACGCGACGGTGATTGCCAGGGCGACCAGCAGCATCATGCCGGGCTGTCGGGCTCGGATCTCCGAGACGGCGCCGGTCAGGAAGGGTCGGCCGTACCAGCCGTAGAGCACGGTACCCAGCGCCGGGGAGACCCAGTCGATCCCGGGCAGGTCGGGCAGGGAGTAGCCCAGCAGGTCGGCGAACATCGGCGAGAGCAGGACCGCGGGGACGGCCAGCACCAGCGATCCCCAGAACAGTCGGCGGAACATCGCGACGTGGTCCCCATGACCCGCGTGACCGTCGTGACCGCCGTGACTGTCCTGACTCCCATGTCC
The DNA here is from genome assembly GCF_019880385.1 of Nocardioides coralli. Lineage (NCBI taxonomy): Bacteria > Bacillati > Actinomycetota > Actinomycetes > Propionibacteriales > Nocardioidaceae > Nocardioides > Nocardioides coralli. The sequence goes on from NZ_CP082273.1 coordinate 1,929,565, forward strand.
CTGGTGCGCGGCCTGGTGGTCGTGGGTGGTGGCTTCGGGCCCGTGGTCGGTCTGCATCGGCTCGTCCTTCCTGCGTCGATCAGATACCCGTAGGGGGTATCAACGAAGCCGACCTTATACCCCCACTAGGTATGCCGCAAGCCCGGGGGTGGTGGAGGGAGCGGGTCGCGAACCCTCCGCCCGGGTGGGGCTATCGCGGGTGCGGGGCGACGAAGGCGCTGCGTACCGAGGTGGCCATCAGTTCGGGGACTTCCTCAGTAGCGAGGCGTCCAGCGGATGCCTCTTCGGCGGCGGCGTGCATGAGGGCGTGCATGACGGCGGTCGTGGCGCCAGCGCACCGCCACCTCGCCGCTGATAGACCTCGGTCTGCTGACCCGTCGCCCCGTGTCCGCCGGGGTGTTCGTGATCGGCATCGCCACCGCGCTCATGGTCGCGGTGTTCTTCCTCGGCTCGTTCTACCTCCAGGATGTCGCCGACCTCGGACCTCTCGCGACCGGGCTGCTGTTCCTTCCCGTCGCGCTGTTCACGATGGCCGGCGCGAACCTCGGCGGTCGAATCATCGGGCGCACCGGCGGCGCACCCTCGGCGTGGCCGGACTGCTCGTCGCCGCGATCGGCCTCCCGTCCCGGTCTTCGCGCCCACCACCGTGGGTGTGGTGATCGGCATCAGCCTCGGCGCCGCCGGCATCGGGGGTCTCTTCGTGGTCGCCGCCGCCACGGCGCTGGGCAACGTCGCCCCACACGAAGCCGGCATCGCCTCCGGAGTGTTGTCCACCTTCCACGAGTTCGGCGCCTCACTGGGTGCCGCGGTCGTCTCCAGCGTCGCCGCGGCCAGCCTGGCCGCGCAGACCGTCGACGGGTACGCCGACGCGTTCACCACCGCCGCGATCGCCGCCGCCGTCTCCGAGCTCATCGCGGGAGCGGTCATCCCCGCTCGCCCGCGCTGACCCGGCCCTCAGAGCGGACGACGAACCAGCGTCGGGGCCGCTCCACAGGGGTTGCCCCGACCTGTGCCGCGAAGCGGCTGTCATCAGCCGATCCACCAGCCCAGTGACCCAGTCGGGTGGGTCACGCGAGTTGGTAGTCGGCTTCCTCCACGGCCGCACGAACAGAGTCGTCGGCCACGCCCTGGTCGCTGGAGACGGTCACCTCTCCGGTCTCCAGAACCACCGAAACCTCGCTGACGCAGGCGATCTCCCCCACCTCCTCGGTCACCGAGGCGACGCAGTGGCCGCAGGTCATCCCGGTCACGGTGTAGGTCTGGCTCTGTGGCATCGGTGGCTCTCCTCTTGTTGTCGGCTTGGTCGTGGGTGACGGTTGGGGATCAGGATCGGACCAGGCGTGCGATGGCGTCGGAGGCCTCCTTGAGCTTGACCTCGGCCTCCGGCCCACCCTCTCGGACGGCGTCGGCGACGCAATGGGCGATGTGCTCGTCCAGCAGACCCAGAGCGACGGATTGCAGGGCTTTCGTCATCGCCGAGACCTGGGTGAGGATGTCGATGCAGTACTGCTCCTCCTCGACCATGCGTTGCAGACCGCGCGCCTGGCCCTCGATCCGGCGCAGCCGCTTCAGGTAGGCGTCCTTCTCGTGCAGGTAGCCGTGCTGGCTCTCCGACTCCATGTTCGGGAGCGTACCCCCGAAGGGTATGGGGGTTGCGTGCGGGAGCCGCCCACCCGGCCCCTAGCATGGGTAATGATGCGAGGCGCCTCGGCACGACACCAGCCGGACGGGCGGACTCTCGAAACCGGGTCCGCGCCGCTGGCGAAGCGCGTCCGGTCGTCCCCGGACCGCACGGCGTCACGCCGCGGGCGAGGCTGGTGGATGGTCTTCGCCGTCGTTGCCGGGCTGTTCGCGATGCACGGCCTGGGAATGCACGGTGTGCACTCCATGGAGGCGTCCTCCGCGGAGCACTCAGGGTCATCCACGTCCGCTCAGCAAATGGTCGCGATGGATCGTGGTCCTGACGGAGACGATGCAACCTCCGTTGTGGTGACGGATGCAGGCGACCGGACCGGCGCCGTGTCGAATGAGCACGGCATCAAGCTGGCGCCCACACCGGAGCAGTCGCCCTCGCCGGGGGCGGGTCTCCTTGGAATGTGCCTCGCTCTGCTGGCCCTCGGACTGCTGTGGCGTCTGACCCTGGCAGGTCGCCGACTCGCATGGACGATCCCGCGTGGCGCGCTTCTCGATCGTGTCGTCGCGCTGATGGTGACGGCTCGCGGGCCTGGTCCTCCTCTGCGGGCGCAACTCTCCATCTGGAGGTGCTGAGCGGCACCCGTGCGGACACCCATAGGTGTCCGGATGGTTCTGCCTGCCCACACCAAACCCTGAAGGAGAACACCATGAACAACGCCAAGACCCTGAAGCTCGCCGCTCCCCTGCTCGCACTCGGGCTCGCCTTGACCGCATGCGGCGGAACAGACAGCGACACCGAGGCGGCTCCGGCCGACCACAATGACCAGGACGTCGCTTTCGCAACCGAGATGATCCCGCACCACGCCCAAGCCGTGGAGATGTCCGAGATCGCCGCCGCCAACGCCGAGTCCCCAGAGGTCAGGGACCTGGCCGAGGACATCAGTGCCGCTCAGGGCCCGGAGATCGAGGTGATGAGCTCCTGGCTCGACGCCTGGGGTGAGGACGTGCCCGACACCGACGGCGGTATGGGCGGCATGAACCATGGCGGGTCGGACGACATGGGAGGCATGGAGGACATGCCGGGAATGATGTCCTCGGACGAGATGGGCGACTTGGAGTCCGCCTCCGGCTCAGAGTTCGACACGATGTTCCTGACCATGATGATCGAGCACCACGAGGGAGCGATCGAGATGGCTCAGACCCAGCAGGACGAGGGCGAGTACCCCGAAGCCGTCGACCTCGCCGAGACCATCGAAGAGACCCAGACCGAGGAAATCCAGACGATGGAGGACCTGCTCGAGTCGCGATAGGGATCTCGCGCTCCTCATCGCGGAGCATGAAAGAATCCACCAGATGGCTGGTCCCGGGTCGGGAACGCCGCCTGGTCCGGGACCAGCTATCGACTCGCCGCCCCGTTCGGCTGCCTCAGTGGTTCGCCCACGCCTCGCTCTGGGTGAGTCGCAGCAGGTAGATCAACGGCGGGAGGACCAGGACCACCGCGACGCTCACGGCGACGAGCAGCCCCTGCAGTGTCGCCGGAGCACCGGCGGCCTCGCTAATGGTCACCTCGCCGACGAGCAGCCACGGGTACTGACCGACTCCCCACCCCGAGACCACCGCGGCGACCGCGACGACCGCCGGCCCGCGAGCCACCGAATAGCGCCGACGCCACAGCAGCACCACCGTGGCGACCCCCGCAACCGCCGAGAGCACCACCAGCGGAGCGGCGCGGCCGGTCAGTCCTTCACTCAGGACCGGAGCGTCCTGGAGGATGGGCACCAGTGCTGCGAACACCACCGCGCCCGTGGCCAGGCCCACGGCGAGGGCCCGTGTCCGCAGTTCCTCGGTGAGCCGGATACGACGGCTGCGGTGTGCGTCGGCGGCGAGGAAGACGCCCGCCAGGAACGCGCAGGTGCCGACGGCGATCACACCGCCGAACACCGAGGTCGGGTTGAGCCACGACGACCACCGGTCACCCGTCCCGTCCGCGGGCACCCGGCCCGAGGCGATGGCACCAGCGACCGTCCCAAGGAAGAACGGGGTGATGATCGAGGACACGGCGAAGATGACGCCGAACAGCCGGGCCTGACCGAGCGTGGCGGAGTACTTGCGGAAGGCGAAGCTGGCGCCGCGAAGCACGATGCCGAGCAGCGCGATCAGTAGCGGTAGTGCGAGGGTCGACATTGCGGCGGCGAACGACTCCGGGAAGCCGGTCCACCAGATGACCAGCACGTAGATCAACCACACGTGGTTGGCCTCCCACACCGGCCCGATGCTGTGGTCCACCAGGGTTCGGAGCTCGGCACCGCGGCGACTGTTGCCGGCCGTCAGGTCGAAGAAGCCCGACCCGAAGTCGGCGCCACCCAGCACGGCGTAGGCGATGACGCCAGCGAACATCGCGGCGGCGACCCCGACCTCCAGGCTCACTGGCTCGCCTCCTGCGCCTCGGGGGCGTACGGGCTGGGTAGGTCGGTCTCGCCGCCTCGCCATCGGCGGGCCATCGACCTCAACACCACGACGGCACCGACGGTCATCGCTGTGTAGATGACCGTCGAGATGCCGAGCAGCCACCACAGGGCCGAGGTGTAGTCGCCGACGGCCTCGGGCGTGCGCATCACGCCGTACACGACCCAGGGTTGTCGGCCGACCTCCGTGGCCACCCATCCGGCCTCGAGGGCGATCACGGCGAGCGGTCCCGCGGCCGCCGCGGCACGCAGGAACCACTTCTTCCTCAGGAGGTCGTGCCCGCGCCGCCGCTGCATCCAGAACCAGGCGACTCCGGCAGCGAGCAGCGTGCCGATCCCGACCATGGTCTGAAAGGCGAGATGGGTGATGTTGACTGGTGGCCGGTCCTCCTCGGGGATCGTGTCGAGGCCGGGCACCGGCTCGTCCAGCGAGTTCATGGCGATCAGCGAGCCAAGGACCGGGATGTCGAGCGCACCCACGACCTCGCCGTCGACCAGCACGCCGCCGAGCCGTAGCGGTGACGGACTCTCCGTCGTCTCCGCGAGCTCGAACGCCGCCAGCTTCGCGGGTTGCCGCTCATCGAGACCAGCGCCGAGGACGTGTCCGACGAACGGCTGAGTGACCGCGGCAACGGAGGCGAACACGAACGGCACCATGAATCCCAGCCGGTGGTGGCTGTCGCGACGCCCGCGCAGCATCCCGACCGCGTAGACGCCGGCGACGCTGAACCCCGCCACCATGTAGGCGCCGACCCACATGTGGGCGAACTGGAGGAAGGCGTGCTGGTTGAACAGCACCGCCCACGGCTGGACGTCGGTGACCTCGCCGCCGGCGATCCGGAAGCCGGTCGGCACGTTCATCCAGGCGTTGACGGCGACCACGCAGTAGGCGCCGACGATGCCGGTCACCGCCATCGGCAGGACCATCAGGACGTGTCGACCAGGCGGCATCCGACCCCAGCCGTAGAGGTAGATGCCCAGGAAGATCGCCTCGAGGAAGAAGGCCAGGCCTTCGAAGGCGAAGGGCAGGCCGAGCACGTCGCCGTAGGTGCCCATCAGCCCGGGCCACAACAACCCCATCTCGAAGCTGAGGACCGTGCCCGATACCGCGCCGATCGCGAACAGGACCGCCGACACCTTCGCCCATCTCTGAGCGAGGGTGAGCGACACCTGATCCTGTCGTCGAATTCCCCGCAGGTGCATCACAAAGATCATCGCCGGGAATGCGACGCCAAAGCAGGCCAGCACGATGTGCCACCCCAGCGACAGCGCCATCTGCTGCCGGGCCGGGAGCAGCCCTGCGGGTTCGGCTGCAGAAGGCGCGGCTTGGACGACGGCGTCGAGGACAAGCTCGGGGGTCAGCACGGCATCAACGCTATGGAGCGGCTCCGCTCACACCATCGTTTGTGAAAAGCTTCACGAAGACGTCCGGGGCCGCTGCCTGACTGCTCGCGCGAGATCACCAGGTTGCCTCATGACACTCGCGGGAGGGATCCACCTCGACCTGAAGGGTCGCGTGCTCGATGCCGTGCGCGTCACGCAGTGCCGCCTGGGCACCGGTGAGCACTGTTTGGGTGTCGGCGCCGTCTGTCACCACGAGATGGGCCGTGGCGACGTTCATGCCCGAGGTAAGCGTCCAGGCGTGAAGATCGTGGACCTCCGCGACGCCGGGCAGCCCCTCAAGGTCCTCCACAATCGCGTCGAGGTCGACGTCGTGGGGTGCATGCTGGCCCAGAACGGCGAGTACCTCCCGGCCGAGGATGACGGCACGGACGGCAACGAAGAGGCCAATGGCCACAGCCACCACGGTGTCCCACACCCCCGCGCCGGTGAGCCCAACGAGCAGCCCGGCGACGAGAACGCCGACGCTGCCTGCAGCGTCGGCCATCACCTCGAGGTAGGCCCCCTTGACGTTGATCGACTCCCGAGCACCGCCACGCAAGAGAAACAGGCAGACGAGGTTGATGATCAGGCCGAGGGCACCGACGACCATCATCGGCCCGAAGGAGATCTCGATGGTCTCTCCGATCCGGCCGATGGCCTCGAGCACCACATAGACCGACACTCCGAGCATGATCAGGACGGTCAGTCCCGAGGCGAAGACCTCGGCGCGGTAGGAGCCGTAGGTGCGACGTCCCGTCGCATCGGGGCGGGTCGCGATCTTGGTGGCAACAAGTGCTGCCCCCAGGGCCACCACATCAGCTGCCATGTGACCAGCGTCGGAGATCAGCGCCAACGAGCCGCTGATGAGTCCGACGGCCAGCTCGACCCCGAAGAAGCTCGCGACCAGACCGAACGCCAACGCGAGGCGCCACCGGTGACGCCCGCCGGCGTGTCCGTGTCCGTGGCCGGCGCCCATCAGAGGACACCCCCGGCCGTCGGGCAATCGGTGACAGCCTCGCCGGTGGTCGCGAGGACCCGATCTGCGGCCAGCAGCACGTCGCGCACGGGGACCCCCGGGGTCAACGAGAAGACGGACGCACGTCCGCGGGGCCGTGACTGCACCAGACCACAGTCGCGCAGGCACGCCAGGTGCTTGGACACGGTGGACTGCGCGAGGCCGAGGTGATCCACGAGGTCGACCACGCGGTGGGGGGCCGAGGTGGAGGTGGGCCAGGATCGCCAGCCGCGATGGATCACCGAGGGCACGGAAGAGCGCGGCTGATGCCTCCGTGGCCTGCTGGCACACGGCTGGAGCCATAGCATCGCTCAATGGCGACATCATCGTCATAGGGCGATACTAAGGTCGCTTCTCGCCGATGTCCAGCCACCCGGACGCAATTGCTACTATCGCACATAGTAGACCGATGAGAGGTGGAGGCCAGTGCGTAAGCAGACCAAGGGAGCCCTCGGGGCCGGCGCGATCGTGGTGGCCGTGCTGGCAACCCTGCTGCTCGTGGGGCAGGCCGGTGAGGACGACGGCGGCGCAGCCGCGGTGGACACGCCGGCCCAGGAGAGCGCCGTTGTTCGCGAGGACAGCCGCATCCTCGGCGAGGAGGGGACCAGCGACGTCACGTTCGTCGAGTTCCTCGACTTCGAGTGTGAGGCCTGCCGGGCGGCTTATCCGGTGGTCGAGGACCTACGTGCGCAGTACGCGGGCGAGGTCACGTTCGTCATCCGCTACTTCCCGTTGCCGGGGCACTTCAACTCCGAGCGTGCCGCGCGGGCCGTCGAGTCCGCGGCTCGGCAGGGCGAGCTCGAGGCGATGTACAGCAAGATGTACGAGACGCAGGAGAGCTGGGGCGAGTCACAGGAACCGCAGGACGAGCTCTTCCGCAGCTTCGCGGAAGACATCGGACTCGACATGGAGCAGTACGACGCCGACTACACCTCCGACGAGGTCGCCGACCGGGTGGCCCGCGACCTCGAGGACGGCACCACGCTCGGCGTGCAGGGGACGCCGACCTTCTACGTCGACGGCGAGCTCTTCCAGCCGGAGACGGTGGAGGACTTCTCGACCGCCCTCGACGACGCGCTCGCCGAGTGACCCAGGATCGCAGGCTCCCCGCAGGCCTCATCCTCGGCGGCCTGGTGGGCCTGATCGCCTCGGCGGTGCTGTTGATCGAGCGGATCCGGGTGGGCGAGGACAGCGATTACGTCCCCACCTGCAGCATCAACCCGATCATCAGCTGCGGCTCGATCATGGAGTCGGCACAGGCTTCCCTGCTCGGCTTCCCGAACCCGATCATCGGGGTGGCCGCCTTCCCGGTCGTGGTGGCCACCGGCGCCGCATTGCTGGGCGGCGCACGACTCCCCCGCTGGTACTGGCTCGGCCTCCAAGTCGGCGTGACCGCGGCGCTGGGACTGGTGGCGTGGCTCGTGTTCCAGAGCCTCTACCGGATTGGGGCGTTGTGCCCCTACTGCATGGTCGTGTGGGTGGTGGTGATTCCCACGTTCTGGTACGTGACGCTGCGCAACCTCGCGAGCGGGGCGTTCGGGCAGAAGGCAGCGTCAGCCCCCGGGACCACCGTGATGCGGGAGTGGCACGCGCCGGTCTTGCTGGCGGCCTACCTGCTGGTGGGCGTCCTCATCACGGTCCGGTTCTGGTCCTACTGGTCCACGCTGCTGTGACGGCTGGGGACCGATCATGATCGGCGATCTGCAGGGGACTGTCCTTGACGGCTCTCTGTTGGCCGCGCTGCCCGTCGCACTCGCCGCGGGACTCCTGTCCTTCTTCACCCCGTGCTCCCTGCCGCTGGTGCCGGGGTATCTCTCCTACGTCGCGGGGATGGCCGGCGCGGAGTCCGAGGTGACGCGCGAGTTGCGTGGGGGTCGTCCGGCGCGCCGTTCCAGGACGGTGCTCGGCGCGGCCCTGTTCGTGTTGGGGTTCGCCGTGGTGTTCACCAGCTACGGGGTGGCGTTCGGCTCATTGGGATCGCTGCTGTTGGCCCACCAGGAGACGATCTGGCGGGTCGCAGGCGGGTTCACAATCGTCTTGGGGCTGCTGTTTGCCGGCGGCGCGGGTCGGCTTCCGTTGCTCGGCCGCACGGCGCGGCCGCGAGTGACCCCGCAACTCGGGCTGGCCGGCGCGCCACTGCTGGGTGCGGTGTTCGCGGTCGGCTGGACCCCGTGTATCGGTCCCGCCCTGGCTGCCGTGCTGACCCTCTCCACGACGTCGGCCACCGCCGAGAGGGGAGCCGTCCTGTCTCTCGCCTATGCCTTGGGGCTCGGGCTGCCCTTCCTGCTCGCCGCAGTCTCGCTGACGCGGGCGATGAGAGTGTTCGCCTGGGTGAGGCACCGCTCCGTGTGGATCACCCGTGGCGGCGGCGCCATGTTGGTCGCCGTCGGCGTGCTGCAGGTCTCAGGCGTCTGGTCGGAACTCGTGGCCTCCATACAGACCCTGGTTGCCGGCTGGCAGGCCCCGCTTTGAAGTCCATCAAGGGGTTCATCGTCCTTCTCGCCGCCATCGGCCTCACCCTCGCCGCAGTCGCGTGGTGGACGTCGTTGTCCCGATCCGGGACGTCTACCCCCGGCTCTACCAAAGGCAGCTTCGACGGCACTGACGTGGTCCAGCAGTACGAGCCGGAGGACCGCCGCCCGCTGACTCGCTTCACTGCGTCACTCTTGGACGGGAGCCAGTTCGACAGCGATGACCTGCTCGGTCGCCCGGCGGTGGTCAACGTGTGGGGTTCGTGGTGCGGGCCGTGCCGGGCCGAGGCGCCGGCCCTCGCCCGGGTCGCGCGCGACTTAGAGGGTCGGGTCCGCTTCCTCGGGCTCAACGTCCGCGACAGTCCCGACGCGGCGCGCGCGTTCGAGCGTGCCTTTGAGGTCCCCTACCCAAGCGTGCACCCGGACGACAGTGCCCGTGCGATCCTCGCTTTCGGAGGCGCCCTCACCGCCACGGCCGTGCCCACGACGGTCGTGCTCGACAGCGACGGCCGAATCGCCGCGCGAGTCGTGGGCCAGGTGGACTACTCCACCTTGAGCGGTCTCGTCACCGACGTGCTCGAGCTGCCCACCGGGCCTGCCAACGGATCGAAGCGCTGACGCGCCGGGAACCGCCCGGCGCAACGTCTGACCCACACAGGCCTGAGCGAGACAGAGGAGGCTGTCAGCCGCGAGCGGGAGGCGCGGCCAGGGAACAGCAATCCCTCGTGGCCGCCTCGATCGCCGGCGCCAGGGCGAGCCCCACCGGGACCGACAGGGCAGCCACGGCCGCCGCACCCACCATCAGGCCCATCCCTCGGCGCCGCGGCTCGGGCGGGGCAGTCAGGCGCCGCACTCGTTGCAGGGCAGCGGTGTCGCTGGCAGCCATGGCGGCCTCGGGGCGTACACCCGTGCCGAGGGCTACCAAGGCATGTGCCAAGGATCGACGGTCGGCGGCGCCGGACGCCGCGTCGTCGGCCGTCATCTCCAGGAGCACGGTCACCTGGTCGTGGGCCTCGGCGAACAGCGGGACCCATCGGAACGTCCGCCGCAGCGCGTCGGCGTAGGCGACCGCGAGGTGGTGCCGGGCACGCAGGTGTCGGTGCTCGTGACCGAGGACGAGCTCGCGCTCACGGTCGGTGAGGATCTCCAGGGCCGCCGTCGACAACACGACCGTGCCCGAGCCACCGGGCAGGCAGTAGGCCACAGGAACGGCGTGGTCGACGACGGTGAATCCTTCGGGATGGCGGTTCCCGACCAGACGCAGCGCCGCGCGCTGGGATCGACGCAACTGGGCCGTCCGGCGGAAGGCTCGTGCCGTCGTGGCGGCCAGGAGTCCGGCGAGGACAGCGACCATGCCTAGGCCGGCGACGCCCGGCCAGATCCCGAGCGGGGTCTCGTAGTGCTCGACGACGGTGATGGTGTGGGCGTTGAGCAGGTAGGAAAGCGAATACCTCATCGGCAGGAACGGCAAGGCCAGGGCCACCGCGGCGAGCAGGATCGCCAGGACGACGGAGGTGGACAACGCCTGCCAGCCCACGATCGCTGCTCGCGGCGCCCGCGAGGACCACTCTCGGCGGAGAAGTCGCGCACCGAGACCAGCGACTGTCGAGGCGTAGGCGATGAGGAGCAGGGCCGCGATCACGAGGACTCGTCCGCCCGCTCGGTCAGCGCCGCGAGCAGCTCGGCTGCCTCCTCGGACTCCATCCGCCCGACCAGGTGCATGAGTGCGGCCGTGCGGTCATCGCTCTCGGCCAGCACTTCCTGCAACATCGCGGCGGTGTGCTCCTCACGCGAGGAGACTGGCGCGTAGGCGTAGGCCTTTCCCACTTTCTCCCGCTGGACCAGCCCCTTGGAGTGCAGATTGTCCAGAACCGTCATCACCGTGGTGTAGGCCAACGGCCGGTCGTGCCTGATGTTCTCGAGCACTTCTCGCACTAGCGCGGGGTGATCCAGCCCCCACAGGTGCTGCATGACCGCTGTCTCGAGCTGGCCCAGCTGCCTCACGAGCGGCCTCCCGGTTGTCCACTGTCTGAGTCGGTGTCGATGTTGCTACGAGGCACCATCGTAGGCGGCGTTGGTCGTCGCGTGGGAGCGGCGTTGCCGAGCTCGCGGAGATACTCGTTGTATGCCGTCAGCTGCCGATCCTGCTCGCGATCCTCACGTCGGTCGAATCGGCGCCGCTCCCGACCGTCGGCCTGCACCCACGACACCAACAGGGCCGCGGCCATCACGGCTAGTGGGTACTCCCCCAGCGCCCATCCCAGCGAGGCTCCGAGGTACTGGTCCTCGAGCAGGGCGACCTCACCTTCGCTGCGCAGCAGTGCGAACCAGTCCCGGGCCAGCACGGTCGTGCTGGCCATCAGGCTGACGGCGAAGAGTGCGTGGAACCCGAAGGTCACCATCAGCAGCAGAGCCCTCAAGGGGTAGGCCGGGCGCTCAAGCCCGGGGTCTGCACCTACCACAACCTCCGCGAAGAGGTAGCCCGCGAACAGGAAGTGAAGCGTCATGAGGACATGGGCTGTGTGCGACTCCAGCGACGTCTCGAACAGCGAGGAGTAGTAGAACGCGACCATGCTCACGATGAACATGCCGGCCGCCACGATCGGGTGGCCGAGCAGCTGGACCGGCAGGGAATGCACCAGCCGCAGCAGCCACTCGCGTGGTCCGTCGGACCCGTCCGTTCGTCGGCGGAGCGTACGCAGAGCGAGAGTCACGGGCGTGCCCAGGACGAGGAAGACGGGCACGGCGGTGGCGATCGTCATGTGCTGGACCATGTGCATGCTGAACAGCACCCGACCGTAGGCACCCGGGGCACCGTTGGTCGCCCACAGGAACAGTAGACATCCCAGCACCCAGCACGCTGTGCGCAGCCACGGCCACGCCACTCCGCGCCGACGCAGCCGGCGGACCGACCAGAGGTACCACCCGAGACCGGCCAGTCCGAGCGGCAGGAACAGGGTGTCCGCCTCCCAGGACGTGAACCAGCCACCGGCGTCCAGGGGCCCCGGCAGCGGGCGTCCGATCAGCGACTCCGCCGTGGTGAGCGGACGTTGACTTCCCGGCGGTTCAGGAGGGGCCGTCCTGCTGAGCGCGACGCCCAGCCCCGCCGCGCCGAAAAGCACGACCAGCTCGACGCCGACGAGCCGCCAGAACGCGCCCGATGCACGACCGTCCAGGCTCGCGAGCGTCCGGCGGCGGTGCCACCACCCGGCCCCGGCGAGAGCCACCACCGCAGCGACCTTCACCCCGATGACCAGCCCGTACGACGAGACCACGGAGTCCCACGCGGGCAGCCGCAGCCAGGCCCCGGCCACACCCGACGCGGTCACGACGACGAGGCACCATCCGGCCAGGGTCGAATACCTGCCGACGGTGGGACCGAGCTGATTGCCCAAGTGCCGTCGTACCAGGACCAGCGCGAGCAGGCCGCCTGCCCACACGGCGATCGCGAGCAGATGGAACATCTGGAGGTTGACGGCCTCGTCGTGGTCGAGCGTGCCGGCCGCATGGCCCGTGAGAGCGATGGGCCACAGGCCGGCGAGGGCGAGGACGGTGGTGAGACCCAGCCCGGACGGGCGCGAGCTGAGAGCGCCGCTGAGGGCGACCAGCGCGGCAATACCGGCGCCCCAGAGGGCGTACCGACCGAGCTCGAAGCTGGTGCCGAAGTAGGTGACCTGCTCAAGGAAGCCGGAGGAGCCGAGCCCTGCCCCGGAGGCGTCGGAGTAGACCAGCGCCACCAGCGCTCCGCTGGTCACGGCCCAGACGGCAGCGGCGAGCTGAGCCAATGCCACGAGTCGAAGGCGAGCACCCGTTAGCCGCTTTACGTCGCTTCCGGGCGGCGGCGCGACACAGGTCGCGGCGAGCACGAGAGCACCGACCGTCGTCATCGCCGCCACATCCCGCAGGGCTTGGACGAGCGGCAGCCCCACCCGAGTCACAGGCCCGGGATCCGGGAGACCCTCGACGCCCAAGGGCGCCAGAGCACCGGTCAGGCCGGCGGCGAGCAGCGCCACCCCGATGGCCCACACCGGAGCGGCCAGCGCCACCATCGCGGCTGCTGGGGGTCGACGGATCGCTTCCACGGTGCTCACTGCTCTTGGTCCCGCCTGAGCAGCCGCATCACGGCCACCACGGCCAGGGAGAGCACACCGAGCACGGTGACGGGGATTGCGATCAGCAGCCACGGGACGCCGCCCTGGTCCTCGTCAGGCTCCGGGGTTGATTCTCTTGTCCCGGTTTCCGGAACCTGCGGCGTCGGCGTCGTACCGGCTTCCTGCCGCTCCGGGATGTCAGCGGAGCGCACGGTGAAGGAGGTCTCCCCTGCTACCGGGTGGCCGTCCGCGGACACCACACGGAACGCCGCGCGCCATCGCGAGGCCACGCCGGGCTCAGCCACCAAGGACGCCGGGACGGTCGCCACCAGCGTGGTGGGCGAGCGGCCAGTGGCCAGGTCCAGGTCCGTGGAGTCGCCACCGTCGATGCCGAGGGTCACGGTGCTGAGCCCGGGATCCATCTCCTCGGAGAACTCCAGGACGAGCTCGCGCGGCGCCCGGTCGAGCCGCGAGCCGTCGGCGGGGTCCACCGAGATCAGGTCGGTGTGGGCTGCCGCAGGCGCGCCGAAGAGGACGGCGCCCATCACGCCGCACACGATCGCCAGCCTCGCGGGCCACGCCGTCCACGAGCGAGTCTGTTCGCGGCTCACCAGCGTGCCCTCGAGATCAGGTACAGCGCCAGCAGCGTCGCGACCAGGGTGAAGAGCCCGATCACGATCGTCGAGAGACCTGAGACGTCCATCGGTCACACCCCTGCGTACGAGTGAAGGCCCGGGATCCACAGGTTGACCCCGAAGAAGTTGAACAAGAACGCCAGGAAGCCGGCCACCGCGAGCAGCGACGCGCCACGACGCCACCCGACCGTCGACAACGCGTGGAGGTGGGCGGCGTAGAGCACCCAGGTGATGAAGGCCCACGTCTCCTTGGGATCCCACCCCCAGTAACGTCCCCAGGCGTTCTCGGCCCACACCGCGCCCGCAATCACCGCGAACGTCCAGATCGGGAAGGCGACCAGGTGCACCGTGTGGGCCAGGTCAGCGAACGGGTCATCGTCCCCTGCACCGCGCCGGCGGCGCACCAGGTGGGCCAACGTGGCGACGGCCCCGACCGTGAACAGAGCTCCTGAGACGATCGCCGCCGCCACGTGGACGACCAACCAGCGGGAGTTCAGCACGGGCACCAGGTCGTCGACCGGGGTGTAGAGGGAGGTGACCGACACGCCCAGCAGCACCAGCACGACGGCGACGAGCCAAGCCGCGAGCCCGCCAACTTCGCGACCGCGCAGGTAGAGGAGGAAGGCGACGGAAACGGCCGCCGAGCCGGTCAGCCCGAACTCATACATGTTGCCCCACGGCGCCCGTCCGGCAGCGAGTCCGCGTGCCAGGACCGCGAGGCACACCAAGGCCGTGCCTAGCATCACGAGGGCCAAGGCCGCGCGGCCGGTGCTGGTAGCGCGACCAGAGGTCGTCCTGGTCGGCCGACCCTGGTCATCGGCGTCTCTCGGCACGCCACCGACCGGGGCGAGGACACGCGGACCGCGGGCGGCGCCGGTCCGTGCGAGGGCCGCGGCTGTGGCGTACAGGACGAGCGCCAGGGAGAGCACCGCCAAGGCGGAGGTGACCAGGACGTCGGAGACGCCGGCCAGGTCGAGTTGCTGCGTCATCGCTCCCCTTCTCGTCGTTTGTCTGTGCCGCCCGACAGGCCCACAGCGGTGGCCAGCATCACCAGCTCATCGGGGGGAAGTGGCCGGCGCGACAGTGAACGCCCGGCCAGCTCGAGCAAGCCGTCGTCGCCCCGCCGCACCCAGACCCGCCTGCGGCGTACCGCCAGTGACGTCGTCAGACCACCGAGCAACAGGATCGCGGCCACCAGCGATATCTCCTTGCCCGGGTCGCGGGCGACCTGGAAGTTGGCGAACGGGGACACCCCGTCGAACGTCACCGAGCCGAGTCCGTCAGGCAGCCGCACGGTCTGGCCGGGCGCGAGCGACGCTCGCCACGGCTCCCCATTGCGCTCGACGCGGTCGAGGTCGGTGAAGTCCAGGGTGAAGACCGACTGGGGGCTTCCGTCATCGAGGCCCAGGTCGCCGGTGTAGGCGCTGAGCTGGACGATCGGGTTGACCAGCCCCGGAAAGGCCGAGACGCCCATGCCCTCCGGCCCCTCGACCCCTGTAGGGAGGAACAGTCCCTGGAGCGCCAGCGACGTCGGTCGGGCATCGGGCACTTTCACCACTCCGTCGGAGGTGAAGGTCTGGTCCACCGGGAGGAAGATCGTCGGTCCCGACGTGGCGACGTCGCCATTGCCGTCACGCACGGTCAGCTCCGGCGCATAGCCGTGACCGGTGAGGAAGAACTTCGTGCCGTCGATGTCCAAGGGCCGGTTGGGTCGGACGGAGAAGGTGCCCTCACCCTCGTCGGCGCTGCGGTAGGACACGGTGGCGTCGAAACCACGGGGCTCCCCGAACCGTGGGCCTCGGGTCTCATACTCGGCGGCGAAGTCCTCGAGGGTGAGATCCAGCGGCTCGAGGGCGTCGAGGTCGGCCCACGGCGCAGGCGTGAGCGCGTCGTACGACGAGGCGACGTTGGCGAAGGTGGACCCTTCGACCACCGCGACGCGCCCCTCGTAGCCGAAGAGGCGGCCGCCGGCGACGCCGACCAGCAGCACGAGCAGCGACAGGTGGAAGGCCAGGTTGCCCAGCTCGCGGACCTGCCCCTTCTCGGCGCGAACCTCGTCGCCGTGGCGCACCACCCTGAACCGTCGACGTCGAAGGTGGGTGACCGCCGCCTCAAGGGCGTCCGCGACCTCGTCCACCTCGCCGCGCCGGTGACCTTCCTCCTTGCTGAGGCGGCGTGGCGCTGGCGGTGGGGCGGCGCGGACCTCCCGCCACAGTCGGGCGCATCTGGGGACGACGCACCCGGTCATGGAGATCAGAAGCAACACGTAGATGGCGGCGAACCACGGTGCGCTGTAGACGTCGAAGAGGGAGAGGCGATCCAGCCACGGCGCCAGGTCGGCGTGCTCGCGATAGTAGTTGGGAACCGCGGAGGGATCACTGGCCACTCCGCGCTGCGGCAGGAGCGACCCCGGGATCGAGGCCGCGGCGAGCAGGATCAGCAGCACGACGGCCGTGCGCATCGCGGTCAGCCGGCGCCAAGCCCAGCGAACCCAGGCGACCGTCTCGGACCGCGGCCCCGACCGCGCACCGCGGTCGACGTCGGGCAGGGGACGCTCCGCGACGCCCTGGGCGCCCGATGCACCCGACTCGTGTGACTCCACTCCGACATACTATTCGACATAGTAGATGCCCGGTCAGGAGGTGGGATGGTCACGCGAGGCGAGGCGATGGCCGCGGCTGTGGTGGGTGGGCTCACCCTCGCGGCGGCCTTCCCCCCATGGTCGGTCCCCCTAATGGCGCCGCTGGGGGTGGGCGCCTTCTTCCTCGCGGTGAACCGGCGCGGCGCTCGTAGTGGAGCGGTGACCGGGTTCGTCTTCGGCCTGGCGTTCTTCGGGCCCACCTTGTGGTGGTTGAGCGCATCGATTGCCCCGGCGGCGTGGGCCGCCCTGGTGCTCCTTCAGAGTGGTTGGTTTGCCGTGCTGGGCGCCGGGACCGCGCTGGTCCGCCGACTGTCCTACTGGCCGGTCTGGGTGGCCTCACTGTGGACTCTGATCGAGGGTGCGCGATCCTCCGTCCCGTGGGGCGGCCTGCCGTGGGGGCGACTCGGCTACACGGCCGTGGACACACCCTGGGCCGTCTCGCTCGCCCTGGTGGGGGTGGCCGGCACCAGCGCCTTCGTAGCGTTGATCGGCGCCGCGGTCGCGGGAACCGTCGAGGCGGTCCGTGCGCGACGTCCCGTCGTGGTCGTGACCCGTCCGGTGGTCGTCGGCTGCGTCGTCGGTGGGGTCCTGCTGCTGATCTCCGTGTCATGGCTGCCGCTCGAGCCTGCTGAGGCTTCGCCATCCCGGCCGGGGTCGGTGAGCGTTGCCGTCGTCCAGGCAGAGGTGCCCGGTGCCGGCACCGACGTCGCCGCCCACCACCGGGCGGTCACCAGCACCCTCCTCGACGAGACCCGGCGGCTGGCTCACACCTGGGGCGCCGACGGTCCGGTCGTAGACCTCGTCGTGTGGCCGGAGAACGCCACGGCCGTGGACCCTGCCGCGGATGCCACCGCGAGGGATGCGCTCCTGACCGCGGTGGCGGTCTCTGACGCCCCGGTCCTGGCAGGCTCGATCGTTGATGGTCCAACGGCCGACACAGCGCTCAACCAAGGCATCGCGTGGACCACCGACGGCCCCGGGGGCCGCTACACGAAGCAGCATCTCGTGCCGTTCGGCGAGTACGTGCCGCTGCGCCCGCTCGCCGAGCGGATCTCCGCTCGCGTGGTCGATATCCAGCGGGACATGGTGCCCGGGATCCCGGCCCCGCCGCTCCGGGTGGACGACTTGGTGCTGGCCAACGCGTTGTGCTTCGACGTCGCCTACGACGACGTCCTGCGTGAGCAGGTGGCCCAGGGCGCTCAGCTGGCCGTCGTCCAGACCAGCAACGCTATGTTCCTGGGGACCGCGCAGCAGGAGCAGCAGTGGATGCTCAGCCGGGCCCGCGCGATCGAGCTGGGCCGGTCGGTCGTCGTGTCGTCGATGAACGGAATCTCCGGGGCGATCGCGCCCGACGGCAGCGTGATCGACCGGCTTCCCGCGGCTCGATCCGGGGCCACGGTGGTCTCCCTATCCGTCGAGGGGGGCACCACTCTCGCAGTCCGGCTGCGGGCGTGGCCGGCCCGCACCGCCTACGCCCTCGGTGTCGCGGGCGTGCTCGCGGCCGGTTGGCGTGCCCGCCGACAGCGGGCTAACGGAGCGTGACCAGCCACCGTGGCACCCGCGAGGCATAGGCCTCGATACGGCGCGGAACCGCGACCGCAGGGCCGTCTCCTCGTCCGGGATCTGGACCCGGTCCATCCAGGCGACGAACCCGAACAGCCGAACGACGGCGCGGGCGCGTCCCAACCACAGCGCGTGCGCGAGCAGTACGCCGGCCATCCCGACGTACATCGGGTTGCGGGTGCGACCGTTCAGCCCGTCGGTGACCAGTGCGGAGGGTGCGGCGCCGGGGCGCGGGTCGACCGTCGTGCGCCGGGGACGGAACCGCAGCACCGGTGCGACGAGGACGCCCGCAGACGCGACGGCGGTGGCAGCCGCAACCGGGCGGCGCGCGCTGCGCCCATTGCGGGAGGTCGGTCGTCCGAGGAGGCGTTGCGCCAGCGCCGCCGCCAGACACAACCCCAGCGGTGGCACGCCAGCACGGACGTCAGCTCGGCTCATCGCCGAGCACCACTGGTGGCCGCGCGTTGCGGGGCTCCGGGTGTTGGCATCGCCGGGGTCGTCGCAGCATCGCGGCGTACCCGGGCCGCGCGCAGTCCGTTGAGGATGACGAGCACCTCGGCGAGCTCGTGGACCAGGACGACCTCCGCCAACCCGAGGGCTCCCACCAGTGCCAGCGGGACCAGGACGACGATGATCGCCAGGGCGAGGCCGATGTTGCCGGTCATGATCCGGCGTCCGCGGCGGGCGTGGTCCAGGGCGAGCGGGATCTGGCGCAGGTCGTGACCGGTGAACGCCACGTCGGCTGACTCGACCGCCGCCGCGGAGCCGGTCGCCCCCATCGCGATCCCGACGGTAGCGGCGGCGAGCGCTGGTGCGTCGTTGATGCCGTCGCCGATCATCGCGGTCGGCGTACGGCTCGCGCGTGAGGCCACCTCGTCGGCCTTGTCCGCTGGGAGCTGCTCAGCCCGTACGTCGCAGATGCCGGCCTCATTCGCTAGCGCCCCGGCGGTCCGGCGGTTGTCGCCGGTGAGCATCAGCACCTCGATGCCGCGCGCACGCAACATGGAGACTGCCTCCGCGGCCTCAGGTCGCAGCTCGTCACGGACGCCGATCACACCAGCGACCTGCTCGTCGACCGCCAGAACGACGATGCTCATCCCCTGCGCGGCCATGTCGTCGGCCTCTCGCTGAAGGCCTCGGGGTGCGACCCAGCGGGCACTGCCCACCCGTACGGCCCGACCGTCGACGGTGCCGACTACCCCGTGCCCAGCGTGCTCTTCGACGCCGGTCGCCGGTGTGGCCGTGCTGCTGGCAGCTCGGACTGCCTCGGCGAGCGGGTGGGTGCTGGTCGCCTCGAGTGCCGCGGCGTAGCCGAGCACCTGGTCGCGCGAGAAGCCCTGTGTCGTGGCCACGGCCACGACCTCAGGCTGGTTTCGGGTCAGGGTGCCCGTCTTGTCCAGCGCCACCGTGGTGACGGTTCCCAGTTGCTCGAAGGCCTGTCCGGACTTGATGACCACACCGAGCCTGCTCGCCGAACCGATGGCCGAGATGACGGTGACCGGCACCGCGATGGCCATGGCGCACGGCGACGCCGCCACCAGCACGACCAGCGCCCGTTCCAACCACATACCCGGGGCGTCGCTCAGCAGACCGAGGAGCGCGACGCTCGCTGAGAGGAAAAGCACTCCCGGGACCAGCGGCCGGGCGATGCGGTCGGCCAAGCGCGCTCGGTCACCCTTTCGGGCATGGGCCTGCTCGACCAGCCGCACGATCTGCGTCAGCGAGTTGTCCGTACCAGCGGCGGTGGCGCGGATCCGGAGCGTGCCGGAGCCGTTGACGGATCCGGCGGACACCTCGTCCCAAGGCCCGACCGCGACCGGGATCGACTCGCCGGTGATGGCGGCGGTGTCGAGGCTCGAGGCGCCCTCCTCGACGATACCGTCCGTGGACACGCGCTCGCCCGCACCGACGACCAGAATGTCGCCCACCTGGAGGTCGACGGCCCTCACCAGGCCCTCGTGGCCGCGACGCTCGACCCGGGCCGTGTCGGGGATGAGTGCGAGCAGCGCGCGGAGGCCGTGCTGCGCCTTGTCCATCGCGCGTTCTTCGAGCGCCTCGGCGATGGAGAAGAGAAAGGCCAGGGCCGCCGCCTCCCCGAAGCGTCCCAACGCCACCGCGCCGACAGCCGCGATCGTCATCAGGAGCCCGACCCCGAGTCGGCCACGGCGCAACCGACGCAGGGCCCCGGGCACGAATGTCCACGCCCCGGCGGCGAGAGATCCGATCTCGAGGACCAGGTGCACCCGCTCGGCGTCGAACCGACCGACCACCAGGCTGGCAGCGAGCAGCACGCCGGACAGGGCGGGAAGCAGGAGCGTCCGGTCACGCCACCACGGCGTGAGCTGCTCGTGGGCCAGGGGCACATCGGCCGGGACGGCCCGCGGTCCACAGCAGTCGTCGTCCGGGTCATGACCAGCCGGGACGTCGGCGCCCCCTGCACTCACGGGCGGCCCACCCAGCAGCGTCAACCTCTGCCGTGCGTCGCCGGAAGGCGTCGGCTCATCGGGACCGCAGCACTCGCGGCTCACCGCTGGACCTCTGCGCCGCAGCAGCCGAGAGGGCACGCCTCGCCCAGGCACCCGGAACCGTCGTCGACGGCGACCACCACGTCGAGCAGCAGCGAAATGGCCTCACCCAGGTGGGGATCGGCGATGCGGTAGCTGGTGCGCCTGCCCTCCGGCTCGGCGACCACGAGTCCACAGCCCAGGAGGCAGGCGAGGTGATTGGACACGTTGGTCCTCGTCAAGTCCAGCTCCTGCGCCAACAGCGCCGGGTAGCCGGGCTTTCCAACGAGTTTCATCAGTATCCGGGCACGCGTTGGGTCGGCCATGGCTCGTCCCAGACGAGTCATCACCTCAACCCGCGAAGCAATGGTCAGCACAGGCTGACCATAACTCTGACGGGACTAGTCAGCAAGCGCTGACCTGTTCGGCGAGGGGCGCTTCAACGGCGGAGCCCCTGCGCGGGCCGGTTCGTCGCGCCATCGCACGGGCCGCGTCGGCGCTACTGCGTGACGAACTCGGTGAAGTAGATGTCCATGAGCTCCCCCTCGTACAGCTCCAGGATCCGCTCCTTCAGCTCCGACTTGAGGGCGTCTCGGGACTTGGTGTTGGCGACCTCGTCGACGGGCAGTCCCGAGAAGACCTCGATGGCGGCGTCGAGGGCACGGCTGCCGTCGACCTCCTCCTCCACGTCCAAGGTGGCCTGGAGAGCGATCGCCACTCGCAGGTAGTGACCATCCGCCAGGTTGACCTGGATCGGTTCCAAGGCGACCACTTCGCCTGGCTCGGGGACCACTTGTGGAGTCGGCCTGAGCAGAAACCAGTAGGCGGCTCCCCCAATGAGGGCAACTAGCGCGACGACGATGATCAGCTTCCTCCGAGAGGTGCCCCTTCGGCGGTCAGATGCATCCTCCGTTGTGTCCACGTCTCTCCTGCTTTCAACAGACTCTCTGGGATGCGTCATCCCGACGGTCACGACGCACGTCAAATCGGCCTCGAATCGCCGAACCTGAGGCATCTACTACCAGGCATAGTTGACGCCTCAGCTCGGTCGATGCTTCACTCGGTCACCTCTCGGGCGTCGAGGGCCGTAAGCCTCGACGTTTACCCCCGCCGGCAACCGCAAAGGATTCAGCGCTGTGGCTGAGCACCGCCACAAGCGGGAGACCAATGCCCGCAAGTTCCGTGTCCGCGTCCCGAAGGCACCTTTCGTGGCCGCCCCTCTCGCCCTCGTGGCGACCCTGTCTACCGTCGGTGCAGGCGTCCTCGTCGCCAGTCCCGAGACACAGGACCTACTGGCCTCGAGCAGCTCCACCACCACGAGCAGCGGCTCACAGTCACTCGGTGCCGCCGTCGACCTCTCCGACCGCGCCCGGGTCGTAAGCCGCTCCGGGAGCCGGATCGAGCCCCTGAGTGAGATCGAGAAGATGATCACCGTCCAGGCGACGGCCAAGGCGATCCGCCGGGCCGACACCCAGCTCTGGACCACCACCACCCTGAACCTGTGGACGACCCCGCAGGAGGCGACCGCCGAGAAACTCGGCGAGCTCGACGCCGGCAAGAAGGTCCTGGTCACCGGCCGCTCGGCCGCCGGACGGATCGAGATCGTCCTCGATGGCAAGTCACGCTGGGTGACGTCCGGCTACCTGTCGGACGAGAAGCCCGACGCCAGCCCACCGGGCCTGGGTGGCACGTGCACCAATGGCACCTCTGTGCCCAGCGGGGTGAGCCCAAACATCGCGGCAGTGCATCAGGCCGTGTGCGCCAACTTCCCGGAGATCACGACTTACGGCACCCTCCGTGACGATGGCGAGCACTCTCAAGGCATCGCCGTCGACATCATGGTGAGCGGCGCGCGGGGACAGGAGGTCGCCGACTTCGTGCGGGCCAACTTCTCCGACCTCGGAGTGAACTATGTGATCCACGCGCAGCAAATCTGGTCAGTGGATCGTTCCAGCGAGGGCTGGCGCTACATGGAAGATCGTGGCTCCGTCACGGCCAACCACTACGACCACGTCCACGTCACGACCTACTGATTCCGCTCTGCCGATTCGACCCTTTAGCCCTCGGACCAGATCGACGCCGAGAGCGCACGACCGAAGTTCTAGGATCCCCTCCGGACATCTCGGGATGGTTGCTCGTCGGTTCTGATGCCCTTTTGATGACCAAGTGAGGCGGGCCATTGGCGGCTCCTGACGACGATGATCGAACACCACGAGGGCGCGATCGAGACGGCGCAGACCGAGGCAGGCCGAAGGCGACTAACCCCGACGCCACCGAACTGGTCGAGACCAACGAGATGGCGCAGACCGAGGAGAGCCAGACCCATGGAAGACCTGATCGCGTTGCAGTAGTGAAATCCCTCAGCGAACCTGACGCCGAGAACGAGAACGGGTTTGAGCTCTACTACGACATCTGATTCCGGGGTCTCTCTCACCTGCGCATAGGTGCCTGAAACGGCGTCTGAGCTGCGAGAACGTCTTTCAACGTCTTTTAGCGTCAGGCGCCGTTTCTCGTTCTTGTGCGTACCCAGTGCACCCCACGGCGCGGTGGCATCAGGCCGAACTCAGGACGTCCGGGGCATGCTCAACGTGGTGGGTCATCGGGAACACACCTGCGACGTTACGCGGGATTGCGAACCGCTGCGGCCGACTGCGGTCAACGGCCGAAAGTGGCCGCTGACCTGCAGCAATGCCGAGTTCAGGCATTGCTGGCGTCGGGGACAGGTTGCGGTCTGTTGCGACTCAAAGCGCGCCCAAACCGCGCCCTGCTGCCAGCAGGCTCCGACCATCGCAAACGCGCGCAAGCACAGGTCCGTACGCGACTCCCGGCCGGGCGTCCCGGTCAGCACACCTGAAGGTCATGAAGCTCTCCATACACTCCCCCGACGAGCTGGTCGCGGCGCCGGTAGGCAGCGCCGGTTACCAATGCCGCAACCGACAGCGGTGGAGATCTGCCTAGGACCGCTTCAGACGACTACTTCGTTCCAGTCGCGGGATTTCCGCCCCTGAGTGACTCCGTCTTGGCGGATGGGTCCTCGGGAGTCCATTCCGCAGCCCAGAGGGCGATGGCATCGATCACCGGTTCGAGGGCCCGCCCCTTTGCGGTGAGCTGATAGCGGGGAGCTCCAGAGACGCCGGAGCAGCGCCTTGACACCAGTCCCTCCCCTTCCAGCTCTCGCAGGCGTTCAGCGAGCAGCCGGTCGGACAACCCGGGGATTACCGCGCGGATCTCGCCGAACCGTCCCGCAGTTCCCATGAGGGTGTGCAAGATGACGCCGTTCCAGCGGCGTCCAAGCAATTCGACGGTGTGATGGAACGACGGGCAATACCGGCGACACTCGCCTGATTCGTTCGCCGAGCTCGTCACCTCGCACTCCCATCACTTCGCGCCGAATGAATGGTTGACCGAGTCACAGGCTACTGCTATACCTCGTTACTTACCGAAAGTAAGTGACGAGGATGGAGGAGTCATGGACGTGCTGGTGCTGGCCGGAAGGGTGCTCTTCGCGTTGCTCTTCCTGGGGTCGGGCTTCGGACACCTCACGCAACGGCAGATGATGGCGGGCTATGCGGCCTCGAAGGGCGTTCCGGCCCCGCAGGTGATGGTCGTGTTGACCGGCCTGCAGATCCTGGCGGGTGCCATCATGGTGGCGGTGGGAGTCTGGCCCGATGTGGGGGCCTTGCTCCTCGTGGCGTTCCTGGTGCCGACGGCCTTCATCATGCATGGCTTCTGGGGAGAGACCGACCCTCAGTCCAAGGTCATGGAGCAGACCCAGTTCCTCAAGGACATGTCCCTGGCCGGCGCGGCACTGGTGATGTTCGCGGTGTTCGCATACCTCGGGGACGACCTCGGCCTGGTTCTCCTCGGCCCGCTCTTCGACTTGTCATGAGTAGGCCGTCGCTGTCGGATCTGCCGCCTCGCCGTGGACCCCGTCCCACCACGACCCCGACCAACCCCCACACCCAGCTGGACCAGCAGCCCGGTGACCACTACCCACGACAGCGGCTCATGGCCGAGTTGGCCGCTCTGGACGTCGTCTGGACCGAATCGATGATCTCCGTTCCCGGCGCCGAGGCGCTCACCCTGAGCCGCGGCGCAGTTGCTCGAGACCCGGACGCGTTCATGATCGGCACCGAGTTCGCCCACCTTCACCCAGCCCCCGACCATTCGCTCCACATGGTCTTGCCGCCGAAGGCAGCACGCGCGGCCATTGAGGCCGGTTGGGCCGAACAACACCCGATGGCTCGACTCGGAGTGGTCTCCCCCGGCGCAGTCATGGTCTACGCACCCCGCGACGCGCGGGAGGCAGACATCGTCGCCAAGCTCGTCGCGACCTCCTACGCCTACGCGGGCGGCACCCTGTCGTGAGGCGCCTCGGGCGAGGCCACACGAGGTTTCCGCTGCGCCTGGCCCATCGGCCATAACCGATCAGTCACACCGATCTCACGAAGGGGCGTTGATCCCACTCAAGGGTGGAGTCATGCTGGGCGGATCGACGAACTCGCGGTTGTTTCGTCGGAATGGCCTGGACCTACTCCGGCGGTGCGCTTCCGTGCCGGTGAGCCACCTTCCACTCCCCATCCTCGCGCCGGTAGGTCTGGGTGACGCGAAGGGTGTAGGTCTGAGGCGCGCCGTTGACAGACGTCGAGGTGTGTTCGAAGCCGACGGTGTAAGCGGTGTCCGCATGCACCTCGGCTTCAAGAAGTTCGAACTCGTAGGAAGTGCATTCCGAGAAGCTCCCTGCGAGATGGGTGAAGAGCTCGTCGAGCTCCTGCTGCCCGCTCGCGTTCCTCCAGGCGCCGAGCACGCTGACGGGGTCGTTCCGTGACCAAATGGCGCGGCGCGGCCCAGCGTCACCGTTGTGGGCGGCGATTTCCGCGTCCTTGAGAACCGACTGCACCCAGGCGAGGAACTCCTGACGTTCGGTCATGAGGTGATTAGTCGCACTTCGGTCAAAGGCATCGGCAGTGGGCGATCCTTGCTCGACGACAGTCAGGGCTCCTCCTCGATGTTCGAGGGGAGACGGCCGAGGGCTGGTCGCCTCGTTGCGGCTGACGCGGGTAGCGGCAAGTCGTGAGTGCTGGCCCGCATTCCGGAGGAGACCCCGGACTTGCAGCAGCAGCGGGACTGCTCGCGCTGAAACGCCCCGGGATATCCGGAAGCTCCGGTCCTTGGGAAGGATGGAGTCATGTCGGGGAGTACGTCGACGAGGTACCCGGGCGAGCTGAGTAGGCGGGCGGTTCGGATGGTCAGCGAGATCCGTACCGATCATGAGTGGGAGTCGGCGGCGATGACCGGGCTCGCTGAGCTGCTCGGGGTTGCACCCCGGAGACCGTGCGTGAATGGTGTCGGCAGGCCGGGGTCGACCCCGGCCTGCGGCCGGGAGTGAACCCTCCGGGGGAAGTGCACGGAGTTGAAGCGGGTGAAGTGGGAGAACGCCGAGCGCACGCGCCACGTGCACGACCACGGGCTCACGCAGGGCGGGCGTACTCGAGGGCGTCCCAGTGCAGCGGCCGGTCCGACTCAAGTGCTTCATACAGCGGCAGCTCACCGCCGGTCAGGATCGCTCGTTTGGGCATCGACGCACGCGTTCGACCCGGCGGCTGGGTGGCAGGCGCAGGGTCAGCCGCCCTCACAGCCCTGACCCTCAAATCGGACGGATCCTCGGCGAAGCGACGAGGAGGCTCGCCGAGGCGCCGACAACCTGAGCCCTACGAGTAGGACGCGCTCCATCCCTTACGCAGGGTCGTAGGCGACCTCGCGACATACCGGCGCGCCGCGTCTTCACTGCGATGTGACACCGTCGTCTACTCTTTGCCCGTTGGGCAACGAAAGGGCGTCCGCTCGGTGTTGCGCCGTCGTCTCCAGGGAGTCCCGTGTCCACTTTTCTTTACCGCTTGGGGGGCGTCGCATTCCGGCGCCGCGGGGTACTCGTCGTGCTGTGGCTCATCGCCTTGGCCGTCCCCATCGTGGGCGTGGCTGCCAACGGAGTCCAGGTCAGCTCGGAACTGAAGATCGACAACACCCAGGCACAGGCTGTCCTGGATCGCGTCGAGCAGGAGCTGCCGTCAGCGTCGGGTGGTCAGGTGAGCGCGGTGTTCGTGGCCTCGGACGGGAGGCTGGACGATCCGGCGGCCACCGAGGCGGTGACGTCGGCGATCGAGGAGGTCTACGCGCTCGACCTCGTGGCAGAACCTGCGTCGCCGCAGCAAGGCGCCGGTCAGCAGCCGGGCGGACCCGGCGATGGTGCCGAAGGACAATCAGGGTCGCCTTCCTCAGCCCCGGTCGGCCCCCTGATGGGCCCTGATGGTCGGCCCGTCCCGGGCGTCCTGGTTGCTGAAGACGGCAAGGTGGCGCTCTTCCAGTTCCAGACGACGGTCCAGCCCACCTCGCTCACCGAGGACGAGATCACGACCATTGTCGACGCGTTGAAGTCCGTCGAGGACGGAACCAGCATCGAGGCACTTCCGAGTGACTCGCTGAAGGCGTTCGAACCCCCCGTCGGCGTCGGCGAGGTCATCGGGGTGATCGTCGCGGCCGTCGTTCTGGTGCTGACGCTCGGGTCCCTGGTGGCGGCCGGACTCCCGTTGCTCACCGCCCTGTTCGGGGTCGGGATCGGCGTCGGCGGTGCGTATGCCCTGTCCGAGTTCATCACCATGAACTCGGCGACCCCGGTCCTGGGCCTCATGATCGGCCTCGCCGTCGGGATCGACTACGCGCTGTTCATCGTCAACCGGCAACGACGGCTCATCCTGGATCATCAGCTCACGGCCGAGGAGGCCGCGGCGAGGGCGGTCGGCACAGCCGGCAGCGCGGTCTTCTTCGCCGGCATGACCGTGGTGATCGCCCTGGCGTCGCTGAGCATCATCGGCATCTCGTTCCTGACCGTCATGGCCCTGGTCGCGGCGACCACGGTCATCCTTGCGGTCTTGATCGCGTTGACGTTGTTGCCGGCGCTGCTGGGTTTCGTCGGAGAACGCGTCGTGAGTCGTCGGGCCCGCGAGCGTCGGGCTGGGCGCGGCGAGGAGGCGCACGGGGTTGCGCACCGCTTCGTACGGCCCGTCGTCGCCGGTCGATGGCTCGTGTCCTTCGGTGTGGTCGGCCTGTTGGTACTTGCGGCCGTGCCCGTGCTCGACATCCGACTGGGCATCCCCACAGGCGCCACGGCCAACACCGACACCGATGCCAGGAAGAGCTATGAAGCGATCTCCACGTCGTTCGGTGAAGGCTTCAACGGTCCCCTGCTGGTGACCGTGGAGCCGAGCGGTTCGGCCCCCCTCGACGCGGAACGCGCCGCAGCTCTGATCGGAGACCTGAGCGCGCAGGACGACATCGCCACCGTGGCACCCGTCGGGGCCACCCCGGACGGACAGTTCCAGGTGCTGAGCGTCATCCCGGAGTCCGGACCCGACGAGACCGCGACCACGGACCTCGTGCGAGACCTCCGGTCCCCAGACAGTGCGGTAGCCAGCACCAACGACGTCACACTGGGCGTCACCGGTCTGACCGCGATCAACATCGACATGTCGGAGAAGCTGTCCGACGCACTACCTCTGTACCTCGCGCTGATCATCGTGCTGTCCATGGTCGTGCTGACGCTGGTGTTCCGGTCCCTCGTCGTCCCCGTGATGGCCACCCTGGGATTCGTGCTCTCGATCCTCGCGACGTTCGGCGCCACCACCGCGGTGTTCCAGTGGGGCTGGGGCAAGGAGCTGTTCGGGTTCGACACCGGGGGCCCGCTGGTCAGCTTCATGCCGATCATGGTGACCGGCATCCTCTACGGCCTGGCCATGGACTACCAGGTGTTCCTGGTGTCCTCCATGCGGGAGGCCTACGTGCACGGGCGCCACGGGCGGGACGCGGTCATCTACGGGTTCGACCAGGCCAGCCGCGTCGTGGTCGCAGCTGCGATCATCATGATCGCCGTCTTCTCGGGCTTCATCTTCAGCCACGACGTGATGATCAAGCAGATCGGCTTCGCTCTGGCCATCGGCGTGTTGATCGACGCATTCGTGGTCCGCGTCACCCTGATCCCCGCCGCGATGGCCGTCTTCGGCGATCGCGCCTGGTGGTTGCCGCGATGGCTCGACCGGCTGCTACCCGACCTCGACGTCGAGGGAGACAAGCTGGCCGATCGGCTCCACGTGGAGAGCGGGCAGACGGCAGAGGCGGCGGACACGTCGGTGAGCGCTGGAGTGTCGCCTCGCGCCGGGAAGGACAGCCGGGACTGATGCCGGCACACGATGAAGCCCCAGAGCGGACGGGCAAGGGCGATCGAGTCGACCTCGAGGAGATGACCCAGCGTCTGAGCCAGCTGAGGCAGACGCCGCTGGCCGACGGCCCGCTCCCACCCCACCACCCGCAGTGCCTGGGATGTGGGCCGGACAACCCGCACGGCCACCAACTGCACGCTCGGCGCTCCGGGGACCACATCGTCGCCGAGCACATCTTCGACACGCGACACGTCGGCGCCCCCGGCATCGCGCACGGCGGCGCCGTCGCCACCGTGTTCGACGACCTGTTCGGCTTCACCCTCTACCTGGTCGGCGAACCCGCCGTCACGCGCAGGCTCACAGTCAACTACTCCCGTCCCGTGCTGCTCGGCATTGAGTACGCCCTGAAGGCCTGGGTGGTCACGCGGAACGGACGCGCAGTCGAACTCTCAGCACACCTGCGCCCAGTCGACGAGGAGCGCCCCGTTGCGCGGGCCGACGCCGAATTCGCCATCGTCGGGCTGGAGCACTTCGTCCAAGCCGGGAACTAGAGCCCGGAGACCCATGTCGCCTGCCCGGCCCACCGCGGCGCCACCGTGCAACCCTCATTGCCCATCAGGCATCTAAAGTGTGTATGCGGAACAGGACCACTCACGGGGGCAACCCATGACCCACCCGGAGCAGCAGGCGCAGCCAGGTGACTTCGAGCCGACCAACCCGCCGACAGACCTGCCGACCCAGCCGTCGGTCGAGCAGCGACTGGTGGAACGGTGCGCCCGGATGTTCCATCAGACTGGCCTCTCCCTGATGGCCGGACGGGTCCTCGCCTTTACCATGCTCGACGACGCCGGGGCGCACACCGCACAGGAGTTCGCCCTCGGGCTGGGTGTCAGCACGTCAGCCGTTTCGGGTGCCGTGCGCGAACTGGAGCGGCTGGGACTGTTGGAGAGGTCGCGAGCATCCGGGGTCCGCGCCGTCCAGTACACCCCGCGCGTGGTTCGGGAGGACGTATGGGTTCGCCTGCTGGCCGCGCAGACAGACCGTCTGCGACTGGCTCACGAGCAGGCACTGGCCTTCGGCACCCGGGCCCTCGGGCACGACCATCGGATGCTGCGCAGGCTCGGGGAGGCCGGAGTCCCTCTTGCCCGTCACAACTATCAGGTCGCCCACCTAGATCTGCCAGCCACGTCAAGGAAATGATCCGTGAGCAGACCGCCGGCGGGTAGACGTCCTGGCCGTCCGGACACGCGCCAGCAGATCGTGAGCGCTGCCACCACCGCTTTTGCCGCCGACGGCTACTCCAACTCCTCGATGCGCGGGATCGCGGCACGCGCGGGCGTCGACCCAGCGTTGCTCCACCACTACTTCGGCAGCAAGCGACTGCTCTTCGAGGCAGTCATCCAGCCGGCGTATGCCATCCGGGAGCGCTTGGTGGCGATGGCCGACCGCGGGGCCAGCGTCGAGGACCTGTTGGAGGTCCTGCTGTCCTCGTGCGAGGACCCCACCGTCGGTCCAGCCGTCATGGCGGCCGCCCGGAGCGTCTCTGACTCCAAGGCACCATCGTGTGAGGCCATCCCACGTCACCGCACACCTCACCCCGCGTGCGCACCCCCAGAAACGTCAGCATCGTCACGACCCGACCACCAGCACGAGCCCACCGACTCCGACCACGCGCTGCGTCGCAGCCTGCTCGCCGCCGATGTCCTCGGGCTCGTCCTGGCACGGTACGTCCTGCGAGTCGATCCGCTGGCCACCGCGCCGCATGATGAGGTCATCAGCGCGTTCGCACCGGTCCTCGCCGACCACCTGTGCGACCGCCGGTCCCCACGCCCCAGTGCGTCGCTCACGGAGTGAGATGCGGTGGCGAGCACGAGGTGTCTCGGAGGGCCACGGCGCAGTTCACCGTTCCCTGGGTTCTCGCGCCACCTGAGGACCAGGGCTGTCGTTAGTGTGTGTCCCTCACGGCCCAGGGCAGGAGCGAGCGCGCCGGTCTCTGCCGTCACCGTCGCGGGCCACGCCGTGACACAGGCCGAATAGTTGAGACATGGGTACTTCAGGAGGGGTCATGCTGGGGGTCCGCGAGACCAGGCGGCTCGAGACTGAACGACGTCTGTCGCAAGCCGCGTTCGACTTGGCTGTTGAGCGCGGGGTTGACGGATTCACGATCGATGACGTCGTAGCGGCCGCGGGGTACTCGCGGCGAACCTTCGCGAATCACTTCTCGTGCAAGGAGGAGGCGGTTGCGGCCTCCGTTCTGCAGTACGACACCGACGCCCAGGGGGTCCTCGACGCGCTCGACCCCTCTACCCCGGTGGTCGAGGCCCTACACGCGGTGATGGCCCAACAGTTCACCGCAGACATGCTCGAGAAGCTGCGGGCGGTCTACCGGCTCTCGTCCGATTACCCCTCGGTGAGACCGTACGTGCTGGCCACGCTGGAGGAACTGCGTCACCGTGCGCTTCGCGCCCTGAGCATCTGGACCGACGACCAACGTCCCACGCTCTACCTGCCCCTACTGTTCGGTGCTGTCTACGGTGCCGCCTCCGCGGTCCTGGAGGGCCAGGTCGACGTCGCGCTCACCAGCGGTGAGGACCGCTCGGACGCCATGGCCTACGAGGACTTCGTGGACCTGGTCTTCGCGTACGTGAAGACAGGATTCTGAACCTGCTCGTGGGCCCTGCCAGCCACTCGCTACCGGACCCGGGGACTCAGGCGGCCCTCAACGGCTCGCGTTCTCCCTGCTCCGCTCGGTCGCGTCGTCCCTGCGAGCCTTCGGGTGGTGTGAGCATGGCGCACACCACCGCACCGACGGCCATCACCGCCGCGGCCAGCCATAGTGCCGCTCCGTATCCATCGGAGAAGGAGCTGAGGGCGGCCGAGGCCAGAGCCTGTCCGTCGGCGCCGAGGCGGGTCGACACCTCGAGAGCCTGGGTGACGCCGTCGCGTGCGGCGGCTGCCGCCGGGGCAGGCAGCGCCGCGGTCGCCGGTGACAGGCGGTCCTCGTAGACGGCCAGCAGCACGGAGGCCGCGATGGCACCGCCAAGCGCTCCGCCGACCTCGCGGGTGACGTCGTTGACCGCGGCTGACAGGGTCCGTCGGTCCTCGGGGAGTCCGTCGATGATGAGGCTGGTGCCCGGTGTGATCGCCAGCCCGAACGCTGCGCCGAACAGGACGAGCGTCCCTGCGAACACCCACATCGGCTGCTCGCCGTCCGCCTGAATGGCGAACTGCGCGTAGCAGACTGCCATCAGCGCCATGCCGCTCGTAGCGACCCGGCGTACGCCGAGACGCGACAGGAGCGCTGGCCCAAATCTGGATGCGGGAGCGATGCCGACAGCCATGGGCAGCAACCACAGGGCGGACTCGAGTGGGCTCAGGCTCCTCACGTATTGCAGCCACTGCGGCGCCAGGAAGAAGAAGCCGAACGCCGCGAAGAACTGCACGAAGATCAGCAGGCTCCCCGCCGAGACGCCGCGCCCACGGAACAGTCGGACATCGAGCATCGGCGACTGGCTGCGGAGCTCGTGAACCACAAAGGCGATCAGGAGCAGTGCCCCCAGCACAAGGCCACCCACCGTGGCGATGTCGGTCCACCCACGCTCGGGGCCCTCGATGACCCCATAGACCACCCCGCCGAGTCCAGCCGCCGAGAGCAGCCCTCCGAGCGGATCCTGCGCCAGTCCGACGTTGCGCGACACAGGCGCGACCAGGAACGACGCCAGGGCGGCAGCGAGTCCGGCCGCGCCGTACACCAGTTGCACGCTGGACCAGGAGAATGCCTCCAGCAGCACGCCGGCGACCACGATGCCGAGCATCGCGCCGGCACCCGACACCCCCGCCCAGACGGACACCGCCATGGCGCGGCGCTCCGCGGGGAACGCGTCCACCAGCACCGAGAGGGTCGCAGGCATCACCGCCGCCGCGCCCACCCCGGCCAGTCCACGCAGGAGGATGATCACGGTGGGATCCTCGACGAGGCTGGAGCTCAAGCTGGCCACACCGAAGACGACCAGCCCGCCAACGAGGAACAGCCGCCGGCCGTACCGGTCCGCAGCAAAACCAACCGGCAGCAGCATCCCGGCAAAGACGAGGGCGTAGGAGTTGACCACCCACGTCAGCTCTGTCTGCGTGGCCCCGGTGCGTTGCGCGAGATCCGGCAGCGCCAGCGAGAGAGACGACGCGGCCCCGATCACCAGAGCAAGGCCGAGACACATCACCGTGAGCAGGACGCCCAGGTGCGCGCCCGCGTGAGCCTCATCCCGCGACCGGCGTTCGTCCCAATTCGCCATGATCCAGGTCCTTTCAGTCCGCCGGCCGGGGTACACTTCCTGCCCATCGGGCATTCTACACAGATACCTACACAAGACTGTTTAGGTATGTAGGGGCGGGCGACGACGAGAGGCCTTCGGTGCAGGATGAGGAAGACGGCGACGACACCCTGTCGATCGGGCAGTTGGCCGCACAAGCCGGTGTCACACCCCAGCTGATCCGGACCTGGGAGTCGCGCTTCGGCTTCCCCCACCCGCGACGCCTGGCCAGCGGTCACCGCCGCTACGCGCGCGCCGACATCGCCGCCGTCCGCGCGGTGCTCGAGGCCCGGAGCCGGGGCGTCGACCTGCAAACGGCCGTTCACAGCGCCACGACGCGCGCCACGGCCGCCGTCCGAGGTTCCCTGTTCGCCGGCTTCGCTGCAGGGCACGGCCTGCAGCGGTACCGGCTGCACAAGTCGACCCTCCTGGCGATGTCGTGGGCCATCGAGGACGAGGTCCTGGCGGGCGCCCAGCGCGGGCTCTTGATCGGGACCTTCCAAGAGGTCCGCCACTTCCGCGCATCACGGGCGCGGTGGCACGACCTGGCGGCGGCGTCCGAGCACGCGCTCGCGATGGCGGACTTCTCCCGCCACGACGACGATGCGGTCCCTGCCGAGGTCGCGCTTCCCCGCCACTACCCACTGCTGCGCGAGTGGGCGCTGTTGCACGAGTCTCCTTCGCTCACGGTGGCGCTCGTAGCTCGTGAGGCTGCCGGCCAGGGCCAGGTCCGCGACGCAGACCGCGTGTTCGAGGCCGCGTGGAGCTTCGACGGAGCCGTGGTTCGAGAGTGCCTGACGAACTGCATCGCCATCGCCTCACACCTCGGCTCACACGCGGCGCTACGCCTCGGCTCCGCGTTGGAGCAACAGCCGCTGCCTCCCTCGACGTCTGTGGTAGTGGCGCACCAGATCTTCAGTCGCGCCATCGAGTTCATGGACCAGGCCTCGCAGCAGCGCCCCTGACGGTCCTTCCGGTGCTGTGCCACCGAACCTCACCGGCGCGCAGACGAGATCCGTCCAGCGTTGCGCCGCGATCGTCATCCAGGCGAGCCAGAACTCGCCTGATGCTCCAAGAACTCCTCGATCTGTCGCACACCGCGCCGAGCTTCGCGGCGCACATGGTCCCGAGGCTGGCGTCGCCGGACCGGGGGACCGTTCGACTGCCACTGACGCAGCGCCTCGGCCGCAGCGACTCCGCCGCACCACACAGTTCCCATGGCGATGAAGCCACCGACACACCACCACATGATGTAGCGCAGGACATCGCCGAGATAGCCGTTAAGCAGACTCCAGGCCATCGAGCTGTCGTGCACCCCACCCACCTCCCCTTCGGCAGTTTCGGAGGCCGTGTCGATCAAATTCTCTCCTCGTCCAAGATACATGCAGTCATGCATGTATGTCACTACGTAGGATGCCTTTGTGCCGACAGCAGCCTCCCGACAGGACCTTCGCTCCGCCGCCACCCGGCGGACCCTGCTGGACGCAACCGTTGCCTGCCTGGTCGAGGACGGCTACGTCGGGACGACTGGTCCAGCCATCGCCCGGCGTGCGGGTCTCTCCCGCGGGGCCCAGCTCCACCACTTCGGCACCCGCGACCAGATGGTGGTGGCCGCCGTGGAACACCTGGGACAGCTGCGTCTTGCGGAGGTGAGAGCGAGTCTTGAAGAACTGCAGGCCGACGACCGAGGAGCCTCCGAAACGGGTGTGGTCGCGCTGGAGCTGCTGGCGGCAGCACTCTCCGGGCCCTTGTACGCGGCGACGCTCGAGCTCTGGGTCGCTGCCCGCTCCCACGAGTCCCTGAGGTCAGAACTCGTACCGGCTGAACGGCGGGTCAGGGCCGAACTCGAGAGTGTGTGCCGGGACTTCGTCACCCAGGACCCACGCAATATCCAGGCGACTCTCGACCTCCTGCTGGGCCAGGGAGTCTCAGGGCTCTTCGAGGACGACCACACGTCCCGCAAGAGCGCCCGAGAACACTGGCACTCGCTGCTGACCAAGCATGACGAGACGCCCGCCACATCAACCGGCGAGGCGCCCAACACTCCCACCCCGGCGAGCCCCCGATGACCCCCATCGACCTACGAGAACGGCACCAGCTCTGCGACCTGCTGCTCGAAGTCGGGCCCGCGGCCCCCACCCTCTGCGAGGGGTGGGACACGATGGATCTGGCGACCCATCTCTACGTGCGCGAGCGGCACCCCCTGCGTCCGACCCGGGGCACGCCCAGGGCTTTGCACAACGGGTTCGAATGGGTGGTGGGCCAACTACGCGCCGGGCCGCCGCTGCCGTGGCGAACACCAGTGCTGCGCGACTTGGCAAACGGGCTGGAGTACTTCATCCACCACGAGGATGTGCGCCGCACAAACGGGCTCGAGCTCCGGCCACGATCCGAGGACCTGGAGCGGCTCGCGTGGCGCGCCGACAGACTGCTGGCGCGAAGACTGCCCAAGCGCCTCGGTCCGCACTCCTTGCGGCTCGAATCCGACGACGGGGGCGTCGCCGAATACGGATCCGGACCCACGGTCATGCTGAGCGGCCGGCCCACCGAGATGCTCCTCTTCCTCAGCGGCCGTCCCGCCGGCAGCGCCTTGGTCATCAGCGGATCCGCAGCAGCCCAAGACGCCCTCCACGCTTCCCAACGACGCTTCTGACGACCATGGCCCCCGACGGACTGTCGTGCGTGCCCCCGGCACACGGACCCAACGAAGCGAACCACCACAACACCCTTGAACTGCTCCAAGGGCTGCTCGACACGGCCCAGCGCGCCGAGCCGGTGCTTGCTGGTCGTGCCCAGCTGTCCCCCAACGAGCTCAAGGCACTCCAACAACTTGCACGCCATCGGTGGGGACCTGCCGAGCTCGCCCGGCATCTCGGAGTCTCGACACCAGCGGCAACCGGCATCGTTGACCGCCTCGTTGCACGAGGCCACGCCACGCGGGTACCACACCCAACCGACCGCCGCCGCGTCCAGATCGAACTGACCCCGCTCGCGCACGCCAGCACGCTGCCATTGCGGACACCCATGCTGTCCGCACTCGCCGAGATCGACATGGCGTTGACGGACACCGAGAGGGCCGCAGTCGACCAGTTCCTCGCTCACACAATCCAAGCGATCAAACAAGTTCTGTGAACATCGAGACCGCACTATGCGCTGCAGACGATGAGACTCCTCGTGTCGATGATCGACGCGCCATCCGCGCCCGACCAGAGGCACGGCCGTCACAAGGGTGGTCACATGGCGGAACATCATCGGCGTTTTCGCAGGTCAACGTGGGTCAATCAGTCGGTACTACGACCTGTAATCACTTGTCACGAATTGCTCGAACTCGCTCTTGGGAAACAGACCTTGGCAATGGCGTCACCGAGAGTCCGAGGTACCTCAGTCCCACTTCGGTGATTTTTCGCGACGTCTCCGGGCGCGTCCAGGTGGGAAGGGCCAGGTGACTAACCGTGAGCCGGACCAGGGTGTCCGCGGCGTCGGAGACCTCCTCCGTCACCAGGTCAGGGAAGTTGGTGGTTACCCAGTTGGCCAGCGACCTCGTCGCCAGGTCCAGCAGCTGCGCTGACGTTGTGAGCAACGGCAGAATCCCGGTCGCCGACTGCGAGGAGAGCTCGCCGTTGGAGATCAGGACGGCCCTGAGGAGAGGGCTGCGTTCGGCTTCCTCCAGCGTGAAGTCGACGGCAGCTGCAAGCCCTTGACCGGCATCGGCGCGGTGATGGGCCAGCACCTCCTCGATTCCATCGATGAATCGCGACGCCTCCCGGAGGACCACGGCCTCGCCCAACCCGGGCTTGTCCTTGAACTCCTTGTACAGCAGGGCACGTGAGACGCCGACGGCGTCGGCGATCTCTCCCATGCGGACTCGTTCCCATCCACGCTCGACGATCAGGTCGTGGGCGGTCTCGAGGACCGCGGCGCGGACGTGTTCGCGGTACCGGTCGCGCATCGTTGGAGGTGCCACACCGAACAGACTAGCCAGAATGTCACTCTCTGGACTGGTGTCACGATCGCACAAGGTGACAGATAGCTTCCCAGCATCCGTTTTCGGACAACTTCCACTTTCTGTCTCTAGGATGAGGTCCATGGCTAGCTCTCAGCAACGCGTCGTCAGCCCCTACCCCCACCGCCTGGGCGGTCATTGCGGCTCCGGCGCGATGCGGGACCTGCTGGAATGGGCCGGACTTGGGTGGAGCGGCCCTCCTGACGAAGGACTCGTATTCGCACTGAGCGGGTCCCTGGACCTCGCCTACGTCCGGGACACCGAGCTCATGCCCCCGATCTACCTCGTGGGCCGCGGAGGCGACCTGGAGACAGACCTGCCGATGCGCCTGGGGGCAACGGTCTCGGTGCACGCCACCGACGACCCGAGCGAGGGATGGGCTTGGGTGCGGGACTCCATCCAGCGTGGCCGCCCAGCGCTCGTGTGGGCGGACATCGCCGAGCTGCCGTACCTGCGGGTCCAGCTCCAGATGAGCAGGCACGACATCGTGGTCATCGGCTACGACGACGAGCATCAGTTCGCGCACGTCATCGACAACGACCGCGACGACGTGCAGATCGTGCCCTACGAAGCGCTGGCCAAGGCGCGGTCCTCACAGGGCTTCCCGGTCCCGACGCGTCACACCTTCTTCGACATCGAGTGGCCCCAGAAGCTCCCCGACCTGACGGTCGCCAGCCGTGCCGCGTTCGCCCAGGCGGCCGCTGCCATGACCGCCTCGGACGGACCGTCGATCGTCTCTGGCAGCGACACGGCGGTGGGAGCCACCGGACTCGCCGCCGTCGACCTGTTCGCCGACGATCTCCCGCGATGGCCCGAAGTATTCCCCGACGACGTGCTGCACCTGCTCCTGCTCGGCCTGAGCGCGTTCGTCGAGAAGGCAGGTACGGGCGGCGGACTCTTCCGCAAGCTGCTGGCCAGTGGCGCGCACGACATTGCCCGGCTGACCGACGACCCTGGGGCCGCGGCGGTGTCCGACAGTGCCCGCCGCTGCGCCGCGACCTGGTCGCAGGTCGCGTCCCAGGCGCGCCGCGACGGGGCACCGGCCCGCGAGCGTGCCCGGCAGGCAGCCCGGGTCGCTGCCACACTCCCAAGAATGGAGCGGGAGCTCGTGCGCGCGCTCGAGGACGCCGGGGCTGCCACGCACACCCGGACCGTCGTCCGGTGAGCGGCCAGCACGAGCCGAGCGATGCGGTGGCCTCCGGGTACTTCGTCGACAGCGACCACCCGGCCATCCGTCGGTTCGCCTCCTCAGTGGTGGAGGGGGCGGACGACCCACACGAGCGT
The DNA here is from genome assembly GCF_019880385.1 of Nocardioides coralli. Taxonomy (NCBI): domain Bacteria; kingdom Bacillati; phylum Actinomycetota; class Actinomycetes; order Propionibacteriales; family Nocardioidaceae; genus Nocardioides; species Nocardioides coralli. The sequence goes on from NZ_CP082273.1 coordinate 1,967,775, forward strand.
GTCCGGCGGCTCTTCGCGGAGATCCGCGAACGCCTTCGCTACAACCCGTACCGCGTCACGCCCGATCGCGACCACTACAAGGCCAGCTCCATCTTGAACGGCGGCCCCACCTGGTGTGTGCCGAAGGCGGTGCTGCTTACCGCCAGCTTGCGCGCGGTCGGGATTCCGGCCCTCCTCGGCTTCTCCGACGTGCGCAACCACTTGAGCAGCGAACAACTGCTGTCGGTGATGGGCACCGATCTCTTCGTCTACCACGGGTGGACCGCGGTGCACTTCGACGGTCAATGGCACAAGGGCTCGCCGGCCTTCAACACCGAGCTGTGTGAGCGGTTCGGCGTTCCCCCGCTGGACTTCGACGGGACCCAAGACGCGCTGCTCCACGCCGCAGACGGCGCCGGCCGTCGACACATGGAGTACGTACGCGAGAGAGGCATGTACCTAGACCTCCCGTACGACGACATCATGCGGACCCTGCACGAGACCTACGGGTCCCGCCTGGCACAGCGCGGCGCCGCGGGACCGGTCCGCCAGGATCCCGCCTTCGAACCGTGAGAGCCGGCATCGGCGACCACACCGCTCGAACGTGGCTGCCATGGGGCATGCGTCACCGATCCGCCGGAACTCCTGCTAGCTGATCGACCATCGCGGTGATGGCTGCCTCCAAACGCCGACACCCATCCTTCACCGCCCGGGTCTCCCCCAGCTCGTGGAGGTCGTCGAGAGGGACCGGGGGCCCGACGACGATACTCACCCGTCGACGCCAGCCCAAGCGAAGACGCCCACTGTAGGGAGGGAGGATCTCCTGCGCTCCCCACTGCGCCACCGGGAGAAGGGGAACAGACGTCGCCAAAGCGATGCGGACGGCGCCGGACTTCATCGCCATCGGCAGTCCGTCCTCTCGCTTTGTGATGGAACCCTCCGGGTACACCAGGACCAGTTGACCTCGCGCCACGGCTCCCACGGCACTGCGATAGCCAGCCTGTCCAGCCGACCGGTCGACCTCGACGTGACCCGCGGAGCGGAACCACCACCCCACGACCGGGACCGCGAAGAGGCCGTCCTTCGCCAGGAACCGAGGCATCCGTCGCCGGGCAAGGATCATCTCCGCGACCAGCAGGGGGTCGATGTGCGACACATGGTTCGCGGCGAGCACCGCGCCGCCGACCCTCGGGACGTGCTCGACACCACGCCAATCCGGGCGCCGCAGCACAAGCAGGAACGGCTTGCACACCAGAATCGCAAGCCACCACGCCAAGCCCCTGGGCTCGGTACCGAGGCGTTGATCAGTCCTGAGCACCTCTCGGATCACCCGACGATTGTAGACATATGCCGGGTGAATGTCCCGGATGCAGACAAACTAGAGTTTGTGTCACCGTCCGTCCGTCCGTCCGTCGTGATCCTCGAGGAGCCGATCATGAGCGACCTTCCCGACACTTCGACCACGCAGCCGAGCCGCTCCTCATGAGCGGCCACCACGAGCACGACCCCGCTGCGCCGACGACGCTGGAGGCGTGGATCAGTGCCATGTCACGACCACAGCCATCCAAATCCGGCCGCCTCCCCTCACACTCCCCCACCTGCGCGGGATGCGGCACGGAGAACCCCGCCGGGCTCGCCCTGCAGGTCGACGCAACCGAGGCCGGCGTGCGCTGTGTGCACCGCTTCGACCACCGCCAGGAGGGCGCACCCGGGATCACCCACGGCGGTCTGGTGGCGGCGGCGTTCGACGACCTCTTCGGATTCCTCCTCTACCGCGTCGGAGAGCTCGCCGTGACCCGGTCACTCACCATCGAGTACCTCCGGCCGGTCCTGCTGGGCACCGACTACGAGTTCACCGCCCGCGTCCGCGACCATGCGGGACGACGACTGCACGTGGACGCCGACGCGGTCGACCAAATCGGCGACAAGGTCGCCACCGCGCACGCGACGTTCATCGTCGTCGACCTCCAGCACTTCGAGCAGGGCACGGCCACCACCGGCCCCTGACATCCTCACTCCGCGACGAACGGCTCCAGCTCGACCGCAGGGTCGAGCGGGATCCCACGGCCGGCCAGCGCATCCTGGAGCACGAGGGTGACGTGACCAGCGAGCCGCCCGACCATGACGTCCAGGGACTCGTCTCGCTGGTCGAGCCACCAGATGACGGTGGCATCCACCATCCCCATCACCCCGACCAGAATGCCTTCGGGAAAGGTCGCCACACCCGACTTGGTGTACCCGCGGGCAGCCGCAGCGATCTCGTCGAGGACGCGCGACCGCCCCATCCGGGCACGATGCAGAGTCCGACTCTGCCCACGGGCTGCCAGGAAGCGGTAGAGATGCGGATGCTCGTCGGCCCAGGTGGCGGAGGCGCGCACCAACCCCTCGACGACCTGCCGAGGCGTGCCTCGTCGAGTCAGGTGCGGGCGCACCCGCACGATCAAGTCCTGCGCAGCCCGCCTGGCCACCTGCTCGTCCAGGTCGTCTCGGCTGGTGAAGTAGCGGTAGACGTGCGGCCTGGGGATGCCAGCCCGCTCCGCGATGAGAGCGGTGCCGGCGCCGATCCCGATCTCATCGATGACCTGCATCGCGACCTGGACCACGCGCTCCCGCTTCTCGTCGCGATCCAGCTCGTCGCGCGACGACCGCCGTCGGACGGTCGAGTCAGCCCAACGTCTCACTTCGACCACCCTCGCAGCCTACAGGCGCTGGGCGACGGCTCCGCTGGGTGCCGCACAACCCCGGGCACCGCCCAACGCCCGACGTGGGACACCTTGTACCCAGCCCGAACGCCGTGATCTCATGGGGTACACCCTGTACCCCATGATCCGGAGGCTCCCATGACCACGCGCCGTTCCCCTTGGATGGACGACGACCTCGAGGACCTGCGTGACCTGGCCCGCACTTTCTGCGAGAAGGAGATCAGGCCGCACATCGAGACCTTCATCGCCGACAAGCACGTCGACCGAGACCTGTGGAACCGCGCCGGAGCGGTGGGTCTGCTGTGCCTCTCCATCCCCGAGGAGTACGGCGGCGGCGGCGGGACCTTCGCTCACGAAGCCATCCTCATCGAGGAGCAGGCACGAGTCGGCGACAGCTCGTGGGGCGCCTCCCTGCACAACGGCATCGTCGCGCACTACCTGCTCGCCTACGGCACCGAGGACCAGAAAACCCAGTGGCTGCCGAAGATGGCGTCCGGCGAGGTCGTCGGAGCGATCGCGATGACCGAGCCCGGTACCGGGTCGGACCTGCAGAACATCAAGACCAAGGCGATCCGTGAAGGCGAGGAGTACGTCGTCAGCGGCTCGAAGACCTTCATCACCAACGGTTCCCAGGCCGATCTAGTCCTCACCGTCGTCAAGACCAATCCCGACGACAAGGCGGCCGGGATCTCGCTGATGCTGGTGCCCACCGCGACTGAGGGATTCTCGAGGGGGCGGGTCCTCGACAAGATCGGGATGAAGGGACAGGACACCTCCGAACTCTTCTTCGACAACGTCCGCGTCCCCGCCACCAGCCTGCTCGGCCACACCGAAGGACAGGGCTTCGTCCAGCTCATGGAACAGCTTCCCCAGGAGCGACTGCTCGTCGCCGTGTCGAACGTAGCGGCCATGGAGCTGTGCTTGGCCGAGACACTGCGCTACGTACGCGACCGCAGCGCCTTCGGACGCCCGATCTGGGGTTTCCAGAACACCAAGTTCAAGATGGCAGAGGTCGCCACCGAGGCGCGGGTCGCGCGCGCCTTCGTCGACGAATGCATCGAACTGCACCTCGACCGGGAACTGGATATCCCCACCGCAGCCATGGCGAAGTTGTGGTGCTCCGAGCGCGCCCAGCGAGTCGCCGATGCCTGCCTGCAGCTGCACGGCGGGTATGGCTACATGAACGAGTACCCTATCGCCCGCGCCTGGGCCGACCTGCGCGTCTCCCAGATCTACGCAGGCAGCTCCGAGATCATGAAGGAGATCATCAGCCGCTCCCTGTGAGCCCATCCGCGACCGACCATCCCAGGCTTGGGGGGCGGGTTCCCTCGACGGGCGTCGAGCATTGGCGCGTCGCCGGCCGTCGCTGCCTCGGGGATCGAGCGGGGGCACAAGACGCCGCCGCCGAGGATGTCGGACGTTGCCGACATGCCAACCCGCCCCCAGGACAAGAGGTCCGTGAACCAGCGTGTCGTCCTCATCGAGAGGGTCTGCCTCGCCGCGGAGCCCCCACGTCATGCTCCACATGGGCGGCGCTGCTGCGCCTCTCACCCCCGCCCGAACCTCGGGTGGCGCACAACCTTGTCGAACTGGTAGACGAAAAGCACCCAGGTCGCAGTCGCCCGCTCGTGGAACCTCAAGCCGGGCTCACCCGGTGCTCGGTCCCGGAGCGTTGCAGCACTGGGTCGCCGACGACGACATCGCCATGGCCACGCCCGACGCTGGGCGCCTGCGTCTCCGGGCTGCACGGTCGCCAGGCCGACATGCCCGGCATACCCGGGGCAGAGGCACCCACCGAGGGTCTCGACGATGGCTTCGGCATGTCTGCCACGATGCACCCAACACTCGTGGACGGGTACACCGCGATGAAGCTGCTCCAGCGCAGCCTCTCCACCAGCCCCAACTACCGTTGAGTCCCCGCCCCTCCTCGCCGCCGGTTCCCGATCGCGCCGAACAAAGGACCGGGCACCGACGGCCCCGGCCGCGAATGCGGGGACCACGGTGCTCGACAACCTGCTGGGCGAGGAGTGGGAGGCCAGGTCGGCGCAATGACGCTGCGCTGTGGTCTCCCCCTCCGCGGATCCTGCTCGGGCCCGTCGCAGCGGTGCCCGCCTGCTCAGCTCCTGCTGACCCGCTCCAGGTAGGCCTGCCGAGCAGCCGCGTCCACGCGGTCGAGGAACACCGTGTCGGTCCCGAGCATCGCGCCGAGCCGGGTCGCGATCCTTTCGGGCACGAACTTCATCGCCGCCACCATGGAACCCGCCACCCGCGTCACCCTCACGTACGGCTGTGGCCGCTCAATCAGCGCCGCCGTCGCGCGCGCGATCTCCTGCGGCTCGGCGTTTCGCATGCCCTTGGCCCCACTCGTCCCGGACACCAGCTCGGTGTTGGTGAAGGTGGGCCGCACCGTGGACAGCGTGACACCCGACTTCCGGTACTCCAACCTGGCCGCCTCGGTGAACCCGATGACGGCGAACTTGGTGCCGCAATAGGTCGCCAGACCCGGCACCGGCAGCTCCCCGGCCAGCGAGGCCGTGTTGATGATGTGCCCCTGCTGCCGCGGCAGCATCCTCTGCAGCGCGAGCCTCGTGCCGAAAATGACACCCAGGACGTTGATCTCGACCTGTCGACGGGTGACCTCGTCCGGCTCCTGGTGGACATGCCCGGTCGGCATCACCCCCGCGTTGTTGATGAGCACATCGATGGGACCGAGCGCGTCCTCGGTGGCGTCGAGGAAAGCGCTGATCGACTTCGGGTCCGTCACGTCGAGTCGGACCGCCACCTCGACGCCGAGGTCCTCGGCCGCGGACTTGAGCTGGATCTCGTCGATGTCGCCGATCGCCACCTGGTGGCCGCATCTGATCAGCTCCTGCGCGGTATGGAAGCCGATTCCTCGGGCGCCGCCGGTGATGGCGACCACCCGTGATCTCGTCGTTGTCGTCATGGTGCCTGTTCCTTTCAGAGGCCGAGCCGCTGTCGCAGGCCGCGTCCCGCGGCCAAGCGCAGCACTCGGCCGGCGATGGCCGCACGCCGGGCGGAGTACGGGTACCAGGTGAGCTCCTTGGTGGTCAGCGGGATGCGCGGCTCGGTGATGGCCTGCACGCGGCAGTACTTTCGCAGGCCCTGCGCCCCGCCCAGCCGTGCCCCCAGGCCCGAGGACTTCCAGCCGCTGTGCGGCAGCCCGACGGCGAACAGGTTGCTGAAGACGTCGTTGAGGTTGACCGCCCCGACGTCGAGCCGGTCGGCAATCCGCCGTCCGCGTTCGACGTCGCGCGTCCACACCGTCGCGGAGAGCCCGTACTCGGAGTCGTTGGCCAGGCGCACCGCCTCCTCCTCGTCCGCCACTCTCATAACCGGCAGCGTCGGACCGAAGGTCTCCTCGGTCATGCAGGCCATGCGGTGGTCGACGTCGACGAGCAGGGTGGGTGCAAAGAAGTTCCCCTGCGCACCACGGGCGCCACCGACCAGAACCCGTGCGCCCGACTCCCGGGCGTCCTCCACGTGCCGCTCCACCGTGTCCACCTGCACCCGGGTCACCATCGCGCCCACGTCGTCGCGTGTCCCCGACCCCTGCCGGAGCGATCCGAGCGCGGTGGCCAGCTTCTCCACAAACCGGTCGTAGACCTGGTCCACCACGTAGACGCGCTCCACGGAGATGCACACCTGACCGGAGTTGAACATGCCACCCCACGCGATGCCGTGCGCGGCTCGGTCCAGATCGGCGTCCTCCAGCACGATCGCCGCATCCTTGCCCCCCAGCTCCAGGCTGACCGGCTTCAACAGCTCGGCGCAGCGCGTGGCCACCCGACGCCCGGTGGCCGTCGAACCGGTGAACTGGACGAAGTCGACGGCCTCGAGCAGGGCCGCTCCCGTCTCGCCGGCACCCGCCACAAGGGCGAGCACGGGTGGCGCGCCGATCTCGTGCCATCCCTCGATGACGCGCGCGCAGGTCAGCGGCGTCATCTCCGAGGACTTCGTCAACACGGCACAGCCGGCCGCCAGCGCAGGTGCGGCATCCATGAGAAAGAGAGTGATCGGGAAGTTCCACGGGATGATGAGTCCCACGACCGGGTAGGGGCGATAGGTGCGCGTCAGCCTCTTCGGGAGGTTCAGCAGCCCTCCGGACCCGACGCGTTCGGGAGCGAGGAACGCCTTCGTGTGGTCGGCGTAATAGGAGATGAACTCGCACGAGGCCGTCGTCTCCACCAGGGCGTCGGGCCGCACCTTGCCGGTCTCGGCCACGAGTAGATCCGTCAGCTCGTCGGTGTGCTCGAGGATCCAGGTCCGCCAGCGGCGCAGCCACACCGCACGGGCAGCCGGCCCGATGTCACGCCACTCGGTTTGGGCGGCACGGAGATCGGCCGTGACGGCTTGCACACGAGTGGCGTCGGCGACCGGTACCGAGGCAACGACCGTCCCGTCGACGGGTCGACGGATGTCGAGGGTGGGCGCGGACGGGGCGTTCATGGGAGCTCCTGTCGAGGGGCGCGGACTAGCTGGATGAGCGAGGTTCCGAGCTGATGAGCCGTATCAGATGTCGATGACGTCAAGATCGCCGTCGGCGTGGAGGGCGCGAAGACGCTTCTTGTCGAACTTGCCGACCGAGGTCTTGGGTACCTCGGGGACGAAGCACCACCGCTCGGGTAGCCACCACTTGGCGACCTTGCCCTCGAGGAAGTCGCGCAACTGGCCGGGCGCCACCTCGTTGCCCTCGCGGACGACGACCACGGCGAGGGGTCGCTCCTGCCACTTCTCGTCCGGCACCCCGATCACCGAAACCTCCAGCACGTCCGGGTGACCAGCGAGCAGCAGCTCGAGTTCGACCGAGGAGATCCACTCCCCACCGGACTTGATCACATCCTTGGCGCGGTCGGTCAGGGTGACGAAGCTGCGCTCATCGATGCGGCCCACGTCGCCGGTACGCAGCCAGCCGTCCTGGAACTTCTCGCCGTCCTCCTCGCCGACGTAGGCACCGGTGATCCACGGGCCACGCACCTGCAGCTCGCCCACGGACTCGCCGTCGTGGGGCAGCTCCTTGCCCTCGTCATCGACCAGCCGCAGCTCCACACCAGCCACCGGACGACCTTGGGTGGCGCGCAGCGCCCACTGCTCGTCGGGAGCCAGGGAGGCAGGCGGCCTGGCGATCGCGGCCAGCGGGGACGTCTCGGTCATGCCCCATGCCTGGACTATGTGCACGCCGTGCTTCTCCTCGAATGCCTGCATCAGGTGGAGCGGCACGGCCGAACCCCCGCAGGCGACCAGACCCAGGGACGACACGTCCTGGCCGGGATGGGCCTCGAGGTAGTTCAGCACGTCGCTCCAGATCGTGGGGACTGCCCCGGCGATGGTCGGCCTCTCCGTGGCGATGAGCCGAACCAAGGGATCGGCCTGGAGGAATCGATCGGGCATCAGCAGGTCGGCCCCCGCCATCAGCGCCGCGTAGACCAGCCCCCAAGCGTTCGCATGGAACATCGGCACGATTGCCAGGATGCAGTCGTCACCGGTGACGCTGAGTCCGTCGGCGGCGCAGGCGGCCATCGAGTGCAGGTACGTCGAGCGGTGGCTGTACGCCACACCCTTGGGGTTGCCGGTCGTGCCCGAGGTGTAGCACATGGCCGACGCGGACAGCTCGTCGATCTCGGGCCAGTCGAACGTCTCCGGGTGGCCGGCGATGAAGTCTTCGTACCCGACGACCGAGACGCCGTCGTGACGCAGTGGTGCCGGGTCGACCTCCCCGGTGACCACGACCGTGTGGACGCCGGCGATCTGGGGCAGCACGGGCGCCAACAGCGGCGCCAGGCTACCGTCCACGATGACGACCCGGTCCTCGGCGTGGTTCCCGATGTAGGCGAGCTGCTCGGCGCTCAGACGAGGGTTCAGGGTGTGGAGCACGGCACCCATCGAGGGTACGGCGCAGTAGGCCTCAACGTGCTCCTGGTTGTTCCACATCAAGGTCGCGACCCGGTCGTCGCCGGCAACGCCACAAGCGCGCAGCGCATGGGCCAGTTGGGCAGATCGGCGTCCCACCTCCGCGAACGTCGCCCCGCTGACGGCACCGTCTGGCTGCAAGGTCCGCACGCGCGCCGCGCCGTGAACGCTCGCACCGTGGCGCAGGATCGCTGCCGTCGTCAGTTGGACGTTCATCATCGTGCTCTGCATTGGTGTTCCTTCGGTGGTGGGTAACGAGCCGGTGTCGACGGCTCCCCGAGCGGTTCGGACGGCTCCGTGGTCCAGCTGACGCTCAGGTCGCTGCGACGCCCAGGAGCGCGTCTCGGTCGACGGGGAGTCGCTGGGCGATCGTCCGCTTGCTGGAGGCGAAGTCGCGCGGCCGGTTGACGCAGTCTGCGGCAATGAGTTCCCCTGCGCGCAGGTAGAAGCAGGTGAAGTCGCGATCACAGCTCGGGTCACCACTGAGCACGACCTCGTCGTAGCCGGTGTTCAGTCCCGCGATCTGGAGCTTGAGATCGTACTGATCCGACCAGAACCACGGCAGCGCTGCGATGGTCTTGTCCTTTCCGCACAGGGTCGCGGCTGCGACCTTCGCCTGTTCCCCCGCGCTCGGCACGGACTCGAGCCGGATGCGTCGCCCGTACCGCGCCATCAGGTGGCTGGTGCAGTCGCCAGCGGCCACGATGTCGTGATCGCTGGTGCGGGCCCGGTCGTCGATCACGACGCCGTCATCGACGAGGAGACCCGCAGCGGCTGCGAGCTCGGTGTTGGGTTGGATCCCGACACCGACGACGACGAGGTCGGCCGGGAGTTCGTCACCACCGGCCAGCCGGACCTCTCGGACCCGGTCGTCGCCACCCAGAGCCTCGACAAGGGCTCCGGTGCGGACGGTCACTCCCGCCTCGCGGTGGAGGCGCTCGTAGAACGCCGACACCTCCGGGGCGGTGACCCGCTCGAGCACCCGGTCGGCGGCCTCGAGGACGGTGACGTCCAGTCCGAGCGCACGCAGGGAGGCAGCGGTCTCCAGTCCGATGTAGCCGCCGCCGACGATGACCGCTCGCCGACCCGGTTGCGCCGACTCGCGAATCTGCTCCACGTCGGTGAACGTGCGCAGGTAGTGGACGCCCGGGAGGTCGGCTCCCGGCACGGGGAGCCGCCGTGCCCGGCCACCCGTGCACAGCGCGAGCTTGTCGTAGGACATGCTCTCGCCGCCGGCCAGCACCACCCGCCGGTCTGTGCGCTCGATCGACTCCACGCGCGCATCGACCAACCGGATCTGCTGCTTGGCGTAGAAGTCCGCCTTCCGGATCGCCAGCTCCTCCAACGTGCTCTTGCCGGCAAGGTAGGCCTTCGACAGCGGCGGTCGCTGGTAGGGCAGGGCCCCCTCGTCACCGACCACGACGACCTCGCCGGCCCAGCCTTCCTGACGGAGGCTGGCCGCCAGTTGAGCCCCGGCGTGACTGGCTCCGACCACGAGCGCAGTCCCCTGGGTCATGCGTCCTGCTTCGGGGTCAGGCGCACCATGAGCTTGCTGATACCCCTGACGAAGTTGGACTGGACGTACTCCGGCTCGCCGACGACCTCGATGTCCTCGAACCGAGGAAGCAGCTCCTCCCAAAGAATCCTCAGCTGGAGCTCGGCCAGCCGGTTGCCCATGCACCGGTGCACCCCGAACCCGAAGGAGATGTGGTTGCGCGCGTTCTTGCGGTCGATGATCAACTCGTCAGGTCGTTCGAAGACACGCTCGTCCCGGTTCCCCGATGCGTACCACATGACCACCTTGTCCCCCTCGCGGATGAACTGCCCATTCAGCACGGTGTCCTTCTTCGCGACCCGGCGCATGTACGCAAGCGGCGTCTGCCAACGAATGATCTCCGAGACCATGTTCGGGATCAGGTCCGGATTCGCCTTGAGCTTCTCGAACTGGTCGGGGAACTGGTTGAGGGCCAGCACACCGCCACTCATCGAGTTGCGGGTGGTGTCGTTGCCTCCGACGATCAGCAGGATCAAGTTGCCCAGGAACTCCATCGGGCGGTCGATCAGGTCCTTGGTGTCCTCGTTGCTCTGCAACATGGTGATCAGGTCGAAACCGGGCTCCTCGCCGGCCGCGAGCCGAGCCGCCTTGTCGTGCCAGTGCGTACTGAGGCCTCGCGCCGCGTCGACGAAGCCGCGGAAGATCTCGTCGTTGTCGGAGGGTCCGCCGTTGGCCTGTTCCATCGCGGTGGCGAGGTCGGACCACTCGGTCAGCTTGCGTCGTTGGTCGTAGGGGAAGTCCAGCAGCGTCGCGAGCATCCGCGCCGTGAGCTCGATGGACACCCGGTCGACCCAGTTGAACGGCTCACCGGTCGGGAGCTCGTCCAGCACCTCCTGGACCCGCGAACGGATGAGACCTTCCATCTCGCGAAGGTTCTTCGGCGCGACGACCCCTTGAACGGCGGCCCGCTGCTCGTCGTGCTTCGGGGGGTCCATGGCGATGAACATCGCGACGTCCATGAACCGGGGTGGTTGGCCGATGATGATGAAAGGCTCGGCAGAGAAGACCTCGTGATTCTTGTCAACCGCGATGATGTCGGCGTGCCGAGTGACCGACCAGAACGGGCCGAACGGGCTGTGGGGCTGGTAGTGCACGGGCGCTTCGTTGCGCACACGCTCGAAGTACGACTGCCACCGCCCCTGGCGGTACAGGAACGGGTTGCTCAGGTCGATGTCGGTCAGCTCGACCTCGTCCACCGGCGGGATCGGGGTCTCGACGAAGATCTTCTGCCCGTTCGTCCCGGTCACCCAACGACGAGTCTTGTCGTAGAGATGGGCGCCCCGGATCTGCAGCTCCATCGGGAGGGTCGACTGGACCTTCTCGCTCAGCGTGTCCGCAATGTTCATGATCATCGATCCACTTCTCCTTTCGATCACATCTGGAACTCGGGCAGCTGAACGACCAGGCCGTCCCACTCCTGCGACACCGCCATCTGGCAAGACAGCCGGGAGGTCGGCTGCCGCTCAGGATTCATCGACAGCATCTCCTCCTCGACGGGACCGGAGAGACCCACCACCTCAGACCACTGCGGGTCGACGATCACGTGACAGGTGCCGCACGCGGCCTCTCCCCCACAGTCACCGTCGATGCCCGGCACCATGTTGTCGACCGCGACCTGCATGAGCGACCGGCCCTCGTCCACCGGCGCCTCATGTTTCACGCCGTCGTAGGAAACAAAGGTGACTACACCCATTGGCTTGACTCCTCACGATCGAAAACGTGATGAAAAGTCTTGTGACCCTGGGGAGCGTGTGGCTATGGTCACCTCAGTCAGAATGTTGTGATTTCGGCTCAAGGGATGCATTCGATGCGTGTGGACGAACCCGGCGTCCCGCCTCTCGCCTTCACGCAGATGCTCAACAGCTCCGTAATCGACCGTGAAGCTGCCGCCCGGTTCCGCACGGTGATGGCGCGGGAAGGGACCGACGAGACCGCACTTCTCGCCCGGGACCAGCAGGCACCAGTGCGCTGGTTCCGCGAGGTGTACCCGGACCTGGACACTGCCGAGGCGACCCAGTTGGGTTTCGCCTTTGCCGAGCACTCCCAACTGACCTCCTTCGGGCCGTTGAGCGTGCCGCTGGTGAGCGCAGGCTCGGTCGCAGAAATCGTTGAACTGCTCGCCTTTCTGCCCTTGATCTCCACCGCCCTGCACCCCCAGTTCCACCCGAGCGAACACGGACTCAGCATTGGGCTCACCGGACACACCCGCGACCCGGACTTGGACTGCCTCGTCGTTGCCTATGGCGGGTCCACGGTGCTGCGCCTGCTGGACCTGCTCGCAGGGGCCCTGCCCTCGGTCACGCTGTACCTGGAGTGGCCAGCGCCGGCGTCTGCGGCGGAGTGGGAGCAGTCTCGAGGTGGGCGCGTGGTCTTCGACGCGCCCACCTCGTACGTGCAGGTCCCTCAGGACGCGCTCGAGGAGGTGTGCCGCTTCGCGGACCCTGTTGCCTACCGCGTCGCGATCGCGGACCTCCGCTCAGCGCTGAAGCGGCGCCACGGCACGATCTCCTTCGCAGAGCGCGTGCGGCTCCTGCTCGAGGACGACCCCGGACAGGCTCACAGCGCCCGCGTTGCTGACAAGCTCTCGGTCTCGACCAGCACCCTGAAGAGAAGACTCGCCGAGGAGGGCACGACCTTCCGTGACGTCCGCGAGTCCTGGCTGCGCGAACAGGCGATCGCACGCCTGCTCGACCCGACCACAACGATCAGCCAAGTGGCCGCGGATCTCGCGTACAGCGATCTCAGCAACTTCTCACATGCGTTCAAGCGATGGACCGGGCTGTCCCCGAGGGAGTTTCGACACACGACGGGCCGCCCGCCGGACGACTTGTCACGCGCGTCCCCCGGGTCGGCCACGGCGCACACACAACGCTCGACCGACCGAACATCGTCATGAGCGTCTTCCCCGCTCGCGCTCGACACCTACCGGCCCTTGACACCGCGCCGGACTCGACCCCCCTGACGAATGAACTCGTCGCAGTCGCCAGACCGTCGTTCGTTACCAAGCGTGTGGCACAAATGGTCGAAAGTCCTCGACGTTTTGCGCAGGTCAGCATGGGTCACTCAGTGAGTACTACGACATCTACTCTCGGAGCGTTCTCGCCCGAACAGTCCCCGTTTGCTGCTGCTCAGCATGAGACCCGCCAAGGCTCAGCTGCCTTTCGACAACAACGCCACAACCTCAACATGTGAAGTCATCGGGAACACACCGGCGACGTTACGCGGGACTGCGGATCTGTGCGCTGCACTGCGATCGGCGGCCAAATGTGGCCGCTAACCTGCAACGATGCCGACTTCAGGCGTTGCTGGCGCCAGGGGCCGGTTGCGGGCCTTTGCGAAGCAAAGCGCGCCCAAACCGCGCCCCGCGCACAGCAGGCTCAGACGATCGCAAACGCGCGCAAGGACAGGTCCGTACGCGACTCCCGGCGGCGTCGCGGCCAGCACACCTGAAGGGCATGAAGCTCCCCATACACTCCCCCGACGAGCTGGTCGCGGCCATCCCGCACCTGCTTGGCTTCCAACCCGAAGCGTCGATCGTGCTCCTCCCATTGCGATCCGACCTCCCCGTCGCCCGTGTTGACATCCCGACCACCGCCCGCGACCGCGACGGCGTCTGGCACTCCATCAGCGACGCGTTCCGCCGCTATGCCCAGCCCGACTCGAACGTCGCCATCGTCTGTCTCAGCGCCGACCGGGAGCAGGCCCACGTCGTCGGCCAGGACTTCGCCGCCCGGCTCGGGACCATCGGCATCGGTACGCCGATCCTGCTCTGGGCCGACGAGACCCGGTGGGCCGACCTCGACACCGGCGATATGGGGCTGCTCACCGACGTGGCCCGCGAGACCGTCGCAGCGGCCACCGTGCTCAGCGGACGCGCCCAGCCGGCCGCGAGCCGTGAGTCGCTGGCCGAGTCGCTTGTCGCCGACCGCGAGCCAGTAGCAGCGTTGCTCCCGGAGACTCGTGCGGCTGCCCGGGAGAGCACGGCCAAGGCGGAGGGCCACTGGGCGCTCGCCCGGATGCAGCGGTTCCAGCGCGACGGCATCCGGCTCTCCGACGCCGACGCAGCCCGCCTCCTCGTCGCCATCGAGTCCACCCCGACCCGAGACCGGCTCTGGCTCGACATGAACCGGGGCAACGCCGGCTCTCACGTCGCGCTGTGGACCGACATGACCAAGCGGGCGCCGGACGAGGTCCGCGCCGCCCCGGCGTCGCTGCTCGGGTTCGCGAGCTGGCTGAGCGGCCACGGCGCGCTGGCGTGGTGCGCCCTGGACCAGGTGCCCCAGGACAAGCCCTACGCGCTCGCCAACCTCGTCGCCGCCGCCGTCCAGAGCGGCATGCACCCACGCGAATGGGAGGCATCCAAGACCCTCACCGCGGATCGCGGCACAGAAGCGCTCGCCCCGACCCGGACGACCGCCCCGCAGGGCGCTGTGCGCCCCGCACACGGGATGTGAGGGCAACATGGACATCTCGTACCGTCGCACTCCCCCGAACCTCTTGGAACGCGCCCTTCGCCGCCTCTTGAAGGGTCAGCGCAATCCGGCCCGGTCGGCTGACCGGCTCGACATCTCTCTCAACCCGGGGATCGAGTTCACGCCGTCGCCTCAAACGTCGGCTCACTAACTCGCCACGCCTCTACCTCGACTACCTGATACCGACGGCGGTCGCCGGTAGGTTCAGAGGAGTGGGAGACGTGACCGAAGTTCCGCCACCAGATTGGGCGGCCCTGTATCAGAAGCATCGCGAGGCGATGTACAGGGTCGCCGCGCGCACCCTGCGGGGTGCCGGCCGGGAGGCCGAGGCGGGTGACGTCGTCATGGCAGCGATGGAGTCGCTGATGAGGAAGCCGCCACGAAATGTGAAGAACTGGGAAGCCATGATGGTGAAGACGACCGCACGGCGTGCCCTGGACCTCATGAAGTCCGCTGAGGTCAAGCATTCATCCGGGGTCGAGTTGCTCGACCAAGACGCCACCTTGCCCGGAAGCCTCGAAGTCGACATAGCCGAGGCCGTCGACCGGCAGCGAAACGCCGCCGCGGCCTGGGACAAACTGTCGATCCTCGACGCCCGTCACCGTCAGGTCGTGTGGGAGTACGTCGCCAAGGAACGCCCGCGCGACGAGGTCGCCGCAGAGCTCGGCGTCTCCCCCGCACGGGTCAGCCAGATGGCAACCAAGGCACTGAAGCAACTGAAGGAAGTCCTAGAGAAGGAGGGAGTGACACCATGACGGATGACCGCTGGGAGGAAGAACTTTCCAAGCTAGTCGACTACCACATCGCCGGCATCAAGCACTCCCGAGAGAACGTTGACCCCACCACGGCACGCGAAGCGGTCGAACTGCTCGACATCGCCGATCTGCTCTGGGAGGAAGCTCACGGCGCACCGCCGCTGGAGCAGGACCCCGTGGCAGCCATACTTGGACTGGTGCCAGACAGTGCCCATTCGTTGGATGGCGCAGCCCTGAAGCAGGCGATGAAAGGGGCGGGGCTAAAGACGAGTGACCTCGCCGAGAAACTCTCGAACCGCGGGTGGGAAGTCGCGAACCGCGATGTCTTCAACTGGCAGACCCGAAGCGACGCCATCGTGCCCCCAGCTCTCATCCAGGCGATTGCCGAAATCACCGGGACGGCGGCAGACAAGCTGACGGTGGACCGTGGCGATTCGCCCACCCACCAGGCGTTCAAGTCGGTGACCGCGTCGCCGGCCTTCAAGTCGTTGGCCGAACGCTGGGCGCGACTTCGCGGCACCACGTTGAGCCTCGGGGCCTCGGCACTGGAATCCCAACTCGCCACATCCGTCTTCCGAGGTAGCCACCCGAGCGAAGAACAGATGCTCGCATCGCTCGAAGCGCTGGTCGAAGCACTGGAGTCACGAAGTGACGAGGATCGTTGACGACTGCGCCGCGATCGCCCTCGCAGGGCTCGCGGACGACATCGCCACTCATTTCGCAGACGATCCTCTCGGCACCCTTCGACACGACCTGAACCTGACGGTCCGGGCAGTCGGTCACCTCGACGACTCCCGGGCCGACGGCGGGGTCTGCGACGGAGTCTCCTACCTCAGCGACGGCGTCATCCTCTACCGAACAACAGGGAACCGTCGTGAGAACTTCACGCTCGCCCACGAGCTTGGACACTGGCTGGTCGACCAGGCCGACGACGTCTACGACAGGCTCGCTGACCTGGACGACGCCGCCAAACTCCTTGAGTCTGTGTGCGACCAAATCGCCCGCCTGCTTCTCCTCCCCGACAGCCGACTCGCGAGTGTGGTCCCCTCCACGGTTGTCGAAGCGAAGCACGTCACCGACCTGTATGACGCCACCAACGCCAGCATCCACGCATGCGTGATCGCCCTGAAGGACCGACTGCCCAACATGGGCGCCGTCCTGGTCATCAGACACCGCGAGGATGAAGTCGGGTCTGCTGCATGGATAGGTGACATCTGATCTGTGGCGCCGCGAGGTGTCGCTGGAAGGATGTGCACTGTGCCGAAGCCGTATCCCAGGGAGTTCCGCGACGATGTCGTGCGGGTTGCTCGGGGCCGTGATCCGAAGACGCCGTTGAAGCAGATCGCCGATGACTTCGGGATCGGGGAGTCGTGTCTGCGGAACTGGCTGCGTGCCGCCGATGTCGAGGAGGGCAGCCAATCGGGCGTGAGCTCCGACCAGGCCGCCGAGCTGCGTGAGCTGCGGCGACGCAACCGGCTACTTGAGCAGGAGAACGAGGTGTTGCGGCGGGCGGCCGCGTACCTGTCGCAGGCTCACCTGCCGGGAAAATGATGTACCCGCTCGTCCGCGAGCTGGCCGACAAGGACGCCCCGATCCGGGTGCCTGTGACGGTGACGTGCCGGGTGCTCGGGCTGGCCCGTCAGCCTTACTACCGCTGGTTGGCGCAGCCGGTCACCCCAGCTGAGCTCAAGGAGGCCTACCGGGCCAACGCGTTGTTCGACGCGCACCGCGACGATCCTGAGTTCGGCTACCGGTTCCTGCTCGACGAGGCCCGCGACGCCGGCGAGGCGATGGCGGAACGGACCGCGTGGCGGATCTGCTCTGAGAACGGCTGGTGGAGCTCGTTTGGGAAGAAGAACGCCCGCGGGAAGGGCAAGAAGCCCGGTCCGCCGGTCCACGACGACCTCGTCCGGCGTGCGTTCAGCGCGGATGCGCCGAACCGGTTGTGGCTCACCGACATCACCGAGCACCGCACCGGCGAGGGCAAGCTCTACCTGTGCGCGGTCAAGGACGTCTACTCCAACCGGATCGTGGGCTACTCGATCAGTGACCGGATGAAGTCAAGGATCGCGGTCAGCGCCATCGAGTCGGCTGTGGCTCGGCGCGGTCAGGTGGCCGGCTGCATCGTTCACTCCGACCGGGGCAGCCAGTTCCGCAGCCGCAAGGCCCAACGTGCGTTGAAGCGGCACGCCCTGGTCGGATCGATGGGCCGTGTCGGCGCGGCCGGTGACAACGCCGCCATGGAGAGCTTCTTCAGCCTGCTGCAAAAGAACGTCTTGAACCGGCGATCCTGGGAGACCCGCGAGGAGCTGCGGATCGCGATCGTGACCTGGATCGAACGCACCTACCACCGCCGACGGCGCCAAGACGCCCTCGGCCGATTGACCCCCATCGAGTACGAGACCATCATGACCGCACCAGCCACTCAGGCTGCGTGACCCAACCTGTCACCTGATCGTGCAGCAGACCCGTCCTCTACGCGAGCATTCGGCCAGATGACGAGCTCGGCTGGCCCAAGGTCTATCCGTGGCCCGGCCAAACGCTTCCTTCGGGACACCCGCTCCGAAGCCTCCGCGCTGGCCGCACCCTCCGTGAGCGATCCTTCTGGACGATGCCTTGGGGTGATCGCGCCGACTTCTACCTCGACGCCGTAGCTGACTCGCGCAGGACGATCGCGATCCTCTCCGCCGATGACCTGTGGCAGGCCGAACAGTTCCATCCGGCCGACAAGCGCGACTACGACCAGCGCCCCGAGCTGGAGGTCTACTGCTGCGGCGAACTGCGCAAGTTCCGGGGTTGGCCATGCTCCACCTGCGGCAAGGGATACTGCCCGATCTGCGGCAACTGTCAGTGCCAGAAACAGATCGCATCCGAGGTCCTCTGCGCCGGCTCCTGCTTTATGCAGTACCTGCCCCATCTTCTCGACGCGAACGGCCTCTGCGAGGAGTGCCGCTAACTCGATCCCCCGCAACCTCGACTACTGACTGAGAGGACGTCACGACGGTCGGGCGGCTTTCGGAATCGAGGTGAGAAGCACATGGCGAAGAACACCGGACGCGGCCACCGCGTCGGTGCGGTCAAGGGGCGCAGCGAGTTCAAGGTCGGCCAGACCTGGTTCAAGCGCGACACGTCGACCGGCCGAATCATGAACGGCAGCCCCCAGCAGCACAAGGGCGTCCGCAACGAGAAGTAGGCGACCGGGCGGGTTAACGGCTCCCGCGCCGCTAACCCGTCCCCGCCGAGCACCCCAGGCACACAGAAGGACTTCACCATGACAATGCACCCCGCAACCTCGACCAACGTTCGGGCCGTCGGCTACGAGCCGTCCACCCGAACCATGAGGGTCCAGTTCCGCAGCGGCGGCGTCTACGACTACTACGGCGTCGACCCGCACCTGTTCGAGCAGATGCTCCTGCCGAACCCGTGGCGCCGTATCGGCCGCTTCGTGAAGTCACACCCCTACGCCAAGGTCGCTTGACCACCGCCATCGCCCACAAGGAGGCGCGATGTCCCGCTCCCCGATTCTGTCGGACCCCACCCCTAGGGTTGGAACCATGAGTATCAGTTCCACAATCTTGGAGTCCTCGCGCGCCTCCACACCGCTGGCAACCCTGGTCAACTCCGGCTGCAAGGCTGTCGGCGGCATCTTCCGCCTCGACTACTCCCAAGCGGTGGTTCTGACCGACGACTGGCGCAAGACCCAAGCCGGCGGCGTCCCGCATGGAGCCTTCCTGCTCGCGGCCGCCGGCGTGCAGAACGCTGAGGGGTTTGCCCTCGACGACCAGGAGCTGATTCTTCTCCGCGTGAGTGGCACTGCGAACCTCCCGAACGAAGCAGACCTCGTCCAGACGCGACTTGCCGTAGTGCGCGACGCAGGGGACTCGGGCAAGGGCTTCGACGAAGTGACCGACGAACTCACACGGAACGAACTCCAGCAGTCTGCCTTCGACTGCGATGTCATCGGCACGTTCTATGTCGACCGCAACGAGACAAAGATCCAGTTCGGCTCCGACATCGACAACGTGGTCTCTTCGGCCCGCTACCAGGTCTTCCTGCCCTCGCCGGAGGTTCTCTCGTGGATCGCCTCCTACCCGGAGCCCGACGGCAATGACCTCCTCACCCTCGGCGCAGTCCGGTTCGCATCGACACGTCGGCGTGCACGCGAGTCCGGCACCGACAACGCTGCGGTTCACGTGCACATCGGCGACTTCGTCTCGCGCAAGACCGCAGTCTTCGGCATGACCCGCACGGGCAAGTCCAACACGATCAAGACTCTCGTGACAGCGATTGCAACCCAGGCAGCGAACTCGGGGACACTGGTGGGGCAACTCATTTTCGACCCGCAGGGCGAGTACGCGAACGTCAACGAGCAGGATCAGACGGGATTGCGGCTCTTGGGTGACGAGAGCCGCGTGCGCATCTACCGGCTGGGTGCAAATAGTTCCGACCCGCAGGTGCTTCCGCTCGCGATGAACTTTTTTGACCCAGCGAACTTCGAGGCCGTCGTCGACTTCGTCAACTCGGTGGTCAACGACCAGTTCGGGTCGTACGCCTACGTCAAGACCTTCACTTCGATCAACTGGACCGAGCCTGATCGCGTCGCTGACCCCGGCGACTGGGTCACCTGGACCAAGGCGGTCCTCGGCATGTACGGGCTGCTGGTTGAGTGCGGCATCTCCGCACCGTCGTTCGCGGCTGGCGGACTTGAGTTCGGTTGGACCGATCCCCTCTATCAGGCCTTCAACACCGCGAACCCGGGGCTCGTGGTGAAGGCAGGTCGCAACTACCGCGCAACCACACCCGAAGCGGCGAAGCGCGTCATGCTTCATATGGCGAACGACGGAACCTGGAACCAGCGGTCGACTGGCGGCGACACTCCGTTCAAGTTCATCGCCGACTTCAACAACCGCGCCAGCGGCAAGGCCGCGATCCGCCAGCTCCGAGAGTTCCACTCAACAAGCGCAACGCAGCGTGTTGAGGAGCAGGTCTGGGACGACATGCAGGCCGGCCGCTTGGCGATCGTTGACCTTGCCCACGGGACTGGCGACGTCTCGAAAACGATCTCCGAGAACATGGTGAACTTCCTGCTCTCCCGCGCGAACGAGCGATTCCGTTCGGGTCAGGATGCCGTGCCCTTCCAGATCGTCGTGGAGGAGGCCCACAACCTCTTCGAGCGAGGCGCGAAGGACGTCGCCGGCAACCCCTGGGTTCGCCTGTCCAAGGAGGCCGCGAAGTACCAGATCGGCCTCGTGTATGCGACGCAGGAGGTCTCCAGCGTCGACCAGCGGATCTTGTCGAACACGTCGAACTGGCTCGTCGCTCACCTGAACTCGGACAACGAGACGCGCGAGCTGTCGCACTATTACGACTTCAAGACCTGGGCTGAGAGCATCCGCCGCGTGGAGGACCAGGGATTCGTCCGGATGAAGACCTACTCCGGCAAGTACATCGTGCCGGTGCAGGTGGCCAAGTTCGACCACGCGATGATCAACGCCGCCCGTGCCGCAGCGGGCCTCCCGGCAGTCGAGGTCAAGTAACGTGCCGTATCCCTCCGAGCGAGCCTCGCGGCTCGGACACGTCCCCGTCGTCAACAGTCAAGCCGTTCAAGACGCCTTCTCGCGCTGGGACGTCGCTCAAGCAACCCCTGCCGACGAGAACCGGGTGACTTCGCTGTGTCGTCCAGTCGAGGGTCTCGAAAACGTTGGGGTCTCAGACGCCGTCCGGTTCGCCATAACGGTCGATGGCTCCGACGCCGAGGTCGAGGCTACGCGCGAACACCCCACCGTCAAGGTCGGGTACGTCCGGGTCGCCGCTTCCTTCATCGACTTCGACAAGCTGCACCAGGCCGGTGCGGGCGACTTCGTTGACCCACATCTGCTGCGGGAGTCGCATCAGCACGCGGCCTTTGACCGCGCCCTGCCCGGCTCCGGCCTCGTCATCCCGGGCTCGACCGGCGTGGACACATGGCGGCAGGAACTCGACCGCTTCCTGCGCGAAACGAAGTTCGACCAGGCATCGGATCAGACTCTCGCCGACATGCTGCTGGCTCTCCACGGCTCACCAAGTGCCCCAGCGACCACGGCTCCGCTTCGACGGTGCCCGGTGTGCAAGGCCAGCGACGCGCAACTCTCCGGTGGAAGGATCGACGTCCCGAAGGACGCCACCAACTGCCCGGAGTGCGGCCAGAAGGTCTACCTTGGCGACGTGCTCCGCACAGAAGAGGAGTACATGCCAGAGGGGTCGAACCGTAGCTCGTTGACACGCATGATGCTGGTGGCAGAGAGGCTGACATCGCTGGGCTACATGCAGTTGCTCTTCGAGGACCCCCACAGTTACGACGTGCTCAGCAAGACGCTGTTCATCACGGATGGCCCGCTCGGACTCCACGGCACCGTCGCGCCGCTGAAGCGACGCTTCCAGGATTACCTGGCCGAGTTCGCCAAGCAGTGTGCCGCGAACAACCGTCCCGCCGCACCCCTCGTGGTGGGCGTCGAGAAGTCCGGGACATTCGTTGAGCATGCTCAGCTCATCTCCCACCTGATCGAGCCCGGAAGCGTCATGCTCTTGACGACCGAGTACATCAACAGGATCACGGGTCGGCCCGCCAACAATCCGTACGGGTCAGACGAGGGGTCTGCTGCATGGATAGGTGACATCTGATCTGTGGCGCCGCGAGGTGTCGCTGGAAGGATGTGCACTGTGCCGAAGCCGTATCCCAGGGAGTTCCGCGACGATGTCGTGCGGGTTGCTCGGGGCCGTGATCCGAAGACGCCGTTGAAGCAGATCGCCGATGACTTCGGGATCGGGGAGTCGTGTCTGCGGAACTGGCTGCGTGCCGCCGATGTCGAGGAGGGCAGCCAATCGGGCGTGAGCTCCGACCAGGCCGCCGAGCTGCGTGAGCTGCGGCGACGCAACCGGCTACTTGAGCAGGAGAACGAGGTGTTGCGGCGGGCGGCCGCGTACCTGTCGCAGGCTCACCTGCCGGGAAAATGATGTACCCGCTCGTCCGCGAGCTGGCCGACAAGGACGCCCCGATCCGGGTGCCTGTGACGGTGACGTGCCGGGTGCTCGGGCTGGCCCGTCAGCCTTACTACCGCTGGTTGGCGCAGCCGGTCACCCCAGCTGAGCTCAAGGAGGCCTACCGGGCCAACGCGTTGTTCGACGCGCACCGCGACGATCCTGAGTTCGGCTACCGGTTCCTGCTCGACGAGGCCCGCGACGCCGGCGAGGCGATGGCGGAACGGACCGCGTGGCGGATCTGCTCTGAGAACGGCTGGTGGAGCTCGTTTGGGAAGAAGAACGCCCGCGGGAAGGGCAAGAAGCCCGGTCCGCCGGTCCACGACGACCTCGTCCGGCGTGCGTTCAGCGCGGATGCGCCGAACCGGTTGTGGCTCACCGACATCACCGAGCACCGCACCGGCGAGGGCAAGCTCTACCTGTGCGCGGTCAAGGACGTCTACTCCAACCGGATCGTGGGCTACTCGATCAGTGACCGGATGAAGTCAAGGATCGCGGTCAGCGCCATCGAGTCGGCTGTGGCTCGGCGCGGTCAGGTGGCCGGCTGCATCGTTCACTCCGACCGGGGCAGCCAGTTCCGCAGCCGCAAGGCCCAACGTGCGTTGAAGCGGCACGCCCTGGTCGGATCGATGGGCCGTGTCGGCGCGGCCGGTGACAACGCCGCCATGGAGAGCTTCTTCAGCCTGCTGCAAAAGAACGTCTTGAACCGGCGATCCTGGGAGACCCGCGAGGAGCTGCGGATCGCGATCGTGACCTGGATCGAACGCACCTACCACCGCCGACGGCGCCAAGACGCCCTCGGCCGATTGACCCCCATCGAGTACGAGACCATCATGACCGCACCAGCCACTCAGGCTGCGTGACCCAACCTGTCACCTGATCGTGCAGCAGACCCGAGTTCTACGGGCGCCGGTTCATCTACCGCACGAAGAGCGGCGGCATTCTCGTGTTCACGGTTCCTCCGAAGCCCGGCGTCACTCCGTATGGAGACCCAGATGGTGAGCTCTGGTCGAGTTACCCGACGCTTCGGCCGGTCTGTGAGGTGCTCGATCATGTGCAGACCCGGCTCTATGAGAATGCGGTCATCCCGGTGGCGCTGGCGCACTCGGCTGCGTCGTTGCCGCTCGGTGTTGGGCAGTCTGTGCTTCGCGCGCTGGTCCAGCAGTCGCTAGGGCTGCCGACCCGCAGTCAGATTCGCCAGACCGGGCCGTTTGCCGGCTCGCACTGAGCCTCACATCAGGGCGTCGGCGACCGGGTTCGACAGCACAATCAGCTCGCTGGCTGAGGTCCGCTTGAGCTCGTCTTTCGTGCCTCGCAGGTGGGCGGAGTAAAGGAGCCGGAACTCCGACACCTCCCTCGCCTTGTACAGGCTCTTGATGAGGTCGGCGATGTCGTAGGTCAGCACCCAGTTCATGTTGGCGTGGCCGTTCAGAACCTTCGCCAACTCTCGGTGGTCGTCCTCCTTGAACGCGCTCATGTAGAGCGAGCTGCCCTTCTCGACGTAGGGCGGATCGACGTATGCGAAGACGTTTTCCTTGGGTAGGTATTCGCGCAGCCGCGCTGCGCCGTCTTGCTTGGTGACGCGAATCTTGCCGCTCAGTTCAGCCAGTTTCTCGATCCGGCCTCGAAGCACGTCCTTGTCGAAGCGGGCGTCGATCTTGTACGAGCCCGCCTGAGCGAACCCACCGATCACTCCGGCCCCAAGGACTCCGGAGCGGCTCGTGCGGTTGAGGTAGAAGGTGGCGAAGCCCAGGGCGAGCGGGTCGACATCGGCATCGTGCCGGCGACGGTAGATCTCGCGTTGGTTCTTCCACTCCTCGATCGTCAGCGGAGTGCGCTTCAGGAGACGGAGGAACTCATCGGAGTCCTTCACCATCGCCTTCCAGCAGGCGTGGATCGCGGGGTCAAGATCGTTGATCACGACCATTCCGACGACATCCTTGAGTAGGAGTTCAAGGCCCGCCCCCGCACCTCCGGCGTACGGCTCGATGTAGGTCGGCTTGTCAAGGCCGAGCGCCTTGATCGTCGACTCGAAGAAGCCAGCGAGCGTCGCCTTGCCGCCTGGGTAGCGCAATGGACTGGCGTGGGACCCACGCCGGGCGATGACATCAACCACGGGGACTCCCTTCGCTCGAGGTTGGACGGTATCCGTACAAGTCTAGGGAAGCCATCCGACAGATCCGGGAGCCGCCCACGCCGGTGTGGTCACTTGGCCACTGCCGCGCCACAGATGGACTTCACATCACAGAATGAGCACTTCGACTTCTCAGGCTTAGGTGTGAAGTCGCGGTCTTTCAGACCCTCGGCTGCTGCCGTCACTTGGGATTCGGCGGCCGCAATGTCGGCGTCGGTGATGCTGACCTCGTGCCGTTCAGTGGCGCTGAGATCCTGAATGAAGGCGGCTCCAACGGTGAGGCCCTCACGGCGGCCCGCGTCGGTGTAGATCTGCAACTGCAAGGGCTTGAGCTCTTCGCCGAGCGCCGTCTTGTAGTCGACGATGGAAAGGTTGTCGACAACCCCGTCGTGCTCGTCGAACACGACATCGGCGCGACCACTCACGACGACGCCGTCGAGGTACAACTCGAAGGGACGCTCGGTCGCCCACGTCCGTTTCAGCTCGGACGTGTTGTCGGTGACGTAGGTCTGGATCAGTTTCCGCGCCTTCTCCCGCATCTCCTTGTGGGCAGGCTTGTTAGCGAAGGGCAGGAAGAATTCCGAGTCCATGAGAGCATCCACAGCGGCGGAGTCGGGGACGGCGCCGGTCGCCTTCACGTGTTCGGAGATGGTGCGCAGGACATGGTGGACGGCATTGCCGTATCCGATCTCGGACTGCACGGGCGGCATGAATCCGAGTTCGTTGCGGAGCAGATAGCTCCGTGGACACTCCATGTAGGCGTCAAGCTCGCTGTAGGAGACCGTGATGCTGGTCGGTGCTTCCCCACGAGGCTCTGCATTGGTCGGCAGGCCCCCGCTGACGGCGATCGCCTGGGCTTCGAGGATGTAGGGCGATGGTTGACGCGACTGAGTGTTGACCCGCTGGTGCGACGAGAGACCCACCCAGTCACGAGCCCGAGTGAGGGCGACGTAGAAGAGACGGCGTTCCTCCGCGTCGGAACCTTCGTAGCGCGCGGCGTCGAACAGGGTGCGCGGGATCAGCCAGTTCTTCAGCGACCCAGACTTGTCAGAAGGGAATCGGCCTTCCTTCAGCGAGGGAAGGAACACAACCGGCCATTCGAGCCCCTTCGCGCCGTGGATGGTCCCGAGGGCGACCCCATCGCCGAGTATGTCGTTCTCGCCGTCGAAGTCGTCGTAGCTGCCCGTGGCGTAGTTCGTCAGGATCAGTGCGAAGTTCTTGTAGAACCACTCGCCGCCCACGGCACCCCCGACCTGCTCTCCCGGATTGTCCGCGTCTCGCCGCGAGCGCCGTGTCACCGATTCGTAGTCAGCCATGACCGCTGTGAAGCGTGCGATGGTGCCGAGCCGGTTGCGCTGCATCTCATCTGTGAGGTCCCAGTTGCGGATGCCGAGGAGGTCGGTCAGCTTGTAGAACTCACCGACGAGGCTCGGGGTCCAGTTCTCGTCGTCACGCTTGGACTTCCACGTTTGCAGGTGTGTGCTCAGGGCCTGCCGCTCGGTGTTGTCGAGACCGAAGACGGCTACGTAACGATCGAGGAGTCCGCTCAGATTGACGGCCGCTCGGGTCTTCCACTTGCTCACGCTCCAGTCGACATTCGAGATCCATGCGAACGTCGCCCCAAAGACCTCGGCCTCGGGCTGCTCGAACAGGCCAGTGCGCCCGCCTGGCTGTACGGGGATGTTCGAGAGTGCGAGGGCATCCAGGATTCGCGTGTACGCCGTCTTGCCGCGCACGAGGATGGCGATGTCTCGGTAGCGGACGCCGTCCTTGTGGAGCGCCTCGATGTCGAGCGCGATCGAGTCGGCCTCGTCTTGCTCCATCAGGTGACCTATGGCGATGGAGACCGACGGCCCGGCGGATGGGCGGACTGCGGTCATCTCCTTGTCGATGCGGCCAGGGATCGACTTCGCGAACCCGTTGGCGAGCGCCACGATGTCCGGTCGCGACCGACGATTCGCCAGCAGCTCGAACTTCGACACGCTGGGGTAGCGAGTCGCGAAGGCGACGATGTTCGCCACATGCGAGCCGCGCCACTGGTAGATGGCCTGATCGTCGTCACCGACCACGACCACGTCGGCCGATCCTTGGGGCTTCGCGAGCAGCTCGATCAGGCGCTCCTGGGCGGGGTTCACGTCTTGGTACTCGTCGACGATCAGGTGCTTGAGATCGGCCGTCACCGCCGCGTGAACAAGAGGGTCTTCGAGCGCGCGAACGGCCTCGACGATCTGGGTGCCGAACGACATGAAGCGGTAGTTGTCAAGCATCGCGTAGTACTTGACCAGCGCGTCCTTGAAGGCACCGTCCGGGATGACGTCGAGGGCCATGTACTCGTTCTCGACGACATCGACGGACTGCTGGAACAACTCAATGCCAGAGAAGACGCGGTTGCGCTGGTCGAACTGACGGAGACCCAGGCGGTGGGCCTCGCGGTACAGGAGGTTGGTCAACTGGTTCGGGTCGAGCGGGGTGTAGGTCTCGAACCTCGGGACGAACGTCTGGAGGAGGCGGAAGCAGTAACCGTGGATTGTCCCGACGTACAAGTGCCCAAGCTTGTCGGTTGCGGACGGGCCGAGAAGGGCGACGGACCGCTCTCGGATGCGCTCCTTCAACTCGTCGGCGGCCTTCTCGGTGAACGTGAACGCCACGATCGACTCCGGCTGCTCGCCGTCCTTGAGAAGAGAGGCCACACGCTGGGAGACGACCTCGGTCTTGCCCGAGCCGGCGGCCGCGATGATCTGCACATGCCCACCCCGGTGAGCCACCGCCGCCGCCGCCTCGCCTTCGAGGACCGGGATTGTGTCGGTGGCATCTGCTGTCATAGTTCCAAGGCTATGGGAGGAGACCCCCGGGTTCGTCCGCTACTCGCGAGTCTCCCCCCGATAGCCTTGCCATGCACGACGAACGAGAGTGGGGACGCATGACCGACGAGCCGGACAAGGTCGAACTGGAGACGCCAGACCTGGCCGCTGAGAACCGCGCCGTGATCGAAGCGCTCCTGCCCGGGGTCATCCAGGACGGTGCACTCGACCCAGCTCGTCTGGCCGATCTGCTCGACCTACCGTTGCTCGCTGTCCCCGAGGGGCGCGAGCGGTACGGCCTTCAGTGGGCCGGCAAGGGTGAGGCCATTCGCACCCTGCTTTCTCCTGGTAAGGGTGCGCTTGTGCCGGACATGAAGGCGTCACTCGACTTCGACGGGGCAAAGAACGTCTTTATCGAGGGCGACAACTTGGAGGTGCTGAAACTCCTCCAGAAGGCGTACAACGACCGCATCAAGGTCATCTACATCGATCCTCCGTACAACACTGGCAAGGGCGACTTCGTCTACCAGGACGACTTCCAGGACCCGCTCAAGGCGTATTTGCGCTTCAGCGGGCAACTGGACGATGAAGGAAACCTACTGGCCGCCTCGCAAGACACTGGCGGACGCCGTCACAGCCGATGGGCCTCGATGATGTACCCGCGTCTGGTACTCGCCCGCAACCTGCTCACTCAAGACGGTGTGATCTTCCTGTCCATCGATGACAACGAGGTTGCGCAACTTCGGCTCATTCTCGACGAGGTCTTCGGCCCAGAGAACTTCATCGAGAACTACATCTGGGAGAGCAACTTCCGACCGGACAACAGCTCGTCTATGGAGCGTGAGAACTCACAGCACATCTTGTGCTACGCCCGTAACAAGCCCGGCGTTCAGCGCCTCGTGGGGTCCCAGCAAGGCTCCGAGGGCCTTCCCTCCCTGACGAAGAACTCGATGAACGTTTCGACGCTTCGCTTGGACCCGGATTGGGTTGACTTCCAGCTTGCTGACGGCGAGTACGGGCCAGGTGACATGGGTTCGGGCTACGTCCTCGAAGACGAGGTCCGGGTCAAAGATGGTCGTGCAGCGGATTCCTTCCGGCTGTCTGGACGCATGATCTGGGGTCAGACCTACCTCGAAAAGCAAGCAGGTGCCGGAACTCGCATCGTTATCAAGTCCACCAGTTTCGTGCCTTATTCTAAGAAGGCCCAGACTGCCCAGCTGCCGCCCACGTCACTCCTTCCCAGATCCGATGTCGGGGATGTCCTTGCTGGCAACGCCGAACTCAAGGCTCTTTTCGGCGTGATTCCGTTCAACCACCCAAAGCCGACTTCGCTGATCTCCTACCTCGTCCGCGCGGTAACGAACGACGACAAGGACGCAATCATCCTGGACTTCTTCGCAGGGTCAGGCAGTACGGCACACGCCGTCGCCCTGCTCAATGCCGCCGACAACGGTGCCAGGAGGGTCATCAGCGTGAACCTGCCGGAGCCGACGCCGGAGGGTGGCAATGCTAGGGACCTGGGCTACGACGCCGTCTCGGAGGTCACGCTTGCCCGGATCGGGAAGGTGATCGACTCCGTGCCCGGGGCTGGCGATCTCGGCCTCCGGGTGTATCGCCTCAGCGAAAGCGCCTTCCTCGACTCTGCTCCTGACGACGGCGAACTCACGTTGAACTCCTCGACTCTTCGCGCTGGTGTTGACGACCTGTACGCCGTCGCAGCGGAGGTGCTCCTGAAGGAAGGCGTCCCTCTCGACTCCGAATGGGTGGAGCACGAGTTCGGCACGGTCTCAGTGCAGGTGTCAGGCAGGGTGGCTGTCGTCGCCGGCGAGGGTCTCGACGTTCCCACGGCCGAGCAGGTCTTCGATCTGGACCCGAAGCCGCACGTCGTGGTCTTCCTTGAGGATGATCTCGCTGGCCAGGACGCGCTCAAGGCCAACCTCGTGGCGAACGCCAAGTCGCGCGGCATCACGGTGAAGACAGTCTGATGCCAGTTGAGATCAAGTTCGACGGCGGCCAGCAGTACCAGTTGGATGCGATTGAGGCCGTTCTCGAAGTCTTCAACGGCAACGAGGAGCAGGGCCGCTCGGAGGTAGCAGATCTCGTCCTCGATGACGGGACACTTGACTCGCTGGATCGAGTGGTCATCGGGAACCAGCTCGTACTGTCGTCCGAGCAGTTGCGCAGAAACCTCCGAGCTGTTCAAGACAAGCCGGTACCCACTGAGGACGGCGGCGAGGTTCCCGCGATTCCCGAGGAGTTGCGCCAGAACTGGCCCGATGGTGAAACCGTGCCGGACCTCAGCATCGAGATGGAGACCGGCACCGGCAAGACCTATGTGTACATCCGAACCTGCCTCGAGATGCACAAGAGGTACGGCTTCTCGAAGTTCGTCATCGTGGTGCCCGGCAAGGCCATCCGAGAGGGTGTGAAGTCCAGCCTCGCGATGCTCAAGCCCCACTTCAAGGAGCTCTACCCGGATTCGCAGTACGAGTTCATGGTGTGGGACTCAGCCAAGCGGCAGATGGCGAGCGACTTCGTCCGTGACGCCAGCTTGAAAATCATGGTCATCAACCTTGAGGCGTTCCGCGCGGAGGGCAACATTTTCCGTCGCAAGGACCCCGAGTTCAACGGTGGATACGCACCACACGAACTGATCGGTGCCGCGCGCCCAATGGTCATCCTGGACGAGCCGCAGAACATGGAGTCCGCAGGCAGCAAGGAAGCCATTGAGCAACTCAACCCGTTGGCTCGGCTTCGGTACTCCGCCACCCACAAGGACCTGAAGCACCTCGTGTATCGCCTGACTCCCGTGGACGCCTACGACCTGCGACTGGTCAAGCGTATCGGGGTCCTTTCAGTCACCAAGGACGAAGACCTCAACGGTGCCTACGTAGAGGTCTCGAAGATCACTGCCACACCCGGCGGCGTCACGGCGACCGCCAAGATCTTCAAGACCAACGCGGGTAAGACGAAGCTCACCCGGATCACCTTGCGCAAGGACATTGACCTGTTTGAGGAGAGCGGGCAGCGCGGTGCCTATCAGGGTTGGTCCGTCGAGGACATCCATGCCGGCCAGGACGGCGAGCGCGGCTACGTCGAGTTCGGGAACGGCACCCATGTCCACGAGGGCGTCGGCACGACTTCCGAGGAGGAGCAGCATCAGCGGCTGATGCTCCGGCAGGCCATAGAGAGCCATTTCGAGAAGGAGCTCCAGCTCAAACTCCAGTTGCGGCGCGGCCTCATTACTTCCGCCGTTAAGCCGCTCACTCTGTTCTTTATCGACTCGGTTGCGAACTACCACCCCGCCGACGGGAAGCTCCGTCAGTGGTTCGAGCAGGAGTACGCGATCGTGCGCTCCGACGCACGCTTCCGTTCGCTCGACATGCCCAATGTCGACGTCGTCCACGACGGCTACTTCGCCGCCTCCAACAAGGGCGTGCCCAAGGACGTGACCACCCGGGGGTTGGAAAGCACAGAGATGGAGTCAGCCCTCAAGCGCATCATGCAGAACAAGGAGAAGCTGCTCAGCTTCGAGGAGCCGCTTCGGTTCATCTTCAGCTACGCGGCACTCGCCGAGGGCTGGGACAACCCCAACGTCTTCACCGTCTGCAACCTCCAGCACGGCCGCTCAGAGATGCGCAAGCGCCAGCAGATCGGCCGAGGTTTACGGCTACCGGTGATGGTCGACGGCGAGCGTTGCCGCAACGACGACGTCAACGTGGTGACTGTCATCGCCCACGAGGACTTCTCCAAGTTCGCTGGCGACCTCCAGAGGGAGATCGAGGACGAGACCGGCATCAAGTTCGCCGGCCGGATCGTGGACCTCAAGAAGGACAAGATCAAGCTCCAACTCAAGGAGAAGGTGTTGCTCGACCCGCAGTTCATCGAGCTGTGGGACAAGATCTCGAAGAAGACAACCTACGAGTTGGCGTTCTCGACCGACGACGTCGTCGCCGACGCGGTACGGCGCATCAACGCGATGCCGGCGATCGAGCCCATCAAGTTCCGCCTTACGAAGCACGTCGCCGACATCAACACCGAAGGCATCACCTCGGGCGACACCCAGGACCGAGGAACGGTCGCGGTCAACGGGGTCCGGAAGCTCCCGGATGTCGTCGGCGAACTCACGCGCCGTGTGCCGCTCACCCGGGCGACCATCGTCCGCATCCTCTCCGAGATCGACACTCTCGGCCAGGTGAAGCTCAACCCGTCCGTGTTCATGGACCAAGTCGAACGTGCCATGAAGGAGGCCCTCTACGCGCAGGAGGCCGAGGGCATCGTCTACAAGCCGACCGGGGAATCGTGGCGAGCCGAACTGTTCAAGGAGTGGCACCAAGCCGAGACGATTGCACCGGCGGCGATGGTCGTGGACGTCACGAAGAGCATCACCGACAAGATCGTCTGCGACTCAGGCATCGAGAAGACCTTCGCGCAATTCCTTGAGGATCGGCCCGACGTGCCGTTGTTCATCAAGCTGCCCCACTGGTTCAAGGTCGACACTCCGCTGCACGGCTACA
Organism: Nocardioides coralli; assembly: GCF_019880385.1. Classification (NCBI taxonomy): domain Bacteria; kingdom Bacillati; phylum Actinomycetota; class Actinomycetes; order Propionibacteriales; family Nocardioidaceae; genus Nocardioides; species Nocardioides coralli. The sequence continues at coordinate 1,999,635 of NZ_CP082273.1, forward strand.
ACCCAGACTGGGCGTTCGTGCGTGAGCACCCCGAAGGCAAGTACCTCTATCTCGTCCGCGAGACGAAGGGCACCGACAAGCTCGAAGAACTCCAATGGGAGTCCGAAGGCTGGAAGATCAAGTTCGGGACCGCCCACTTCGAGAAGCTGAAGGTCGACTACTTCTGGGGCAACGACCCGAGCGTGCTAATCGAGGTCTCACCCGACTTCGCCACGCACGGCGATGCCTGAGTCGAGCACCGACTTCGACCGGACCAGCCGCGCTACGGCACGCCCGAGCATGAACGGGAGGCTGAGGACGGCCATCCAAGCGAATTTCGCGGCGTTCCAGAAAAACAGGAAGACCAGCACGTTGAAGAAGCCGAAGCCGGGGCGGGCAGCCATCTCGATAGCCAGGGCGGTCAGACCAAGGTAGGCGGGCGTCACGACGACAGCGGCGGCGATCGCCCACTTGAGGCCGCGCGGGGTCCGCAACCAATCGACTGCGCGGTTGGTGGGCATGTAGAAGCGGAGGTAGCCGCGGATCCCGCCGCTCAGGTGCCAGAGTGCGGTGAGCATGAGGGTCTCCTTCGGTCGGGGCTCACCTCCTCTCTACGCCCGAGATCCGACAGGAGAGGCGCATCGTGGCCACTCCTGTGGACCATCCGGCCAGAACGGCCTCTGTGTACGGCTACCCGAGCGCCCGTCCCTGCGGTTCGAGCGCGGCGCTGCGTCCCTCCTGGATCGCGGCGGCGTCTTCGGCGATCGCTCGGGCACGGCGGATCGCCTGGTCAGCGCGCGCAGCATCGTGCTTCTGCGCGTCGGTCTTCGGCTCACCGAGCACTCTGCGCCCCTCCACGCCGTAGCGGTCGCGGTAGGCGGCCACGGTCCTGACCTCGTAAAGCCAGCGGCGTCGAGCGGCGGTGGCGGTCGCCGGTGCGGTGCCGAGCCGCTTCAGCCACACCGCCTTGTCATCCGCGGCCTTCTCCGCGAGCGTCACCGCCCGTGCTTCCATCAGTTCGGCGCGTTCGGTCAGCGCCTTGGCCATCTCCTCGCTCATGGTGCCATCGGCGACTGGGATCAGACCGACGACCAGTTTCGGGGAGGGGCGACGGCTGCCACGCTTGGGCCGGGCGGCCTTCTGGAGGCGACTGATCAGGACGGCTCCGATGTCCTCGGCATCGTCCAATGACCTGCGGGCAACGATGGCCGGCAAGAGTCGGTCGACGTCGTGGTGGTTGACGTCGGCCCGGCGCAGTTCGGCGGTGAGTGGTCCGAAGGACGCCGAGGCCAGCACCTGTTCGACCTGGGCTTCGGTGAGGCCACTCCCTCGGATCGCTGCAACCCAACGGTCGCGCTGAGCGACCGCGCCGATGGTTTCGTACTCGGCAGCGAGTTGCGCGATGGACGCCCACCGGTCCTGCTCGGCCACGAGCATTTGGTGTGCGGAGAGCTCTCCGCCGATGTGTTGGAGGACGCCGTAGAGAACGGTGTGGGCGTTCACCTCCTCAGGCTCGGGGGGGGCGTGGCCCTCGTCGGGCTTGTCGAGGGCGACGTACGCGATGTTCGAGTCTCGGCCGCGGGTCATGGAGACGTAGAAGTTCTCCCGGGTCGTCGACCCGGTCACCACCACATGAGAGGTGTCGACGGTCATGCCCTGGGCACGGTGAGCCGTGACGGCGTACCCGAGGTCGACGTGCTCGACGACGTACGCCGCAGGCAAGGTCACCGACCCACCAATGGCGACGCCTAGGCGTTGGACCTGCATCGCCCCGTCCTTGTGAACGCGGGTGACGGTCCAGCGGTCCCCGTTGCGGACCCAGCCGCCGCGCAGGGTGTAAAGGCGGCGGTCGTTGTGGCGGGTGATGATGAGGTCGCCCTCGGACGCCTGGGTGCCGTCGGCGAGGTTGACCTCGACGTCCCCGACCGGGTTGGCGACGATGCGGTCGGCGCGGGCACGCCGGTTGAGGCGGATCACCATGTCGGTCGCCTCGGCGACCAGTACCGACGTCCGGCCGGCCTTCACGTCGGACGTCCATGCCAAATAGGCGGCATCCATCATCTCGTCGGTCGTGCCCTGCTGGACACGATCTTTGGCGACGTAGGTGCTGATGACGTCCGCCCGTCCGAAACGGAGGTCGAGCGACGCGGTCTTCTCCCACCCGTGGGTGAAGCGGTGGACCTCGGTCAGCTCGGGGGTGTCAGGACGGGCGGAGGTCAACAGAGAGAACGCCCCTCCTGCGTCGACCGACTGAAGCTGCGCCCAATCGCCGACCAGCAGAACCTTCGCACCGGCCTCGGCCGCGAGCGCGGTGAGTCGGTCGAGGGTGAGTGTGCCGGCGAGGGTCGCCTCGTCGATGATGACGAGTTGACCGCTGCGGAACTCCGCCCGTCCTCGGTCGTGCTCGTGCAGCCACTTGGCGGTGTTCTCACAGGCGATGCCCAAGTCCTCGGCGAGCACCTGCGCAGCCACCGCGCTCGGCGCGAGGCCGACGACGCTGCCCTTGCCGTGGGCCTTCACCCAAGCCGTCTTCAGTGCGTGCATCGCAGTGGTCTTACCCGCGCCCGCCGGACCGACGAGCAGATCGAGGCGCCGCCCCGACACGGCGATCCTCGCCAGAGTCTCGGACTGCTCGGCAGACAAGAGGTGCTCCTTGCGCGTCACCCGCTCGATCACCTCGAGGTCGATCTCTGGGGCGGTCATGTCTTCGGCCCGGGCCAGGAGGCGGTCCTCGGCGGCGAGCAGGGTCTCGGAGGTGAAGACGACTCCGTGACGCGGCCGGAAGCGCGAGGTGCCGTCGGGCCGCCGGAAGACCTCCGGCACGGTGACCAGTTCGGGCGGAGTGATCGCGAGTGACTCCTGTTTCGCGGCCTCGACAATCATGCCGACGACGGCCTCGCGGTCGTCGGCGCTGGAGAACCGCCAACCCATCGTCTGCCGGGATGCCTCCGCCCAGAGGTTCCAGTGCTTCCAGGTCGAACGCTTCTCCTCGACCGCACCTACGACGGAGACGCCGACTTCGGTGATCGCGTCGAGGGGTACGTCGTCGGCGCGGAGAGTGGGACGGGCGCGAGCAGGGGCGGTGGCTTCCTTGGCCCAGTCGACTGCGCCCCTCCCAAGGATCTTCTGCGCTCGTCCTCGCCACTGGGTCGTCAGATCAAACAGGGAGTGGATCTCCTTCTCGGGGCGCGTTGCCAGCGTGGCCTTCGCGCGCAACTGGATGATCTTGGCCGAGGAGGGGCGGCGGCCCGTCAGTGCGACGTACTCCGCGATGAGGCGGTCCTTCTCCTTGTCGATGTGGCTGGACCGGCTGGAGAACTCGCGGATGAGTGTCTCGGGGATGGGCGCGAGCTCCCAGGCGGCATTGCGTTCCGCACCACGCTCCCGCCGCTCCCACTCGATGCCGAACAGCCGGGTGAGGCGGTCGGCCAGCACGGCGTTGTAATGCTCCGAGATCGGCACGTTTGCCTCGTACATCGCGGTGCCGTCCAGGCTTCGCCAGCGCCCGTCCTCTGTCGTCTTGACCTTGTTGGATATGACGACGTGGGTGTGGAGCTGCGGGTCACCGAGCCGAGAGTCCCAGTGGTCGTACGCCGTTGCCGCGACCCCGATGACGTCGGCCTGCATCACCGCACCGTTCCCGGCGGCAACGCCCCTCCTGGTCGCGACAACCTCCCGCTCCATGAAGTCGAGCACTTCGGCAACCGCCTGGTGGTGGGCGTCGACGATCAGTGCCTGCGTGCCCGCATCAGCCACGCCCCACAGCGCCGAGACCGACTTGGGGACGCTGAACGTGTAGTCGTAGCCGGCGACCCCGCTGGACGGCTTGACCGACTCCTCGGCCCTGATTTGCCTCTCCGCCTCTGAACGCTGCTCGTCGGTGAGCCTCGGACTCAGCTCGGCCACCCGTGCGGCGATGCGCTCTTCCAGTGGCGGGAAGACCGGGAAGGCCCGCCCGAGCTTCTCTCCGGTAACCGGGTCGAGGCCCGAGCCGATCAGGAGTTGGAGTTGCTGCGGGGTCACCTGGTCGCCGCGCTTGATCTCACCGTCGCCGAAGACGTGCAGCGCTGAGCCCATCCAGCGGCCCGGCGGGGTTCCTTCCTCGGTGTAGTACCGCGTCACCGGGTTCGGGTCGGCCATGTTGGCGTCGCCACGGACCACGCTCTTGAGCAGGTAGTCGTAGCCCCGACCAGCCTGAATCTTCCTCATCGAGACGGTCATGGCCGCACACCTCCTTGGCGTGAAGGTGTCCGTGCAGGTCCACAGCCCCCGGTTCAGGCTGTGTTGTCCACAAGGCCCGGGCCACAGAGCCCACCTCGTTCTGCATGACGTGTATGCCGAGAAGGAGGGTGCGGCCGGTCAGGGCGGGCGGAGTCGCGGTGCGGCCGGTGCGGCACACCTGGGAGACGAGGCGGCACTCGGTCGCACGGAGCGAGGAGGCAACGTGAAAATCGAACCGGTTCAACGCCCCGGATGTGACGTACGATACGAATGCGACGACCCAGTCGGCCCGCCGTCAGGGCGTCGTACGCGTCCTTCTCGGGATGGTCTCGCGAAGGCGACCAGGACTCGGCCATGACGAACGCACGACACTTCGCGCTCCTGGCGACCGTTACCGCGGTGGCGATCGCAATGGGAGGTTGTGCCTCCGACGGCAATGACCCGGCGGCGACCCCGACCCCCACTTCGAGTTCGAGCTCGCCGGCCACCACCACGACTTCCCCAACGCCGCAGTCTGACAGCGAGATCGCATCAGAGGCGGCGTCTGCCATTCTCCGGAAGTACTACGAGGTGCGAAACGACCTTCGCCGAAACCCGAGCAAGCCGCTGAGGCTGCTCGACGAGGTCGCGATCAGCACCGAGCTCGCGGCACAGAAGAACCTGTTCACGACGGAGCGCAAGCAAGGCCTCCACCAGACCGGCGCTACGAAGATCGTCGAGCTGGAAGTGCAGTCCGTCAACCTCGACAACTCAGACCCGAAGGCCGGCAAGGTGCCGACGGTCCAGATCGACCTCTGCTTCGACGTGAGCGACGTCGACGTCGTCGACAAGAACGGCGAGTCGGTCATCAGCCCGGACCGACCGGACACCGGATGGATTCAGTTCCTCGTGTCGAACTACCGGTGGGACACCGATCCCGACGGCTCGTGGCGTGTTGCCTCAAGCCAGGACATCGAGCGCACACCATGCGAAGCCTTGTAGCCCGTGTCGTCGTCACCTCACTCGCCGTCGCGGGTCTACTGATCCTCGCCCAGGCGCCGTCGTACGCCGACACCGTCTGTCAGGTCACGGACCCTGAAACCGGTGTCTGCCTGATCTACGTCGAGGTCCCCGGAACACCCGGCGACCCCGGGGACGGTGGCGACGACGGACCCAAGGACACCGGGGGCGGTGCCGCTTGCTTCTGGGACGGGAGCGATCAGGGGATCACGAAGCCTCCGCCCGGGCCTGTCCCATGCTCCACCGAGTACGGGTACTGGTCGAACGGCTACCGGTGCTATATCTCGCTGCTCGACCCGCAACCGCCAGCCGGCGATCCGAACTGGCAAGGCCACGAGCCAGGCGACGGTGCCGTCTACAACTGTTACCAGCCACAGACCGACCTGCTCATCTGGATCTGGTCGCAGGACCCGCCGCCGAACTCCGGCGCAGGGCCGACGCCCGGCGAGGTCGCGCAGGTCGCGATTCAGGAGATGAACCTGCGAGCCATCGACATCGGCATCACACCTGAGCCAGGTGAGGACAGCATCGGAATCGTCGGCATGCCCGTGTGGATGTGGGCTGCCAACCCTGACGAGCACACCGTCGGCCCGATCACGGAGTCGGCCTCCGCGGGCGGGATCACGGTCACCGCCACGGCGAAGCTGCACAAGATCACCTGGGACATGGGCGACGGCGCCACGGTCGAGTGCCCAACTGCCGGGACGCCGTACAAGTCGGCGTACGGCAACTCGAAGTCGCCCGACTGCGGGCACGTCTATGAGAAGTCGAGCTCGAAGCAGGCGGGCGGGAAGTACACGGTGACCGCCACCTCGGACTGGGTCATCACATGGGAAGGGGCAGGCCAAACCGGGACCATCCGGCTGAACGGCCTGACACGGACCGTCGCAATTGCGGTCGGGGAAGCGCAGGTGCTCGTGCAGTAGCGGGCAGCGGAGAGGCGATGAGTATGAGTAGTGCAGCCACCCGAGTCGACGGGGCCCTCAATCAGGAGGGTCCGGCCGCTACTGCGCTCGTGCCTCCGCCGAAGCTGCGTCGACGACCAGCACTCGTAGCCGCCGCGATCGGCGCCATCTGCATCGGCGCGCTGCTCGCCGGCTGGGCCTGGACCGCGACGACCAACACCCAAGAAGTGCTCGTCGCCCGGCACTCCATCGAACGTGGCTCCGTCATCGAGGCAGATGACCTTGCCCGGGTGCAGCTCAGCGCGGACCCGGCCCTCAAGCCCGTGCCAGCCTCGGAGTTCGATCGGGTGGTCGGGCAGCGGGCGGCGATGGACATCTCCTCTGGCGGGATGCTGACACCAGGTGCGTTCGCCGCTGAGGTCGTTCCCGGCGCAGGCGAGTCGGTCGTCGGCGTCGCGCTCACCCCCGCTCAAGCGCCGGGTCTTGCACTTCGGTACGGAGACCAGGTCCGCGTCGTCGCCACCCCATCCCAAGGCGACGACCTCCCAGCTGGCACGCCATTGAGCAACGACGCCACCATCGTCGGAGTCCACACCTCCGAGGACACCGGACAGACAGTCGTCGACCTGCTCGTTCCCAAGGCTGATGCCGCGGTGCTCGCCACCCGAATCGCGACCGGCAACATCGCCCTCATCCTAGATTCCCGGGAGCGCTGATGGCTGTCGTCGCGCTCGCCTCCGCTTCCGGCTCCCCCGGCGTCACCACGACAGCGCTCGGGCTGGCACTGCTGTGGCCGCGCCCGGTCCTGCTCGTCGAAGCCGACCCGACCGGCGGCTCCGGCTTGCTGGCCGGCTACTTCCGCGGCACCCGCGAGTACGACGGCGGACTCATCGAGCTGGCGCTGACCGCGAACAACCTGAGTGATGCGCTGGCCGACGTCGCACGCCCCATCGAGGGCACCACGGTGTCGTTCGTCGCGGGCACCCGCTCGCACACCCAGGCCAGTGCACTGCGGGATCTCTGGGCACCGCTGGCGGAGACACTCGGCGAACTGGAGACCACCGGCCAGGACGTCATCGTCGATGCCGGCCGACTCGGTCTCCACGGGTCACCCCAACCGCTGCTCGATGCCGCCGACCTGTCCCTGCTCGTCAGCAGGACGACGCTCCCCCACCTCTCGGCCCTGCGCTCGTGGGCAGAGGCGTTCCAGCGCCCCGCCCTGGACTGGCACCAGTCGGCCGTCCTGCTCATCGGCGAGGGCCAGCCCTACCACGCCCACGACGTCACCGCAGCGGTGAACCTGCCCGTCCTGGCGCCGCTGGCCGACGATCCGGAGTCGGCTGCGGTCTTCTCGCGTGGAGCCCAGCCGCCGAAGCGGTTCGAGACCGGGCCGCTGGCAAGGGCGCTCACTGCGGCCACCGCCTCGATCCACTCGACGATCACCCGCCGGCGCAACGAGCTGCTCGAAGGAGCCCGCTCATGACGACGGAACGATCCGAGGACTACGAAACCACCCCGCTGACAGGGTTGCCTCTGTTCACGCAGCCAGTTCCGCCGGTGGCTGAGAGGTTCGACCGTGGCCATCCAATGGCTCCGGTGGCACACCTGTCGACCATGAGCACCCATCCCATCGGCAGCAGCCTCGACTGGTCGCTCGTCTCTGCGCTGCGCGCGCAAGCCTCCGAGCAGCTCAGTCAGGCGGTTGCGGCCGACAAGGGACGGCTCAACAAGGTCGCGCAGGAGGAGCTGGGCCGGACGATTGTGCTCGACCTCATCGAGACGACCCTGGCTGACCGGGTGAACGCCGGGATGACCACACTCCCCGGCGCCGAGCAGGACGCGCTGGCCCGTGCGGTGTTCGACTCGCTGTTCCGGCTCGGCCGCCTCCAACCCCTCGTCGACGACGACCGGATCGAGAACATCATCATCACCGGCCACGACAACGTCGTGCTCGAACTCACTGACGGCTCACAGGTCGACGGCCCACCCGTGGCCGACTCCGACGAGGAGCTCGTCGACTTCCTGGTCTTCCTCGCGTCCCGATCCGAGGTCAACGCTCGCGGTTTCTCCGAAGCACAACCGCGCCTGCATCTGCGTCTCGATGGCGGCTCGCGGCTCGCCGCTGCTGCGTGGGTGACGCCGCGCCCCTCCGTCGTGATCCGTCGCCACCGGCTGATGGAAGTCACGCTCGGCGACCTCGTCACTCGACAGATGCTGACTCCTGTCGCAGCGTCATTCCTGCGGGCGGCGGTGCGGTCCCGCAAGTCCATCGTGGTGTCCGGATCGCAGGGCGCGGGCAAGACGACCCTGGTTCGAGCTTTGTGCGCCGAGATCGACCCGCTGGAGGCGATCGGCACCTTCGAGACCGAGTACGAGCTGCACCTGCACGAGTTGCGCGACCGGCACCGCATCGTCCACCCGTGGGAGGCCCGTCCCGGGTCCGGTGAACGAGGTCCGGACGGGCGAGCGGCCGGTGAGTTCACCCTCGACGAGGCCCTCGTCGACTCGTTCCGCTTCAACCTCTCCCGCCAGATCGTCGGTGAGGTCCGAGGCAAGGAGATCTGGGCGATGATCAAGGCGATGGAGTCCGGCACCGGGTCCATCTCCACGACTCACGCTTCCGACGCGGTCGCGGCGATCCGCAAGCTGGTGACTTGCGCGATGGAGGCCGGCCCGCACGTCACCCACGAACTCGCGACCTCGAAGCTCGCGGCGACCGTCGACCTCATCGTCCACCTCGACCTGCGGACCTATCGGCAGCAGGGGCGCAGCATCCGGCAGCGCCGGGTCGCCGAAGTCATCGCCCTCGACCCCGGCGAGCGCGAGACCGGCTATGCCGCCACTCACGTCTTTGCCCCAGCCGCCGACGGGACGGCCGTTCCAGCGGTCCTGCCCGACTCCTACCGAAGCCTCGCGACGTACGGCTTCGACCTCGGCACCTACCTCGCTCAACAGGAGGTGCGGTCGTGATCGTCCTCGTTCCGGCCTTGGCCGGCGCGCTGGTGGTCGGCGGCCTGATCGCCCTCGTCGTCGGGCTGCGCCCCTCCCATGTCGTCGAGCGCCCCTCCCGCCCCCGCAAGGTCCGCACAATCACCAAGCAGACCCGGATGCTCCTGCTCGGCGGTTTGGCCACAGGCACCGTCGCCTTCCTGGTCACCGGCTGGGTGCTCGCGCTGGTCATCGTCCCGGTGGCTTTCGTCGGCCTGCCTATCTTGCTCTCGTCGTCCTCGGCAGCGGAGCGGATCGAGCGCCTCGAAGCGATGGAGGAATGGACCCGGTCCCTTTCAGGCGTGCTGACCGTGGGGGTTGGACTGGAGCAGGCGCTGGTTGCCACACTCCGATCCACACCGGCCGCGATTGCTCCCGAGGTCACCCGGCTGGTCGCCCGGCTCCGCGCACGTTGGGTGACCGAAGATGCGTTGCGGGCGTTCGCCGACGAGCTCGACGACGCAACGGGTGACCTCGTGGCTGCGAACCTGATCCTCGGCTCCCGAAGGAGGGGCGCAGGGCTGGCGAGCGTGCTCGAAGGTCTGGCCGAGTCGGTGGCGGCCGACGTACGCGCCCGGCGTCAGGTCGAGGCCGACCGCGCCAAGCCCCGAGCCACCGCACGCTGGGTGACGCTCATCAGCGTTGGGGTGCTGGTGATCCTGGCGGTGTCGGGCACCTACGTCGAGCCGTACCAGAGTCCGCTCGGGCAGGTCATCCTCGTGGCGCTGCTGGCGATGAACGTCGCGACGCTGGTCTGGATGAAGCGCATGGCGATCGGACGCGCGATGCCCAGGTTCCTGGCTCCCGTCCGGGTCACGAGGGAAGGCGCAGCATGACCACCGGACTCCAGATCGCGCTGCTGGGAGGGGCGTTCCTCGGGCTCGGCGTGGTCTTGCTCGTTGCCCGCCTGATGCCTGCCGCGCCGGACCTCACCGAGGCGCTGAGCCGACTGACTCCTGCCCGCGGGCGAGCGAACGCCGTTGGTCCGGTCACCACTGCGAAGGGTAAGGAGCGCATCGGCGTCTGGGCGATCAAGGCATTGCCCCCGGCCGTCTGGATCAGGACTCCGACGCGAGAGCTCGCACTCCTCCGTATCCCGCTCGCGAGGTTCTACGGCGACAAGATCGTCATGGCACTCATGGGGCTCGTGATCCCGCCCCTCCTGGCGTTCTTCTTCGAGCAGATCGGGCTGAGCTTCCCCATCGCGGTCCCGGCCATCGCGTCAGTCGGGCTGGCGGTCGTGATGTTCTTCCTGCCCAACTACAACGCGGTCGACGACGCCCGGAAGGCTCGCCTGGAGTTCACTCGAGCGCTCGGGGCGTACATCGACCTGGTGGCGTTGGAGCGGAACAACGGCTCCGGCGTACGACAGGCAATGGAGTCGGCGGCCGAGGTCGGCGACTCGTGGGTTTTCACGCGCCTCTCGGAGGAGCTGACTCGCTCCCGCTGGTCGGGCCAACCGCCCTGGGATGCCCTGCACGCCCTGTCCGACGAGCTGGGCCTGCCCGAGCTCGACGACTTCGCCGACATCATGCGGCTCTCCGGCGAGGAGGGCGCGTCGGTCTACACCAACCTGCGCGCCCGTTCGGCCGCCATGCGCACGGCGATGCTCAACGACGAGATCTCCGAGGCCAACGCTGTGGGCGAGCGCATGACCATCCCCGGCTCCCTGCTCGGCGTCATCTTCATGGCGCTGCTCGTCGCTCCATCCCTGCTGCGGATGTTCAGCAACACCTGACAACCCCAACCCCACGAAAGGGCACCCATCCAGGAAAGGAAACACCACTATGAACCGATTGCTCGCACCCCTACTCATGCTCCATCTGGGCGTCGATGCGCGCCTGCGGGTCCGCAACGAGCGAGGCTCTGTCACGACCGAGCATGTGCTCTGGGCCGTGGCCGTCATCGCCATCGTCGGGATCGTCGTCGCAGCCATCAAGGCTTACGTTGAAAGCCAAGCCGGCAACATCAAGTAGGCGGCGGGACGAACGCGGCTCGGGCACCATCGAGCTAGTAATCCTGCTGCCTGCCCTGTTCGCGGTGATGTTCCTCGGGACTCAGGCCGCGTTGTTCTACCACGCCCGAACGGTGGCGATAGCCGCTGCGCAGGAGGGCGCGAGGGCCGCTGGCGGTGAGAACGGCAAGGAGGCCGACGGCGTCAACGCCGCCTCCTCGTTCATCGCCGACGCTGGTGGCGACGACGTACTCACCGGCGCGAATGCGACCGCCAATCGCACCGCCACCACCGTGACCGTGACAGTGACCGGTCACAGCTTGAGCGTGATCCCGGGCTGGAGCCCGGCGATCGTCCAGACGGCGTCGCTGCCCGTCGAGAGGCTGACCGCTCCGTGATGACCTGGACGCGCATGAGGGACGAGCGGGGCTCGGCTGCGGTCGAGGCCGCTCTCGGCCTGCCTGCCTTCGCGCTGTTCGTCGGTCTCATCATCTTCGGTGGCCGCACCGCCACCACCCACTCGGCCGTCGAGTCCGCCGCCGCCGACGCCGCCCGCACCGCCTCCATCGCCCGCACGGCGTCCGAGGCGAAGAGCGAGGCGAAGGCCGCGGCGCAGGCCAGTTTGGCCAACCAAGACATTCACTGCATCAGCGTCACGGTGTCGGTCGACGTGTCCGACTTCGGCAAGACCGTCGGCGAGGCCGGGTCGGTCTCGGCAACCGTGGAATGCCTTCTCGATCTGGCCGATCTGTCCGTTCCGGGCGTCCCAGGCAGTCGCCTGATCAAGGCCACCAGCAGTTCGCCACTGGACACCTGGAGGGAGCGGGCATGACGCACCGAACTCGCGGTGAACGCGGCTCCATCAGCATCTGGCTGGCGGTGTCGAGCTTCGTGATGATGATGCTCGTCGGACTCGCCGTCGACCTCGGCGGACAGGTCCACGCCAAACAGCGTGCTCACAACATCGCCGCCGAAGCTGCCCGGACGGGCGGCGAGCAGGTGCAGGCCGCGCCCGCCATCAAGGGTGAGTACGTCGCGGTGGACACCGTCGCGGCACGTAACGCGGCCGAGGACTACCTGAGCGCCTCGGGCGTCACCGGCACGGTGACCGTCAACGGCGGAGACACCATCACGGTCGATGTCTCCGACACCTACAAACCCAAGTTCCTGAGCTTCATCGGCATCGGTGACCTGACCGTCACCAGCACTGCCTCAGCACGACTCGTCCGCAGCCTCGGAGGGAGCGAACAATGACCCAGCCCACGTTTGCCCAGCGTGTTCGAGGTCTCGCGGCCACGCTCGCCCTCCTGCTTCTCGTTGCCGGGGTGCCGTTCCTGCTCATCGGCATCGGTGCCGCACCGTGGAAGGCCGACCTCGGCGAGCTGCGAACACTTCTGACCACCCCAGACGACGGCACGCTCGCGATGGCCGCGATCGCGACGGTGGCGTGGGTGGCATGGCTGGTCGTGGCAATCTCCGTCGTCCTGGAAGTCGTCTCGCAGATCCGAGGCCTCCCGACTCCGACACTGCCTGGACTCGGCGCTCCACAGCGGGCGGTGGGCCAACTGGTCGCGGTGGCGGCGCTGCTGTTCGTTGCTGCTCCCACCGTGGTCGCGGCGTTCCCGACTGCCCCCGCCCGCGCGGCGACTGCGCCCGTCCTCGAAGCGCCACGACTCGCAGCCGTCGAGGTTGCGCCCCTCCTCCCCCAGGCTGCGCCCCTCCTGGCTACCGCCGTCTCACCCACGACGGAGAATACGACGATCGACTACACCGTCAAACGCGGCGACAGCCTGTGGAAGATCGCCGAACGCCTGCTCGGCGATGGCACCCGGTTCACCGAGATCGTCGACCTGAACAAGGCGGCCCTGAACGGACGCCCCGACTTCATCGTGTCCGGCACCGTGTTGAAGGTGCCGTACGAGGCGTCGGAGGTCGACACCGACGGTCCCGCCGAGGAGTACGTCGTGCAGCCTGGGGACACCTTGTCGGAGATCGCCGAGGCGAGGCTGGGCGACCCGATGCGCTACCCCGAGCTCTTCGAGGCATCCCGCGACACCGTGCAGCCCGACGGCGTGACGCTGACCGACCCGGACGTGATCCGGCCGGGTTGGGAGATCACCATTCCCGGGCGGACGAAGCACAAGGCCGAGGTCCCGGAGGAGCCGCCCGTCGAGGTCGAACCACCGGTTGACGTGACCCCGCCGGTCGAGCCCCCGAGTGTCGACCCGACGACTGAGCCGACCGCGTCGGCGGACCAGGAACCCACGCCTGCCGAGAGCAGCATCAACGAGGCAGACGACGTCGAGTCGTCGGCACCCGGCTGGCTGGTGCCCGGCCTCACCGGGGCGGGCGCAGCTCTCGCGGCGCTGGTGCTGCTCGCCGTGCGCGCGCACCGCAACACCCAACTCCGCTACCGCCGACCCGGGCAGACCATCGCCCCTCCTCCCGAAGGGCTCCGCGCGGTCGAGAAGACCGCCTTCGTGTCTGGCGCCCCGCTCACCAAGGTCATCGAGGATCTCGACCGGGCGCTGATGCACCTGGCTGCCGAGTGCTCAGACGCAGGTCGGGCGCTGCCCCAGGTCATCACCGCCACGCTCGCCAAAGGCACGGTGACCCTGCACCTCGCCGAGGACGCAGACCTGCCGGGACCGTGGACGGGCGCAGGCTCCGACTGGTGCCTCACCCTCGGTGAAGCTTTGCCCGAGCGCGGCGACGTGCTGCCGCCCTACCCACTGCTCGTCACCATCGGGCAGGACGACGACGGCCTCCACCTCGTGAACCTGGAGCACCTGGGCGTCGTGGCGCTCGCGGGCGACCCGGAACGAGCCAAAGCTCTCGCCCGGCACATCGCGGCCGAGCTTGCCCTCAACCCGTGGTCGGCCATCGTCGAGGTGAACGTGATCGGCCTGGGCGAGGAACTCGCTCCGCTCGACTCACTCCGCCTGCGGCACCACGAGGACGGCGAGCAGGTGGTTCCGACTCTGCTCCGCTCCGTCACCGCTTCGCTGGAGAACAGCTTGGGTGATCCCGACCCGTATGGCGCGGTCATCACCACCGGCGACGGGACGACCGAACTTGCGCCCCTCCTTCACTCGCCGACCTCGCGGATCGGCACGGCCTTGGTGTCCCTGGCTTCGCCCCTTCCCGAATCCACGGTCATCGAGGTCGATCCGACCGGGCGTCTGCGGGCGCCCTCCCTCGGACTCGATCTCGAAGCCGCCGGACTGACCAGCGAGGAGGCGAAGGCGTGCGCTGCGATCGTCGACCTCACCCGCGACAGCGAGCCGGTCAAGATCGCGCCTTTCGAGCAGGCCGCCGACGGTTGGATGGCACTCGCTGACCGGGCCGGCGCCCTCCGCGAAGAGCTGACCGACGTGCGCGAGGATGGACCGGCTGGCGAAGGCTCACTCCTGCCCGAGTCGGCCGAGGAGTACGTCGAGGTTGCGGCGACCACCGTCGAGGATGTCGAGACTCTGGCCCCGGTCGTGCCAGAGCAGGTCCGTCGTACGGTCGAGGAAGCCGATCCGACCCTCGACCAGGACGTCGCCGACTGGTTCGACGCCGAGGTGGAGCGCCCTCGTCTGGTCCTCCTCGGCGCGGTGAACGCCGAAGCGTACGGCGAGGCCAAGCCGGTCATCCTCAAGCGCCGACCGTACTTCGTCGAGATCTTCGCCTATCTCGCGTTGCACCCCAAGGGCGCGACCGCCAGCGAGATGGCTGACACGTTCGGAGTAGCCGCGTCGAGGGCAAGGACGGAAGTCAGTGCACTGCGCGACTGGCTCGGGACAAACCCGCGCACCGGCGGCCTCTACCTGCCGCCAGCCAACGAATCGCCCGTCTATCTGGAGACAGGCGTGAAGACCTATCAAGTACTGGACGTGCTCGTCGACCTCGACCTGTTCCGGCGCTTGCGTGCCCGCGGCCAGGCGCGCGGCGCGGAGGGCATCACGGACCTGCGGACCGCCATGTCCCTGGTCCAGGGGCGGCCGTTCAGCCTGCTTCGCGACAAGGGTTGGAGTTGGCTACTCGACACCGAGCGGGTCCACGAGACTGTCGGCTGCGCAATCGTCGACACCGCCCACCTCCTCATCGTCGACGCACTCGCCAAGGGCGAACTCGACGTGGCGAGGACGATCGCCGAGACCGCCTGCGAGGCCGCGCCATACGACGACATCTGTCGGCTCGACCTGGTGAAGGTCGCCGCCGCCGAGGGCCACGGCGAGGCCATCGAGAGGATGCTCAACGACGACGTCTTCAACCGCACCGACGACCGTCTTCCGCCAATCGACCCGCCGAAGCGGACCAAGGACATCGTCGGCAAGGAGGGCTGGGGCAACTCCAAGCGTCCTCCGCCCACCTGATTTCGGGCGTCCCGATGCAACAGGAGATCGCGAGTTCCGGGCTGCGAGCCTGAGGCTGCATTTCGGCCCAGATTGACGCACTGTTGTTCGCCGGTCACACCGGAGGCCCTGCCCGACTTAGCGGGCGAACTGCAGCAGGGGCCTTTTGTGAACGGATCGTGTGCCTCACACAGGTCGCGCATGCGTAGACAGCTCCAGCTCCTCACGAACGGGTTCAGACCGAACCCTCGGAGTTCTTTGCCAAAAGCCGGCGCGAAGCATCTAAGCCCGGACTTCAGCCCATCCTCTCGTCGAATTCAGGTAGGACCACGAATCGCTTGCGTCAGTGCCGCGGAACATCACGGCATCTGACCCTCGGCACTGGCCTCAGGACGCCTCGCTCAACCTCAACACATCTGTGTACAGCCTCCGAAGGTGAGCATCCGACATGTCGATGATCGGCTCGTACATGAACGAGTTGACGTGGATGTTCCCGGGCGTCATCAGCACCACACCGTCCAAGACCTCACGCGTTTCGACGCTGCCGTGCCCACGGTTCTTGTACGCCTTCAATAGTGCTTGGGCCTGGTTAGCCTGGATGTTGTCCGTAAAGTCCGGATCCGCCAACGCCGTCACCATGTGACTTTCTGACAGCAACCGGATGGCGATTGACAGGACGATCTTGTTCTCGAAGTTCGCGCCTTCGTCTGCCTTGAGAGCGAGGTTCGCCTGCGCGATCACGAGGTCCGCCACGGAATCGGCGGGTGATGGCCAAGAGCCTTCGCTGCCGAATGCTCCATTGAAGATGGAATCGAGGTCCTGCTGAGTGATGAAGGAAGTGTCGCTCTTCCAATGTAGAAGCGAGGTCAAATTCATGTATTCCGGGTCATCTTCGCCCTTCGTGTACTCCAAGATGTTTCGAATGAACGGGATGCAGGCGACGCGTTTCATGCCGTCCTCGAAAAACTTCAGCTTGAAGTCATTGATGAACGGGTTCCTGACACCCACCGCCTGGCTCAGCATGAGTCTACTTTCACCCTTCTGCGCCATGAAGCAACGGTCATACCCCACGACGGCGCGGCTCTCCAGCGTGCGGAAGAAGTCGAAATTGTGAGTGAGCAGGATCATCCTGAAATTCGGCTCTTCTGACATCTCCTTCAGGTACTGAATGATCGCGTACTTGTTCTTGTAGTCGAAAGAGTCCGCAATGTCGTCAATGACAAACAGAGTCTCGCGCTCGGACGACTTTCGCGCCTCAACCTCGAACAGGACATTCAGAATGTAAAGCGCCTTCTTTTCGCCGTTACTCAGCACATCCAGCAGGTCTCCACGCTCTACGGGAGTTGTTTCGGCACCCTCCTCGAACTCGAAGCCGAGTTTCAGCAATTTCTCCTGACCGAGCACCACCTGGTCGCGGTTGGTCGCAATGAGCCGGAACGGAACGAAGAACCGGTCGTTGAAGATATCGATGACCCGTTCCCACTGCGTGCTTTCGGCAGCGGCCTGCGCCTCGATCTCTTTCTTTCGCTTCTCCGCATCCTTGAAGCAGGTGACCACTCGCTCATAGAGTCCCTCGTGTGCCTTAATGTAGGACTTCCAGAGGTTCTGCTCGAACAAGTCCACGTTGGTGAACTCGGGAAGCAGTTCGACGTGCTTGGCGATGTAGTCAAAGAAGGCTCGGGTGTCCACGTTCTTGTTGAGCGCCTTCTCGACGGCCTCGAGCTTCTTCCGGAGGGCATCGTCGTCAGTGATGCGCTGCTTCTCAACGGCAATCAGCGCGTCGAGATCGGCCTTGCTGGTGACCTCTTTGGGGTCCTCACTTTCCCCTTGCAACAGGATCGAGTGCCGAGCCGCAAAGAACCCGTTGTCGCCCAAACTCTTCGTGACATTCGCCGCGTTATAGAAGTTGAAGGAGTCCCGATTGAAGAAGGTCGACTCGTCGAGCAGTTCGTTTAGCCGGGTCACGTAGTCGGCGAGCGCCGACTGAATGGCGGGTTCGCGCAAAATCGGCTGCACCTTGTTGTTGAACAGGACGTCGTACGGAACGTCGGCAAAGGGAGTAGTTTCCTGGCCCTCGATCTCGTAGCTGAGACGCACGAGGGCGGCGAAGAAGTTGTCTTCCTGCCGAGTGAAGACGCGAGAGACGACACCGACCACATCTTGCTTGGTCCCCGACTGCTCCTTCAATGCCACAACGAGCTCGTCGCGTGCTTCGCGGAGCTCTAGTTGCAGTGCCTCGTACTCCTTACGTAGCTCCGGGTTCACGAGGAGAGTGGAGGTGGATTCGGTGGGCCCCAACTCCTCGTCGTAGGACAGCACAACCACGACGTCACCGGCATCCAACTCGTCGCCGTCTTGGTCAATGACACTCCGAACGGTTTCACGCTCGGGAAACATGCGGTCTTGCGTCTCGATGCCACGTGCGAGGTCAGCGAGCGTCCGGGCGAACGAGGTTTTCATGGTCCCGTTGGGAGCGTAGACGGCGACCGAGTTTCCGCTCCTAAACTTGAACGACGCAGTCAAGTCACGGATGCCATGGCAGTTCTTGAGCTCAACGTCCAGCTTCTTCATAGTGCTCACTTTGTTCGATGGCCGCTTACGCGACTTGGTGTTCGCCGTCGTGCTGAGGCTAGACCACCGCACCGACATCCGAAGGCCCCGAGAACCGCGTGCGTGTGTCACCTCGCGGCGCGTGTTTCGGCCGTCGATGATGCCAACACCTGAAGCTCTAGGAGACAGTTACGTTCCGGCGCGTCCGTAATCCACGAAACTCCGGTCCAGGCGGAGGCGTGCCCGAAGGGCCCCCGCGATCCGCTCGGTGCGGAGGTAGCCGATTCCGCCGCGTGCCGGCGGCATCGGTTACCGCTCATTCTTGCCGCGTAGTGTGCGCGTCAGCGCGCGCGGTAGCCGCAGACAGTGTGCGCGGCGGCCATCCGGACCTGCCGCAGTCGGCGCGTCTGGGTCTGGACCGGAACTCGCGACGACCGGGGGTGGCGGCGGGATCTGATCTACAACAGGCGCCAGTTGTCGATGAAATCTGGCGGCTCCCAGTCCGCAGCTCGGACCTTCGGATGGGTCTGAACGAAGACCCTGATCCCATGCAGCGAGTCGGCGATGTCTCGCAATAGGTCGCGCTGGCGGTTGACGATGCCCGCATCGCTCGTGGTGTCTTCGATCCGGTGCGCCGGTGACTGCCGTTCCTTCCGCACCTCGCGCAGCGGCTGTAGCACGAAGCGGACGCTGTCGACGGTCGTGGTGGAGCTGACCCTGACGAACAGTTCCTGTAGCCGGCTCAGCGAGCCCAACCGGTTGCCCGCCTCGTCTGTCTTCGGCGCTCCGGCAGCATCAAGGCCCTTATGTTGGAGGTTGTCCGACAGCAGCTTGTCGGTCAGGAGGATGAACTCGTTCCAGGCGCCGGTCGTGGGCCGGAGCACCCAGCCCCAAGCCCGCGGCCGCTCGACGGTCGATAGCAGTGGCGCGCCGAAGGCAATCGTCCAGACGTCGTTTATCGCCCTGAGCTCCCAGAGGATCTTGGTGAACGGCCCAATGGTGTCTGTCCATCGCCCGCCAATCTCGCGGTCCCACCACTCCGGGTGTGCGACCAGGTCTGTGCCGTCCCGCTCGAATGTCGAGAGCCTGGTCTGGTGGCGTGCCGGAAGGTTGGCCAGGTCATGAAGGAAGGCACACCAATAGCGCCGGATCGGCTCATCGCCGCGGTAGTCGACGCGGTGGTCGTAGGCGTATCCGCACTCGATCGCCAACGGGTCATCGGCGCCGTACCCGGGCTCGGTCTGGGACGGGTTGTCGCGTGTCGACTCACCGGTACCTTCGGCTTCGGCTTCGGCCCGTTGGTCGTTGTCCGGCCCAGGGCTAGGTGCTGTGGCCAACCGGAATCCGTCATCGCCGAAGGTGAAGTTGAAGACCGGGTCGTTGACGTAGTTCTCTAGAGCGGCCAGGTCGAAGAAGACCAGCTCGAGGGTGCCGTGGCCCATGATCATGCGGTCGCGGTACAGGGCGGTGTGGGTCAGCTGTGGAGCGTGAGTCCGCATGGCTGCCGGTGTTGGGTACATGCAGCCCTGCATTTCGCCGCAGGCCACATCGGCGAGCTCGTCGACTTGGCGCTCCCAGTCGTCCTTCAACCAGGGGCGTATGTGGGTGTTGAGGTAGTCAGTCGAGGTGACCAGCTGCACCAGCCCGTCTCGGATGAGCTGTTCGACGTTGGTCGTGGGGCCGGTCGACTCCCCGACAGGCAGGCCGTTGAACTCACGTGAGGTCAAGTAGTGGTCGATGACCTTGGCGAGCAGGTCGTCGGCAGTCGGATAGGTCTGGTCGTCGACGCCGGGCGTGAGATTGCGGGGCGGGCGCGATTGAAGCCAAGCCTGCAGGTCGAAGCCTGGAGCTGTCCTGGACGCCGTATCTTCTGCCTCCGGCGCATCCTCTGAGGTCATGCCCCTTCCCCACCTCGGACTCGGGAAGTCTGCACCTCAGCCGCCGGGCCAGAAGCCGCGCGTCTACGAATCCTGCGGGTCATCGCTGCCGTCCTCTTCGAGGTCTTCGGGGAACACTGCATCCATCGGCATGCCCGCGGCTGCCATCTGCGCGTTGAGATGGTTTAGCAGTGCACGTTCGGGGTCGCCGGGGTTCTCGGCCAGGTGATGGCGCAGGTCCTCCGAGATCGCCGGGTCGACCCGGCCGTCAGGGGTGCCATGAAGGATCTTGTCGATCAGGTACTTCGCTTGGCTTCGACGGTCAGATGCCTCGGGCGGGAACCGCGAGTAGTTGAAGCCACTCGACCCGAGAATGGGCCTCCGCGTCGACGACGAGGATGCCGTCCGCTTAGACGGGTCGCCCGATTGGCGTCTGTTCGACTTCCTTTTGCCCACGGTTCAACGCTAGACCTAACCGCCGACAGCTTGGCTCATTGCCGCAGCCTCTGCTGACCGCTGACATTGCCGGCCGCTGCCCCTGGGCCCGGAGCGATGAATCATCCATTTGGGTCGCGCACCCACTCCGCCAAACTCCTTCAACTTTCGGAGGGGCGCAGCCTCATGTGATCGTGACCTGCACAAACGTCCGCCGGGGTTCCCCGCCCGCTCTGCGCCCCTCCCGGGAGGGCGCTCTCAGGAGGGGCGTGTTTTGGTGCGAAGGCTGAGGACAGTCGAGTGCATGAACCAGTCGCACCGACCACGAGCCGCGACAGTCCGGTGGAGTCCGCGGCTCCTCAACGACATCGTCAACGCACCGGATCTCACTACGGCGGCGGAACACCTGGGGGTCAACGGCATCCCCGTTTTTCCGTGCGTCCCCGGCGGCAAGCGCCCGCTGACCGCCCACGGCTTCCAAGACGCCAGCGCCGAGCGGGACGTCATCGACTTCTGGTGGCGACGACACCCTGACGCCAACATCGGCGTGCCGACCGGCGCGGCCGGTGGCGTCGACGTGGTCGACGTCGATGTTCACAAGACCGTCTCTGGATACCCCGCCTTCGAGCACGCACGGCGGGCCGGATTTGTCGAAGGCTGGGCCTGGCTGGTCCGCACCCCGTCAGGCGGGTTGCATGCCTACTTCCTCCACACAGGCGAGCGCGAGCAGCGGTCGTGGCAGGTGCCGGGCAAGCACATCGACTTCCGGGGTGACGGCGGATACATCATCGTCCCGCCCTCCCGGGTGACCGGCGAGGACGGTGCAACCCGCAGCTACGAGCAGATCGCGGTCGCATCCCACCATCCCGGCGCGGTGGACGCCAACGGGCTCCGAGGGTTCCTCGACCCGCCCCGGCCAATGCGCCCTCCAACCGACCTCCCGGCGGTCGGCGCGAGGCCGGACAAGCTCGCCGCCTGGGTCGCATGCCGACCCGAAGGCGGCCGTAACGGTGGCCTGTTCTGGGCGGCCTGCCGGATGGCCGAAGAGGGCCACGACCTGAGCACAACGACGTCACTGCTCGGCGAGGCGGCGTACTCCGCTGGCCTTCCCGAGCGGGAGGCGACGGCGACGATCCGGTCGGCGTACCGGATCGCGACTCGACTCGGGCCGGCGAGCCAGCCGCGCCCTACGAACGCGGTTGAGGCGGTAGGACTGTGAACACGCCAGACCCCTACGTGCGCCACCTTGACCGCACTCCCCCAGAACCTGCTCCGACCCCGGATGCCGAGAAGGCGGTCGATGCCCTCGCCGTCCATAAGGACCCGTCGGTCCCGAGCTCCGGTGCCAGGCAGGAGACAGACCGATCTCAGCCGAGCGTCGCCTGGGTTCGTCCCAGCGAGATGCCGACTCTGCTCGGCTCGAAGTTCGTACGTCGCGGAATCGACCTCCAGGCCGAGCTGACCCGCCGCGCGCGTCGTAGCCCTGGCGCTGTCGTCTCCAAGGCGTCGCGCCGCACCACCCGCACCTCGATCGCTCGACCTGACACCACAGGCCCGAGCATCACCGACCAAAAAGGACTCGGGCTATGACCGCACCGACCTTTGCAACCGCTGAGGGGCTGCGGCTCCTCTTGCTCGACCTCGCGTACGCCGGACGGCACGCGTGGCAGACCAGCCCGGAAGCCGCCGAGCTGATGACCTACACGATGGACAAGTACGCCGGCCTCGCCCACAAGCACGGCCTCGAACCAAGCGATGCTGCCGTCGCCGCCTTCGAGGTGATGCGGATGCGATCCACTCGCGTCGCCGAGGACCCGTGGGCCGTCGTCACCCACGCCGTCGAGCTCTCGCTGATCTACGACTCCCGCGCCGAGGGACTGCTCTGCTCGACCGGACAGGCGCGCAAGACGGCCGGCCTCGACTACCACGACGCCGAGCGGTTCGCGGATCGCGATTCGGAGATCGCGGACTATCACCCGGCGTTCCACTTCTTCGCCAAGATGCCCGACCCGTACGCCGAGAAGGAGGACAACGCTGACGGCGAGCCGACCAACGCCTTCTTCGCCCTCGACAAGGTCGTGGAGTTCTTCGTAGACCTCGGCTGGCCTCCCACCAGTGCGCGGCTCGCGGTGGAGTACGTCGCCGCAAGGCTCAGTCGCTGCGGCAAGCCCGAGATCGCCTACAAGTCCCTGCTCCGAGAGGGCGACGGCCCGGGCTTCCTGGACATCGGGAAAGACGCTTGGATGTACGTGCTCCGCGCTGTAGTTGGTGACCCGCACCCCGATTTCGCGGGCACCACGAGGAGCCATGGCCTGCTCAAGCAAGCAGCGATGGGCTTCTCGGTCACCGAACTCTTCGACGACAAGGGCCTCGTCCACATGGTCGAGGCAGCCGCACCGGACCTCACCACCGAGCCAGGTGAGAGCTTTGTCTGAGCGCGGCCACATCGAGCTCGACCGCTCCATTGGCACCATCGTCGTCGGCGAACGCCACCGCCGGGATACCGGCGACCTGACCCCACTGATGGACTCCTTGAAGCGAGTCGGCCTTCTTCAACCCGTCACCATCACCCCCGACGGCTACCTGATCTGCGGCTACCGTCGACTCGAAGCGGCCAAGCGACTCGCCTGGAGCACTTTGCGTGTGTGGGTGCGGTCCGGGATCAGCGACGAGCTGACGCGGCTCCTCGCCGAGCGGGACGAGAACGTCACCCACAAGCCGCTCTCCAACATCGAGGCCGCGCATCTGTACGACGAGATGAAGACCCTGCTTCAGGAGGATGCAGCCCGTCGCCAGAGGGCGTCGCAGTTCGGACACGGAAATGACAAACCCGCAGGTCAGCACGGTGGTTCCGAATCGGAACCACCGGGAGCACCCGGCAGGACACGACACCAGGCGGCCCTTCTGGTCACGCAGCGGGCATCCCACAACCGGCTGGAGGCGATCCTGGAGATCGAGCGCGTGGCTGCTGACCGCGGACTCCCAAAGGACGTCCGGAAGGTCGCTGAGGACGAGCTGGCCGCAATCCGCAACGGCGGCCCGGTCGATCCTGGCTACCAACGCGTGATGGCCGCCAGGCGCATCGCCGCGATGATGGCGCCCGGAGCCGAGGCCGAGCTCAACGAGGAAGCCGAGAGGGCCCTCCAGCAAGCCAAAGAAGACCGGCGCCGTCGCATCCGGGAGAACAAACGGCGGCGCGAGGATGAGGCCGCCAACCGGAAGCGCTCCACACGCTCCTTCAACCTCAAGTGGGCCGAGATGGACGGCTGGTCGAAGAAGTACGACGTCGAGCAAGTCGCCCGCGAGATCAAGCCCGATGACTGGGCGCTCTTCCTGCGCGTCATCGACGAGACCAAGGCGTTCGCCGAAGCCGTCGCCCTCGCCAAGGAGTCGGGCGGCACACCTGAGTCGTGACCACCCCGACTCACGAAGGCCACGCCGATGCTCTACCCGACCACAGCTGACGACCTCCGCCGCCGACGCCTGATCGTCGCCGGTGTCGCAACCGCCCTGTTGCTGATCGCGTTCGTGACGTACGCCGTGTTGGTCCACCGGGCGCACTCCCCCAGCGCTGCGTCGACCAAGGCGCAGGCGCCGATCGAGTTGACGGAGGTCCACGACGTCCCGGCAGTGACCGAACTCCCTGAACTGCGCCGGACGTCGGACCCCGAGACCTTCGCTCGTCAGGTCGCTGAGGCGATCTTCGCGTGGAACACCGCGACGCTCGTCTCCAGGACCGACCACATCGAGCTACTAATCGAAGTCGCCGACCCGACCGGCGAGTCCACGCCCGGCCTGGTGTCCGACCTCGACAACTACCTGCCGACGCAGGACGCGTGGGTCGAACTGACCAAGTACGAGACGGAGCAATGGCTCACCGTGGACTCGGTCAGCACCCCAACCAAGTGGGCCGAAGCCGAGGCGCAGGCCGGTGACGAACTGCTTCCCGGCACGACGGCCCTCACGATCCACGGCACGCGCCACCGCTCCGGGATCTGGGAGGGCGAGCCTGTCTCGTCCGAGCACGACGTGGCGTTCACCCTCTTCCTCGTCTGCGCCCCGTCGTACCCCGAGTGCCACCTGCTCCGGCTGTCGATGCTCGGCAAGCCGCTGGACTGACCGATGGGCAAGGTTGTCGCTGGCGGACTGGTCGCCCTCCTTCTCGGCCCGGCCTGCATCCTGCTGGGTCTTGGAGCGCTCATGAGTCCAGCAGCGCAGGCCGAGAACCAGTGCCTCATTTCGCCGGCATCTACTCCGGTCGGTGGGGCTGCGCCCACGCTCCCCGAGACCGCCCGAGTGGTCGTCCCGCTCCCTGGCGGGACTTGGGTGCGAACAAGTGGCTTCGGGATGCGGGTCCACCCGGTCACTGGCGAGTACAAGCTGCACACCGGCGTCGACCTCTCCGCGCCAGCCGGGACGCACATCCTCGCCGCCGCCGACGGCCGCGTGGCGTTCGCCGGACCAGCCACGGGCTACGGCCACCTCATTCTGATCGAGCACACCGTCGGAGGAAAGCGGGTTGCCACCGGCTACGCCCACATGTACGCGAATGGCATCCATGTCGAAGCCGGCGATACCGTCACCGCCGGGCAGTACATTGCCGACGTCGGCTCCGACGGCTACTCCACCGGCACACACCTGCACTTCGAGGTCCGACCCGGCGGCACCGACGCTGCACCAGTCGACCCGGAGCCCTGGATGGCCTCGAACGGCGCGGCAAACGTCGAGGGTGGCTCAGCCACGAGTGACGCGGGGTGCAGCAGCGGTGGTCCGGCGTCGCCGTACAACGGCGTCAACCCCGATGGTCTTGTCGACGACCCGACCTCGGACGGCCAGATCACCGAGCGGACCGCGCACATCCTCTCTCAGGTCCAGAAGAACTTCCCCAACTCCCAGTGGGCGTGCTGGTCGCCGCGCTCGGGGAAGTCGGAGCACCCCCTTGGCCGAGCCTGCGACGGCACCTTCGGCAACTCGATCGGCACCGCAGCAAGCGGCCATGCGCTCGACTACGGCTGGAAGGTCACCAACTGGCTGAAGGAGAACGCCGAGACCCTCGGCGTTGAGTACCTCATCTGGCAGGGACGCATCTGGTCGGTAGCGCGAGCGTACGAGGGCTGGCGACCTTACGACGGCGGCGGGATGCGCGATCCCAACAGCGTGACCGGCGGACACTACGACCATTGTCACTGGACGGCTCGGGCATAGCACCTGATGACCATGAAGATCCCCGCGATTCTGCCTCTCGTCGGCCCCGACTTCGGTGCCGTCGGCGGCTCTAGCCAGCTCCGCGCGATCGTCGGTGCGCTGCTGACCTACGGGTTGATCGTCGCCGTCCTGATGGTTGTCATCTGCGCGGCGACCTGGGCCATCGGCTCGGCTCAAGGCAGTTGGCAGACCGCGAGCAAGGCGAAGGTCGGGCTTTTCGTCGCACTTGGCGGTGCAGTGCTGACCGGTGGAGCACTCGCGTGGGCCAACTGGCTCCTCGACGTGGGAGCGACGTTGTGAGCGAGGAGCAGCTCGCCTTCGACATCGAGGGGATCTTCCACGAGGCGGCCGTCGAGTCGACTCCCGAGTGGCGTGGTGCTCCCCTGCACTTCACGACGGCGTACTACCCGCCGGCCGAGCTCGACGCGGCGCTGGACCATTGGATGTTCCTGCACGCGCACGACAAGACCCACGTCAACAGCAGAATGTGGCGCCACTCGATCTCCGTCCCCGACAACGCGCAGGTCGCCGGACACGGGTTCGCGCTCTACTCGACCGACCTGCGCTGCGAGCCGTGGAAGCACTCCGACCGCCACGAGTCGTGCTTATGCGTGGGCGACCTGATGTGCCAGACGATCTGTGAACCGTGCGAGTGGAACGCCATCACCGACCACGAGAACGGCGCAGTCGAGTTGTGGCACGACCACGCACTCCCCGGCTGGCGCGAGCTCCCGATCGTCCCGTCAAGGTTGCGCGCGATGGACAAGGACCGGATGTCCAAGGCCACGAGGAGATGGATCGCCGAGCACGACCCCAATGCGATGCAAGTCCCGGGCGCGCCAATGGTCACCGAGCGTCGGCCCTTCGGCACGCGGCACGTCCCTGGCCGCTCACCCTGGGGCGGCTACGACATCTCCCACACGGCCATCGACCCAGACCGCATCGTCGAGGGAGCCAAGCCGTTGCGCCTTACCAGCGACTTCCCAATGGAGCCGAATCGCTCGGCCGCGTCGTCAGATATGGGCCTCAGCCGCTGAGCGACTGCTACCGAGGCCAGTAGTAGAGCGAGTTCTGTGCACCCTTGGCCCGGCCGACCACTCGGTGGCCGTGGCGACCGACAACCTCGTCGAAGAGAGCGCCTTCGCTGATTGGGGTGACCTTGAATGCCGTCTTGCTGATTGTGCGACCGCGCTTGTCGAGGCGATCCGTCACAACGGATTCCCAAGAGTCGTGTTGGATCTCGAACAGCGCACGGGTGACACCACGGTGGACGGCAACGACGTGCTTGATGCCCCGTCGTTCGACGCTTGAAGGGCTGAGATTCCACCAGGCCGAAAGTGACTCGCCGATCGCCTCGAATGCCCGCACCCGGCTGGAACTTACGAGCCACTCGGGCTTGTAACCGGCGCCGTACCGCGTGGTTCCGCCTGCGATAACCTCGCCCTCAGGCATGTCGTTCCACCCGTTGAGGGTGATCAGGAGCAGCGGCGTCTCGGTTGCCAGCGGTGGAGCGGCGTACTCGCCGATGATTGAGTCCAGCAGGCGCATCCCATGGCTGCGCGCGTCCTCGCGTCGTGCGTTCGTCAGTTGATCCTGGGCGGCGAGCGGGAGCCGCTGCCCATTTTCCCCCGGGGTGACGGGGAAGGTCATGAGCAAGTCGATCGCGGCGGCCTCGACAGCGGTGTACTCGCCAGCGGTCAACCCGTACCGCAGGATCCAGATCTCGTGCTCCATCCCCTGCTGCCGCAACTCGCTGATGTGTGTGTGTTTGCGAGACTGCTCGACGTCTCCGACCGCGGCAACATCGTTGGCCTCCAGGCCGTGCGCGGCGTAGCGCAGCCCACGGCCCTTGCCGACGTAAAACGGCACCCCATCGCGCGGGTCGACGAGGAGGTAGACGTACAGGCCGAGCTCGGCAGCGACCTGGTCAAGCACTGCGGGATCGACCGCAGGTTCATCGATCCACGGTGACAGCCTGGCGAGCGCCTTCGCGACCGCGACCGGCACCCCGCCTCCCAGGTTGTCGGCACCGAGGATGCGGACCAGCTCTTCGTGCGATTCGGCCTGAGCCCCGACGAACGACGCATAGACGTCCTCAGCAGACCGGCCAAGCCCGTTGGGGCCGCCATTCCACCGCTTCCAGGCCGGTGTCGCCTCCAGGGCATCAAGTGCCTGGCTCGTGATCGTGAACATCAGCAGAAGGCTACGTTCCGCTCCGGCCAAACGCGGCAGAACACCTGAGCGAGTGAACCGTCCACTCACTCAGGAGGAATCGTGATCAACCCCGGTCTACCCACCGCTGTCTTGTCGCTGTTGCCGCAGGACATCAACATCGGCCCGAACTCCAACGGGCTGCCGGGAATCAGCCAGCTCAAGAACATCGTCGGCGCGACGATGACCGTCGGCCTCATCCTCGCCGTACTCGCCCTGATCGTCTCGGCGGTCGTCTGGGCACTCGGCGCGAACTCGTCGAACCCGCACTTGGCTGGTCGCGGCAAGTTCGGCGTCCTGGTCGGGCTCGGTGCCGCGATCATCACCGGCGCGTCCGTCGCCCTCGTCAACTTCTTCTGGAACGTCGGCCAGTCCGTCTGACCGGGACAGCACGAGAGGAACACGACGATGGTCGACGTCTGCGATGTACCTGTCATCTCATCCGTGTGCGATGTCGCGGGCGACGCGGCCGGAGCGCTGGTGTCCGCGCCCTTCGACTGGCTGGCTCAGGGCATGGGGCACGCTGCGGGCTGGATGTTCGAGGCCGTGTGGAAGGTCTTCGACTCGACCACGATGGTCGACGTCACCAGCAGTCAGTACACCAAGGTCTACAACATCCTCTTCGGCATCGCCGTCTTCGTGATGCTTGGCTTCTTCATGCTCCAAGTCATCGGGGGCATGATCCGACGCGAACCAGCCGCACTGTCGCGAGCAGCCCTCGGACTGGCGAAGTCGATCCTCGGCTCCTTCGTCGCGCTCGCTCTGCTGGCGACGGCCATGGAAGTCACCGACCAGCTCTGCATCGGCATCGTCAACGCGGCTGGGACCAACATGGAGCAGATGGGCGACCGCGTCGCCCTGCTCACCACCGGACTCGTCGGGCTCAACCTCGCGGCGCCCGGCGCGGGTGCGATCCTGACGATCTTCATCGCTGGCCTTGCCATCGGCGCGGCAGGCATCGTGTGGATCAGCCTGCTCGTCCGCAAGGCACTACTCCTCATCGCGATCGTGTTCGCTCCGATTGCCCTCGCCGGGTCGAGCTGGGACCACACGCGCTCCTGGGTCAGCAAGTGGGCATCGTTCGTGATCGCCCTCATCCTCTCGAAGGTCGTCCTGGTGGTGATCTTCCTGCTCGCCACCGCACAGGTCTCCGCCCCCATCGACCGCGACATCCAGTCGGTGTCAGAGCCGATCGCCGGCGTCGTGCTGATGCTGATGGCCGGGTTCGCGCCGTACATGACCTACAAGGCGATCAACTTCATGGGCTTCGACATGTACCACGCGATGTCGGCCGAGCAGGAAGGCAAGTCGGCACTCAACCGCCCGATGCCGATCCCGATGAACCGCGCCCCGAGCTCACAGCCGAGCAAGGTGCTCGACGGCGGCGGCAATGGTGGCGGATCACCCGCGCCGGCCGCAGCACCGACGGGTACGGGACCGTCAACCGGAGGTGCGGGTGCGGCTTCCTCGGGAGGAGGCGGCGGAGCAGCCGCGGGCGGGGCTGCCGCTGGCGGAGTCGCTGCTGGTGTGGTCGTGGCGAAGGAAGCCGCCACGGCCGGAGTCTGGACCGGCCAGGCGGTCGGCGGTGCCGCCTCGCAACAAGCAGACGCCGCCCAGAAGACCCCGGTCTCGTCCTCGGGCGCACCCCTGCCGCCGCATGTCGCGGACTCGATTCCTTCAAAGTCCAACGGGAAGAAGGGCTGACCGGTGAGCAACCCAACGACTGCACACGACTACGAACTCGCTCCGGTGAAGTTCTCCCGCCTGACACGACGAGGTGTGCTCCTGGGATTGTCCGGGTCTCAGCTCGTCGTGGTCGGGTTCGGCGCGATCATGCTGGTGTTCGCGCTCTACTTCGGCGGTGGACCGTCCTTGATGTATGTCGTCCCCGTGCTGCTGCTCTGCGCTGCCCTCGCGTTCATCGGAGTCGGCGGTCGCAAGCTGATCGAGTGGCTGCCCGTGGTCAGCCGCTGGCTCTGGCGGTCCACCGGTGGTCAGTTGTTGTTCCGCCGCCACATCGTCAAGCCTCGACCGGCTGGCACGCTGTCGCTGCCTGGGGATGCCGCGCGTCTTCGTCAGTGGTTCGACCCCGAGAGCGGTGCGGTCATGGTTCATGACCCGCACGCCGCGACGCTGACTGCCATCGTCGGCGTCACCCACCCAGCCTTCATCCTGCTCGACCCGATCGAGCAACAACGCCGTGTCACGAGCTGGGGGCGAGTGCTTGCCACGGCGTGCCGCTCGGGACGCATTTCCTCGTTGCAGGTGATGGAGCGGACGCTGCCCGACTCCGGGAAGGGCCTCGCCGAGTGGTGGTCCCAGCACGGAACCCACAACGACTCGTGGACCTCGACGACGTACGGCGAACTGATCGACCGCGCTGGCCCTGCTGGCGAGCGTCACGCGAGCACGGTGTCGATCTCACTCGACATGAAGGCGGCCGGTCGCGCCATCCGCGCCGCCGGTGGCGGCAACCGAGGAGCAGCCGCAGTTCTCCGTCAGGAGATGTCCACGATGACCGCGGCCCTCCGCGCGGCCGACCTCGCTCCATCGGGCTGGCTGGAGCCCGGCGACCTCGCGGTCATCCTCCGCTCCGCGTACGACCCCGTGGTGGCCGGGGCCTTGGAGCGTCACGGCGAACTCGGCCGCGACCTCGCCACAGCCGGCCCGGTCGCCGTCACCGAGAACTGGTCGAGCGTACGTAGCGACTCCGCACACCACTGCGTTCTCTGGATCAGCGAATGGCCGCGATCACTCGTCTACCCGGGCTTCCTCGCACCCGTCCTGCTCTCCTCCGGCGTACGACGGACCTTCACGCTGCTCTACACGCCGATGCGCACCGACCAAGCTGCCCGCGACATCCGCAAGAAGAAGACCGAGTACATCTCCGACGCCGCCCAGAGGCAGAGGATCGGCCAGATCGAGGACGCCCAGCAGTCCGCCGAATACAACGACGTCCTCCAGCAGGAGGCCGACCTCACCGCCGGCCACGGCATCCTCCGCACCACCGGCCTGATCGCCGTCAGCACCCAAGACCCCGACGAACTCGAACGGGCCGTAGCCGACATCGAGCAGGCCGCCATCCAAGCGTCGTGCGAGACACGTCGGCTCTGGGGACAGCAAGCCCAGGCGTTCTCGGCCGCCGCACTGCCACTATGCCGCTCGGTCTGAGCACCAGATCTGAGGGCCGATTCAGCCTGGCGGCTGTCAGTCCTTCTTCCCACCGCGCTGGTATGGCCGAACGCTTGTCCCGTCCTTCCTGGTGTACCCACTCACGCCGTGCTCGTCGGGCGACCGACGGGCCTCGCGCAAAGCATCGGCGCTGGCTGCCGGGGCCCGCCTCGTGGATGACTGCGTCGAAGGAGTAGTGGCGCGGACTCCTCTCGGCGAGCGGTCACCAAGAGCGTCTATAGCCACCTTCGCCACGACTGGAGCAGTGGTTAGCACCGCCGCCCGCACATGTGGATTGCTCCACGTCTGCTGGGCGACACGCTTCAGTGACTGAGTCCACTGCCGCAAGTTGCCCTTCGGAGTCCCCGCCGCAGGTGCGGGTGCAGAGCTTCTGGAGGAAGGAGCCGCCAGGGAGGGGGTACTTGTGCTGGCATTGGTCGTTTCAGTGCTGGCATTGGTCGTTGCAGCGCTGGCCGGATTGAGAAGCCCGGGATACAGCGGATTCGTAAGCGGCACCTCGGCACACGGTTGGGGAGGCCCGTCACCGAAGTCCGACATTGTTCTCAGGGCCGGGTCGTAGTAGCCGTTGGTTTGATTCATCCAGCTGCCGCCATGCGCGGCGAGGTGCTCATCGTGCGAAAGGAACTGGATGTTTCGAGGGTCGTCCAGATACTCCGGGTACGCCGAGACACTCTTCATGTGCTGGCCTTCGAATGCCCGCCCCTTAACGTCGTAGGCCTTGCCCTTCTCCGCAATCTGCTCCTGCTGCTCGGGCGTCCAATCACGGGTGCCCTTGCCTTCAAGTACGAGCCTCTTCTCGTTCTCCCATGCCTTCCTGATCGCTCGGTTACGACCCGCAGTCCTACTCGACATCGTCGTCACCAATGCCGAGCACGGCAGCCAGACTGGTCAGGAAGGTGAAGAAGTCGGCGAAGGTCTCGTCGTCCTCGATCCTTCCGACCTCGTGGTTGTAGATCGAGATTCGCTCACTTGATTCCTCGCACAGAACTGGGTCGCCCGAGGACAAAGTGCCGATGACGATGTAATTGTCATCTGGTCGATCGGGGTCGTCTACATCGATCAACGGAAGATGTTCAACGCCGCGCAGTTGAAAGCCCGCAGGCAGGAAGAAGTCTCCGCCGTCCGAAACGAGGAGCCACCGCTTGAGCTGGGACGGTAGTTGACGGTCATGCTCCGACTCGAACGCCTCGATAAGCGCATCCGTCGTCGGCTCCACGAAACTCATCTGCCCTTGAGACCTCAGCAGGTCTGCAACGGCCTCGGGCTCACTTGACATTTCGTCACTCCTGGAACTGACTCGAATTGATTGACGCTCGGCGTGGATGGTCCTCGGGTCGTGCCAGAGGCGTGTAGATCATCCCAAATTCCAACCTGGGTGAAGACGTGCCGGGCCGCGTTCGCTATCCCGGTGGTCGGAGGGTCGGATGTGCGGCTGTTGCTGTTCAGCGCGGCGTAGGCGCGATCACAGACGTGGTGGCACACCTCCTTCTCGACCAGATCGAGAAGGAGGCCCCGATGCCCACGTTCGAGAACCCGGCGGCTGACGCCGACGAAGTCCAGACAGTCCTGCGTGGTCTGGCGCATGCGACCCGGTCCATCGACGACCCCCGCGACATCTACTCGGTGCTCGGGTCCCTCACCTCAGCGGTCGCGTCCCTGAGCCAGTCGCTGCACCAGATCGCAGCGTTCCACGACGCACGTCAGCGGCAAACGGAGTGGGTGCCGGCGGACTCTCCGAAGGCTCGCTCGGCTGCGTACTGGGTGTCTTGGGATCTCCACCGGGCCGGCGAAATGGTGCGACAGGTTGGCGAGGTCATCGCGAACGCTCACGAGGCGGAGGCCATGCTTGCCTACCACCGCGAGTTCCCCGATCCACCCTCGTCGCGCTCGTCCGTCGACCACGGGCTGTCGCTGTGAAGGGTTCGGACGAAGGCCGCCTGCACAGCGCGGTCCTCGTCGTCCCTCGACGCGAGTGTCGTCGTGACCGGCGGGCACGCAAGGCGGCGGCGAAGTCGTTGCTGGACGAGGAACGTGACTCCCGCAAGGCCGTCGCCAAAGCGAAGGCAGACGAGCTGGCGGCCGAGCGGCGCGCAACCATAGTGCTACCAAAGGCGGGCGAACCCGGCCCTGCTGCGCTCCGCACTCCGGGTCGCCTGCGATTGCCGCGTCATCAGGACACCTCGGCCACCCTGGCGGGTGCGTACCCGTTCCTCGCGGAAGGCGGGCTCGGGAGCGACGGGGTGTTCGTCGGTCAGGATCTCTACTCCGGGTCCTCGTTCGTCTACGACCCTTGGGTGCTCTACGCCCGTGGTCTGATCACTGCTCCGAACCTCGTGCTCGCTGGCATCGTCGGCTCGGGCAAGTCGGCACTGGCGAAGAGCCTCTACACCCGCTCGATCCCGTTCGGTCGCCGCGTCTACGTCCCCGGTGACCCGAAGGGCGAGCACACCGCCGTCGCCGAAGCGGTCGGCGGCAAGGCCATCGCACTCGGACACGGGATGCCGAACCGGCTCAACCCACTCGATGAGGGGCACCGCCCGGCTGGCCCCGATGATCAGCAGTGGGCAGCGCAGGTGACCGCGCGACGGCGCGAACTGGTCGGCGCACTGGCGGAGACCGTCCTCGACCGTCGGCTCACGCCTCTGGAGCACACCGCGATCGACGTCGCCCTCGCTGAGGCCGTGCGCTCGGCAGACGTCCCGGTGTTGCCAATGGTCGTCGACCAGCTGCTGGCTCCCGATCCGGCCACCGACTCCGATGGTCGGCTTGCCGAGGACGGCCGGCTCGCCGGCCACGCGCTGCGCCGACTCGTCGCGGGTGACCTGGCCGGTCTGTTCGACGGCCCCTCGACTGTGCGGTTCGATCCGACGCTGCCGATGGTCTCCCTCGACCTGTCTCGGGTCACGGAGAACGCCACTTTGACCTCGGTGCTGATGACGTGCGCGTCCGCGTGGATGGAGTCCGCCCTGCTCGACCCGAACGGCGGTCAACGCTGGGTCGTGTACGACGAGGCGTGGCGCCTCATGTCCCACCCGGCCCTGCTGCGCCGGATGGACGCCCACTGGCGACTGGCACGGCACTACGGCATCGCAAACATGTTGATCTTCCACAAACTCTCCGACCTCGACAACGTCGGCGATCAGGGCTCCGCGATGCGAGCCCTCGCCTCGTCCCTGTTGGCCAACGCCGAGACGCGAGTGGTCTATCGGCAGGAATCCGACCAGCTTGGCTCCACCGCCGCGACCCTCGGGCTGACCGGCACCGAGCAGTCGCTCCTGCCAACGCTGGGCACCGGACAAGGACTATGGCGGATCAAGCACAGGTCGTTCGTGGTCCAGCACCAGCTCCATCCCGCCGAGCTGAAATTGTTCGACACCGCCGGCCGCATGAACGGGGTTGCACCAGAGGGACACCTGTCATCTGAGACAGGAGGCATCCGATGAGAGTCCAGACCCGAGACCTCGCCGCACGTGAGGAGAAGCTCGAAGCCCTGCAACAGAAGCTCACCGAGTCGGTCAGCGCGCTGGTCACCGGCGACGACTGGAAGCGCGCCCTGGAGTTCGCCGCGAAGTTCCGCTCGCGGTCCTTCAACAACACGATGCTGATCTACGTCCAGCACTACGCGGCGTTCCAGCAGGGGCGGGTGCCCGAGCCGGTGCCGACGTACGTCGCCGGCTTCCGCCAGTGGCTCAGCCTCAACCGAGCAGTGATGAAGGGCCAGTCGGGCTACGCGATCCTCGCGCCCGTTACCGCTCGGTTCGCTTCCTCGAATCCTGCCGACGCGAACTCGTGGCGACGTCTCGCCCGCGGCGAGAAGCCGGGCTTCGGCGAGGCTGTCCGCTCCAAGCTGGTTGGCCTCAAGCCTGCACACGTCTGGGACATCTCCCAGACCGACGGTGAGCCGATAGCCGAGACGCCGCGCCCCGCCTTGCTCCAAGGCCAGGCACCGGATGGCCTGTGGGACGGCCTTGCCGACCAGATCACCGCGCACGGGTTCGAGCTGCGTCTCGTCTCGGATGCGAGGTCGATTGGTGGCGCCAACGGATTGACCGACTACATGACCCGCGAGGTGTCGGTGCGGATGGACATGGACGACGCCGCCCAGGTCAAGACGCTGGCCCACGAGCTCGGGCACGTCATGCTCCACGGACCTGACAACGCCGACGCCGCCATGCACCGTGGCATCGCCGAGGTCGAAGCCGAGTCCGTCGCCCTCATGGTCGGCGCGGCGCACGGGCTGGCGACCGACGACTACACGATCCCGTACGTCGCCTCCTGGGCGTCGAGCGTGCCGGGCAAGACGCCCGTCGAGGTCGTGCAGTCCACCGCCGAGCGTGTGCGGGGTTCGGCGGTCACGATCCTCGACAAGCTCGACACCCCGCAGGTCGGCGACGGCAACCCGCCCGGACTCGACCGCGAAGCGCTCGCTGCTGGGCGTGGGGCAGCACCAGTGCAAACGGTCGCTCAGCGGCAGGTGGAGACGATCGGGCTATGAGCATGATCAACGCTGCCGCCCCGTACCGGCGCGACGACCGCCAAGCGGTCCGCGTCCCCGTGGTCATGCCGCTGGTCGAGGTCGACGTCGACGAGAAGGGCTTCCTGACCGTCAAGCTCGACCACGAGCCCTACTCCGTCGACGGATCGCTCACCCGCGACGACCTCCATCGAATACTCGACGAGATCGCCGCCGACCTGGGGACCGCCGTACGGGTCGAGGTCCACGAAGGCGACGGGAACACCTTCACCGACATCGCCACTCCTGCCCGTCCACGCCTGCGGATGGTCAGGCCCGTGCGCGAGTCGGCGGCCACGGTCGGCGAGGTGACCGGCGGCGGGTTCCAGGCAGGCGAGGAAGTCGCTGTCGCCGTGGTGGTCGCCCACCAGGTCGCCAGCACCGACGGCACCGCGCGCCTGCGCCTACCGCCCGCGCTGCTCGAAGCTCACCCGGGCCTGGTGGTGTTCATGGGTAAGCGGTCCGGCACCGTCATGGTCAGCGCAAGTGCCGATGGTGGTGCGGCGTGAACCCTCGCGGGCAGGGAGTCGACGACGACCTGGTCAACTTCGGCCTCATCCTCATCGCCGCCGTCGGCCTGATCGCGGCGATCCTGCGACTTGCTGGATCTGCCGCCGCGTGGGTGTCAGGCGCCTCGCAGCCAAAACGGGGCTGGGAGGCCGGCTTTCGAGTTCTCACCCACCCCAGCGACCCATCCACCGCGCTCGGTGCCGACGGACTCGCTGCGTGGGTCTACTGGCTCGTGCTGCTGCTCATGGTCTCGGCGGTCATCGCCAGCACCCTCGTGCTATGGCGACGGATCGGCTCGATGAAGCACACGACGTCGCATGATCCCCGCCGACTTGCAGGGGTCGCCACTGGACGCGACGTACGAGCGGTTGCATCGGATAGGGCGCTGCTTGCGCGTGGCCAGACGCTGCGACCGTCCCTCGACAAGCCGGAGCTCTCTGACGTCGGCTACCTCCTCGGGCGCTCGCGGGGTCAGGGCGTCTGGGCGTCGGTCGAGGACTCGATCCTGGTGCTGGGACCGCCCCGCTCGGGCAAAGGCCTCCACGTCGTCATCAACGCGATCCTCGACGCCCCCGGCGCGGTCATCACCACCGCCACTCGACCCGACAACATCGCAGCCACCATCACGGCTCGCCAGGTGCGCGGACCGGTCGCGGTCTTCGACCCCCAACGGCTGGCCGAGGGTCTACCGGCTGGCCTTCGCTGGTCACCCGTGCGCGGTTGCCAAGACCCACTCACCGCGATGATCCGAGCCACTGGCCTCGCGTCCGCAACCGGCTTGTCGACCGGCGGGGTCGAGTCCGGCGGCTTCTGGGAAGGCAAGACCCGCACAGCCCTCCAGGCGCTGCTCCATGCGGCTGCCCTCGACAATCGCAGTCCCCGCGAGCTATTCGGGTGGACGCTGTCGCCGTCTGCGGCGGCCGACGCGGTGGCGATCTTGTCGAGCAACCACAAGGCTGCACCCGGCTGGGCCGACTCGTTGGAGTCGATGATCCACTCCGACCCCCGCACCCGAGACTCGATCTGGATGGGCGTTTCCCTCGCCCTCACCTGCCTCGCCGACCCACGAGTCCTCGACGCCGTGTCCCCGAACCCCGGCGAGCACTTCGACCCCGTCGACTTCCTCACCAGCAACGGCACCCTCTTCCTCCTCGCCACCGGCGCAGGAGCTGGCGCCTCCGGGTCACTCGTCGCAGCCTTCATCGAGGATCTCGTCGAGACCGCCCGCCACCTCGCCGCCGCATCACCTGGCGCACGCATGGACCCACCGCTACTCCTGGCACTCGACGAGATCGGCAACCTTTCGCCGCTGCCGTCCCTGCCGGTCCTCATGGCCGAGGGCGGCGGCACCGGGATCACCACGATGCCCGTGCTCCAGTCCCTCTCCCAGGCCCGAGACAAGTGGGGCGAGCACGCGGCCGGCGCCATCTGGGACGCCTCCATCGTCAAAGTCGTCCTCGGCGGCACTTCGTCGGCGAAGGACCTCCAAGACCTCTCCGCCCTGATCGGCGAGCGCGACGAGAAGACCGACACCGTCTCCGTCGGCGACTACGGCTCCCGGTCGCTCCAACGCTCCGTGCGACGAGTGCCGGTGATGCCGCCAGAGGTGATTCGCACCCTGCCATTCGGCACCGCTCTCGTACTGCTCCGCAGCGCCCCGCCGCTGGTCACCGACCTACGTCCTTGGACGGCTCGCAAGGAAGCCGAGCGACTCCGCGAGCAACGAACCCAGGTCGAAGCGGCACTCCGCCGCCGCTAGGAAAGCAGTCTGGCGACCGCATCCAGGTCGCGGTCGTGATTGCGAACGATCTTGCCACGCTTGTTCTCAAAGGCTTCCAGGGGTATCACCACCAGCCGGAGGCCGTGCTGAGGAATGAGCTGACGGCGCCGCTCGTCATACAGCGCTCGCTGTTCACCGCGAGGCACGCCCGAGACCGTGATCCTGTCGGGCTTGTCGAAGAACGCGACCGCCTCGGTGTGCTGCCGCTCGTAGAACTCGACAACGAAGCTGCGACTGGGCCAGTAGGCATCCACCGGAAGTGCGGTTGCTCTCCCAGTTTTCGGAGACGGGTCACCAAGAAGCCACGGGAACCTGTGTTGGCGTAGGCCCGCCTCTCCCAACGCCTCGTCACAAAGATCGACGACGTAGAACTCGTCGCTCTGTGCGCGGCCACGACCACTGCTCTTCATCGGCAACGAGCGTAACCATCCAGGCAGATCGTCGCCGCTGCACACCTGACTCCTGATAGCGGATGCCATCCGGGCACCGCCCGACGTCAGGAGTCAGACGATGACGATTCCCACCCAGATGAGCCTCCACGGGTTCATCGCGACAGCGCCGGAGCTCACGTTCACCGGCAAGGGTCACGCCCGGTTCTTCTGCCGGGTCGGCATCGAGCAGCACCGCAAGGAGGTCGACGGGTCGTTCACCAAGCTCGACCCCGTCTTCTGCGACATGGTCCTGTTCGACCGTGCGGCCGAGCGGGCCTACCCGCGGTTCAAGCCGGGCGACCAGATCGTCGCTTCCGGCTACATCCACGAGTACGAGCAGGAGCGACCCGGCGGTCCCAGCGAGATCCGCGAGCAGTTCGTCGCACGCCGGATCGGACACGACTGCGCCCGCACCCGCTACGTCGTGGACCGCAATCCTGCCAAGCAGCCCGACCCTCCGACCAACGAGATGAACGTGGTCAACGAGCCGGCCCAGGCCGTCAGCTTCTGAAGGCCACCGTGATGAGCACCGACGTCGAATCCGACCAGCAGACGCTGGAGTTCGAGGACGGCGACTCGTTCGAGGAGTTCGGCGGTCCCGACACTGTCTTCGGGACCGCCGACTTCGACGATGAGCGCCCGCTGCGCCCGATCAACTGGAACCTCCTCACCGCGGACGAGGCATTCGACGAGTGGCACGACCTCGACGCGTGGGTGGACTGGCTGCGGCACACCTACGGCCTGCCGCCGACGGTGATCCCACCGCTGTGGCATCGCCACGACGAGCTGATCTGGGAACTCTCTGCACTCCACACCCACTGGCTCAACGCCTACGACCCCGATGGCTCGCCGTCAGCACCTCTCGCCTGGCATCGAGACTTCGCCGAGGCCCGAAACCGGCTACGCGAGTGGGTGTCCCTGTGCGGTACGCGGCTGGACCGTGACAGGCCGACCCGGCAGACCGCGTGGCCCGGAGAAGCCCCGTACGAGCCCGCGCCGGAGGTCGAGATCGTCGACCGACGAGCCGACTTCACCGCGTTCGTCGCCGAGGACCTCGCCGCCCGCAGAGCGATCGAAGACGCGGTTCGCTTCGCTGCGTAGCCGCGCACCCGATACACAGCGGGACTTTCTACCGGCTTGTCCACAGACAGGACTACGCGTTCTCGGCGTCCTCGATCGACCACTCCACGGTCGAAGACATGCCGACCATCTCCAGCCCCCGAAAGGACTCACCCATGCTGCTCGCCCACGCGGTGACCCTCGCCGAGGCCCGCTCCTACGTCGCCGCCCTGGCCGACGCCGCGCTCACGACCGATGCGTCGATCGAGTACGACCGCGTGCTGCTCCAGATCGACTTCATCCACGGCGACTACATCCCCGGCATCAGCCCGGTCCCGGTCACCGACCGCGACGTGCTCTTCGAGGTCGCCGAGTCGGCCATCGAGGACCTCGTCAGGCACGGCATCGACTCCCTGACCGTCGAGCTCGTCCTCGACATGCTGTGGGCCGCCCGAGAACTGGATGCGCCCTGATGTACGGCGAGACCAGCGGGATGCTCCGCGACGCGCTGAGTGAACTGCTGCGGCAGCACCGCATCCAGCAACGCATCGGCGGCGCCGGCCTGCACACGGTCCCCGAGACCACGACTCCCGATGAGCGGAAGGTGATCGGTGAGCAGATCGCGCGCTACCGCTACGCCGTACTCGTCTGGAGCCACCAGGCGATGCGTGCCGCCAACCCGCACATCAACCTCGAAGGAAGCACCGGCCGCACGCGTGGCCCTGCCGAGGAGCTGCGCTATCGCCTGGAAGCCACTCTCGTCGCGACCGAGGTCAACCTGCCAACGCTGGACGAGCTGGTCACCGAGCAGCCGTTCGCGCTCGTCGACACCTGGCGTCAGGCGGCTCGTGCTTGCGTGCTCGGCGAGCACGACTTCGCCAACGGCGTCGGGTACGGCCGTCTGTCCGAAGCCCAGTGCCTGACCGTCATCAAGGACGCCGCCGACGTGGTGCGTGCGGTCGTCAGCCTCGACCGTCGCTACGCCAACATCCCCGGCTGGCAGGCACTCAAGGAGCCGGGCCGCCTTGGACGTGCGGCCGAGACGTGCGCGACACGGGCGGGATACGGCGAGCCGGACTACACCGTCGACCTTCGCGGATGGCGGCCCGAACCAACGCTGATTGAAGGACCCGAGCTGCCCGGCATCACCGGCGTACTCCAGGCCCAGCACA
This sequence comes from Nocardioides coralli, assembly GCF_019880385.1. Taxonomy (NCBI): domain Bacteria; kingdom Bacillati; phylum Actinomycetota; class Actinomycetes; order Propionibacteriales; family Nocardioidaceae; genus Nocardioides; species Nocardioides coralli. The sequence goes on from NZ_CP082273.1 coordinate 2,039,956, forward strand.
ACCTGCTCATCCACCTCGGGACGTTCCCCACCGCCCACAACCTGCGTGTCGTGCTCGACTCCCAACGCATCGTCTCGCGTGAAGCAGCCCGCCGACTCCAAACCGTCGACCCGACCGTCGCGGTCCGGTGGGAGCGACGTGCTGAGAGCTACGGGCGACTCGTCCACGAGACCCGTGACCTCGGCGGGATGGTCGGGAACGGTGGACCCGCCGCCGGCCAAGGCTCCGTCGCCGCCGTCCGCATGGAGAAACTCGGCCGAGACGGACTTGCCGATCCCCCGCAGAACCGTCGGCTCCAGCGGGTCAGCGCGGGCATCGACGACCGGATCTGCAACGTCATCGAGCACGGCGTCGCCCAGCGCCTCTACTTCCAGCGCATCAACGTCCCCGGACTCGGGGACCACAACGGCGAACTCGTCCGCGTCACCCGGCAGACGTTCGTGCCCATCACAACGCCCGTGCAGACCGAGCTGCTCGCAATCGTGCGCAGCGACCTGCGGCCCACACCTATCCAACGAAAGGCGCCGAAAGGTGCAGCGCAAAGCCGCCTCGACTTCGAGGCCGCGTTGCACCACCGGCCACCACCGAGAGGAGCGAGCCCTGATGTCCCGTCGATCTGACACCCCGTCCACCGCGAGCAGCGGCGACAAGGAGATGCCCTTGGCCCTCGTCGTCCCGCTTCCCCAAGACCCCTTCCTCAACACCGAGGACGCCTGTGGCTATCTCGGCGTCCCGAAGGCCACGCTGCTGACCTGGCGGGTACGACGACCCGGCTATGGCCCACGTGCAGTGAAGGCGGGCGGCAGGCTCAAGTACCGCCTGTCCGAGCTCGACCGGTGGCTCCGGGATCACGAGGAGTCGTTCGCACTCGGCGACGACAACGAAGGCGCTGACCCTGCCTCGGATGGCGGCCGGCAGGTTCGGAGCCGCACCCGCGCAAGCCGGGTGCGGGGTGGAGCCCTCCGGACAGCGCAGCCCTGACGGGACCAGACACACGAAAGGAATCAGAAATGGCCCGGCAGAAACTGGTGGTCGGCACCTACGGCGACATCAACTGCACACAACGTGCCAACGGGACGTGGCTAGCACGGGCCCGCTACTGCGATGTCGACGGCGTCGTCCGCGAGTACCGCAAGAGCGGCGAAACCAAGAACAAGGCAAGGGCCAACCTCAAGGCATTCTTCGTCGAGCACACCGGCACGTTCGGCGATGGTGCCATCGCTCCCGACGACACGGTTCAGGAACTGCTTGACCTCTGGTTCGCCAAGATGGAAAAGGCCGACGGCAGTCCCAACTCGGAGACCCTGGAGCGTTACCGCTATCACTTGCGTTGGGTGCTCGACAGCGACAAGACCGAGCACCCTCTGGGTGCCTACCAGCTGCGACACGTTCGGCCGGTCATCATCCAGGCGGCTCTGGACAGCGCCGGAGTCTCAGCGGACATGCGCAAGCGGATTCGCAGCGTCCTGGTGCGGGCCTTCAACATGGCGATCTTCCACGAGGCGCTCAACGGCAACCCGGCGGCAGCCGTCCCGTCAGTCCCTGTGCCGAAGGTCAAGAAGAAGCCGGTGGCGGTCGAGGACCTTGACGCTGTGCGTGCGGCCATCCGTGAGTGGGCGAACGCCGAGCGGCGCAATGGCCCGAAGAGTGTCGACCTCCCGGACATCGTCGACATGCTCATCGCCACCGGTATGCGGATCGGCGAACTGCTCGCCCTGCGCTGGTCCGACATCGAGTTGACCGCCCCTCCCGAGCGCCGCGACGACGAGACCTGGTTCCCGTGGCTCATGGTCAACGGCCAGATCACCTCCAAGGGCAAGCGGGTCGACTACGGCAAGACCGACGCCGCGATCCGCCCCATCGCGCTCCCCGACTGGGCCGTTGCCATCCTGCGCCGACGCAAGCTGGAGCAGCCACCGAACGACATCGACGCGGTCTTCGCCAGCCGCAACGGAACCTGGCACTTCCCCGGCAATGTCCAGAGCCGGCTGTGGCACATCCGCCACCTCGACGAGTACGCCGACATCGCCGCGCTCCGCGACGTTTCGCCCCACTCCTTCCGCCGGACAGTGGCAACCGAGATCGACGAGGTCTACGACGCCGACGCCGCCAAGGATCAGCTCGGCCACACGTCCAAGACGGTCACCGAGCGGCACTACATCAACCGCCGGCTCGTGGTGCCCGACTACCGCGCCGCGACGGAGCGGCTTGCTCCTCGGACCGAGCCCACCGACGATCCCGCAATCGAGCTCTGAGAGCCCTCAGACCCTCCGAGCGGCCCGTGGAGCCCCCTTCGCACTACGCGGCGGCCTACGGGCCGTTTCTCGCGTTCTCAGGGGTCTCCAGGTCCGGCATCGGGAGCGGCCTCAAAGTCAAAGTGCGCCCAAAGTGCGCCCTAAGCCCGGATTTTCGAAGTCAGCACCAACACCCGGATTTGCATCACCGCAGGTCAGAGGCGGTTTTCGTCAGCAAAGCGACGCATTCGACGTGATGCGTCATCGGGAACAGGTCGAAGGCCCGCAGCGCCCGCAGCGCGTAGCCGTGCTCGGCGAAGACGGCGACGTCGCGCGCCAGCGCGGCCGGGTCGCAGGCGACGTAGACCACCGCGCGGGGTGACCGGGCGACCACCTGCTCCACGACCCGCCGCCTGGCCCCCTCCCGCGGCGGGTCGAGCACGACGAGGTCGACCCGCTCGATGTAGGCCGAGTCGAGGACCGCGTCGACGGCACCGGTGGTGACCTCGGCACGGTCGGCCAGGTTGACGCGCGCGGCCTGCGCCGCCGCGCGGTTGCCCTCGACGGCGACCACCCGGCCGTCCGGGCCGACCGCGTCGGCGAGGAAGGACGCGAAGAGGCCCACCCCGGCATAGAGGTCGAGGACCGACTCCCGCGGCTGCGGCCGGGCCAGGTCGAGGACGGCCGAGACCAGGACGTCCGGGGCCCCCGGGTGGACCTGCCAGAAACCGTCGTCGGCGACCGCGAACCTTCGGCCACGAACCTCGTGGGACGGCCCGGAGCGGGCCTCGAGCAGGCACTCGTCGATCGGGACGACGTCGTGGGAGCGGTGCTTACGCATGCCGCGCCCACCGTCCGGGAGCCGTACGTAGCGCTGCCGCGTGCGCCAGCGCAGGCCGTGGTCGTCGCCCGGCACGGGCTCCACCTCGACCGCGACGTCGAGACCCGCGAGGCGGTGGAGCTGCTCGCGCACCACGTCGGCCTTGAGACGGCGCTGAGCAGCGAGCGCGACGTGCTGGAAGTCGCAGCCGCCGCAGAGCCCGGGTCCCGCGTAGGGGCAGGGCGCAGCGACCCGGTCCTCGGACGCCCGGTGCACGGCGACGGCGTCCCCGCGCCAGAACCGGTCGCCGTCGGTGCCCTCCGTCACGACGAGGTCGACCTCCTCCCCGGGCAGGGCGTGTCGGACGAACACGACGCGCGATCCGTCGCCGTCCCCGACCCGCGCCACGCAGTGGCCGCCGTGGGCCACCGGGCCCACCGTCACGGTGAACCGTTCCCCCACCCGCGAGCGCCCGCGGGGTCGACGCCGGCGAGGCTGCCGGCTCACCGCGGCACTTGCCGGTTGCGCGAGGTGTCGCTCACCTGGCCGCGTCGCAGGTCACCGGACCGGATCCTCGCGTCCTCGCGCAGCTCACGCTCCCGGGCGATCTCGGAGGAACGCAGCTGGTAGGGCACGGAGATCACCATCACGCCCGGCGAGAAGAGCAGCCGCCCCTTGAGCCGCAGGGCGGTCTGATTGTGGAGCAGCTGCTCCCACCACCGGCCCACGACGTACTCGGGGATGTAGACCGCCACCACACCCCGGGGGTTGGCCTTCCGGATCTCCTGGGCGTAGTCGGAGATCGGTCGCACGATCTCCCGGTAGGGCGAGTGGAGCACCTTCAGCGGGATGCCCAGGTTGCGCTCGTCCCAGTCGCTGAGGAGCTGGTTGGTGTCGCGCGCGTCGGAGGCGACGTAGACGCCCTCGAGGACGTTGGGCCGCGACGCCTTGGCGAAGGCGAGCGCCCGCAGCGTCGGCTTGTGCAGCTTGGAGACCAGCACGATCGCGTGCACCCGCGTCGGTAGGGTCCGGTCCTCCTCGTCGGCGGCCAGCTCGCGCGCGACGTCGACGTAGTGGGTCTTGATGCCGCGCATGATCAGCATGAAGACGCCCATCGCGATCAGCGTGATCCAGGCGCCCTGGACGAACTTCGTCACGAGCACGATGACCAGCACCACCGCGGTCATCACCAGCCCGACGGTGTTGATGAGCCGCGACTGCATCATCCGGCGCCGCTCGGCGGGGTCGGTCTCGGTGCGCAGGTGCCGGGTCCAGTGCCGCAGCATGCCCAGCTGGCTGAGGGTGAAGGACACGAAGACGCCGACGATGTAGAGCTGGATCAGCCGGGTGACCTCGGCGTCGAACGCGACGATCAACGCGATCGCCATCCCCGACAGGATCAGGATGCCGTTGCTGTAGGCGAGCCGGTCGCCCCGGGCCCCGAGCTGCCGGGGCAACCACTCGTCGCGGGCCAGGATCGAGCCGAGCACGGGGAAGCCGTTGAAGGCGGTGTTGGACGCGAGCACCAGGATCACGCCGGTGGCGATGACGACGAAGAAGAACCCCACCGGGAAGTTGTCGAAGACGCCCTGGGCGATCTGGGCGATGAGGGTGTCCTGGTTGAAGTCCTCCGGCACCGGGTTGCCGTCCGGGCCGACCAGTCGTTGCAGCTCGCTGGGGTCGACGTACTTGACGTTCATCGCGTTGGACAGCGACACCACCGACAGCATCAGGATCACACCGATGACCCCGAGCATGAGCAGGGTCGCGGCAGCGTTGCGGCTCTTGGGCTTGCGGAACGCCGGCACGCCGTTCGAGATCGCCTCGACGCCCGTCAGGGCCGCGCAGCCGGAGGAGAAGGCCCGGGCGACCAGGAACACCAGGGCGATGGTGGTGAGGTTCTCGCCGTAGCCTTCGGCCTCGATGATCGAGAACTGGCTGCTCTCGGCAGCGGGGAGGGTCCCGGACAGGCTGCGGACGAGGCCCCACAGGCACATCCCGCCGAGCGCCAGCATGAACGCGTACGCCGGGATCGCGAACGAGACGCCGGACTCGCGGACCCCTCGGAGGTTCATCACCGCCAGGAACAGCACGAGACCGACGGCCACGAGCGTCCGGTGGTCGGCCACGAAGTCGAACGCCGAGCCGGCGTACTGCGCCGCCGATGAGAGCGAGACGGCGACGACGAGCACGTAGTCGACGATCAGTGCCGCGGCCACCGTCATGCCGGCGTTCGGTCCGAGGTTGACCGTCGCGACCTCGTAGTCACCGCCGCCGGAGGGATAGGCGTGCACGTTCTGCCGGTAGGAGGCGACCACGACCAGCATGACCACGGCGACGGCGATCGCCACGGGCCACGAGAACGTGTAGGCCGAGATGCCGGCCAGGGACAGGATGATGAAGATCTCGTCGGGAGCGTAGGCCACGGACGAGAGCGCGTCGCTCGCGAACACCGGGAAGGCGATCCGCTTGGGCAGCAGCGTCTCCCCCAGCTGGGTGCTGCGCAGCTTGCGCCCCAACAGGATCCGCTTCGAGACGTCGCCGACACCCACGTTCGAAGGCTAGACCGTTCACACCCGGTTGGGGGCATCGACTGGGATACGGTTTGCCACGTGCACGTCGTCATCATGGGCTGCGGCCGGGTCGGCTCGACGCTCGCCCGCAGCCTCGAGGATCGCAACCACACCGTCTCGATCATCGACAGCGAGCCCGACGCGTTCCGTCGGCTGGGCCCGTCCTTCAACGGCGACAAGATCACCGGCTTCGGTTTCGACCAGGAGGTCCTCGAACGGGCCGGGATCCGGCGAGCCGATGCCTTCGCAGCCGTCTCCAGCGGTGACAACTCCAACATTATCGCCGCCCGGGTGGCCCGCGAGACCTTCGGCATCGACCAGGTGGTGGCGCGGATCTACGACCCGGGACGGGCCGAGGTCTACCAGCGGCTGGGCATCACGACGGTCGCGACCGTGAAGTGGACCGCCGACCAGGTGCTGCGCCGGCTCCTCCCGGCAGGTGCCGAGCCGGACTTCCGCGACCCGTCGGGGACGATCCGTCTCGACCAGGTGCCGGTGCCACCCGCGTGGATCGGCCACCGCACCGTCGACCTGCAGCTGCAGACCAAGTCGCGCATCGCGTGGATCGACCGCCTCGGCGAGGGGATGCTGCCCACCCGGGAGACCGTGATCCAGGAGGGTGACCTCCTGCACCTGGTGATGCGCGAGGAGAACGCCGCCCACGTCTACGAGGTCTTCGACCGCGGACCCGAGGAGCAGGAGTCATGAGGGTCGCCATCGCCGGAGCGGGGGCCGTCGGCCGCTCCATCGCCCGCGAGCTGATCACCAACGGTCACCAGGTGCTGCTCATCGACAAGAGCCCGGGGGCGATCAAGCCCGAGCGGGTCCCCGACGCGGAGTGGCTGCTCGCCGACTCGTGCGAGCTCTCCTCCCTCGAGGAGGCCCGGCTCGACCGGTGTGACGTCGTCATCGCCGCGACCGGCGACGACAAGGTCAACCTCGTCACCTCGCTGCTGTCGAAGACGGAGTTCGCCGTCCCGCGCACCGTCGCCCGCGTCAACCACCCCAACAACGAGTGGCTCTTCACGGAGGCCTGGGGCGTCGACGTCAACGTCTCGACCCCGCGCATCATGTCGGCGCTCGTGGAGGAGGCCGTCACCGTCGGCGACCTCGTCCGGCTGTTCACGTTCCGGCAGGGCAACGCCAACCTGGTCGAGCTGACCCTGCCCTCGGACTCGCCGTACGTCGGCAAGCCCGCCGGCCTCATCCCGTTCCCCGAGAACTGCGCGCTCGTCACGATCCTGCGCGACGGCCAGGTCTACACCCCCGACGCCGACCAGCCGGTCGAGTCGGGCGACGAGCTGCTCTTCGTCGTCAGTGCCGACGTCGAGGAGGAGCTGGAGAAGCTGCTGGCGCCCTCGCTGCACGGAGGCTGAGGGACAGCAGCCTCACGCCGGACGCGCCTCCACGGGGGTGCGATTCCGGGCGAGGAGCCACACCATCGCGCCGAGGGCGGCCAGCTGGAGCGGCCAGCCCATGACGATCTTGAGGATGCCGAGCAGCGCGATCGCCGTGTCGGTGTCGATGCCGCCGCCGTTCCCGGCCAGCCACAGGGGGCCCTGCACGACCGCGCGCAGCACGCAGGGCAGCACCAGGAGCCACGTCAGGTTGGTGCAGAGCCGGACCACCTGGCGGTCCTGGTGCCAGGCCGTGGCGTCACCGGTGACGCCGCCGACCATGAAGCCGACGAGCGGCCAGCCGATCAGGCAGGTCACGGCCAGCAGCACGGCGTACCCGCTGTTGTAGAGGATGCCGGGGAGGAAGTAGGCCAGGGCCTGCTCGTCCTCGCTGGCCCCACCTCGGGCGGACATCGTGACGAAGAGCCAGCCGATGCCGATGCCGAAGAGCGCGTTGACGACGAACTGGACCGTCGACCGCTGGACGAGCCGCACCGCCAGCAGCACCAACGCAGCGGCCACGCTGACCGTCAGCGCGGTGTAGAGCTCGCGCGTGGTCAGCCACAGGACGGTGAAGACGAGCGTCGGGGCCGCGGCCTCGGCCATCCCACGACGTCCTCCGAGGGCCTTCGACAGCTGGGCGCGGACCACCTGCTCGACGGTGTCGACACCCGCAGGGGTGGTGGAGGAGGCGGCGGGTTCAGGGCTCATGGCAGCAGCTCGTATCGCGGGTTGTGCATGGTGCGGGCATCCGCCGTGACGCCGATGCGGCCGGTGACCCGCATGGTGCGGCCCGGCTCGATGCCGACGATCTTGCGGCGGCCGAGCCAGATCACGGTCAGCACGCCGGACCCGTCGTAGAGCTCGGCCTCGAGAGCGGGTACGCCGCCGCGGGGCCGCAGCGTCACAGTGCGCAGCTGGCCGTTGACCGTCACCAGCTCCCGGTCGGGGGCCTCGGCGATGCTGAGCTCCGCCTTGTCGGCCAGGTGCCGGCGGACGTCCTCCGCGTGGAGGTCGCGGCCGCTGGCCCAGTCGCTGATGCGGGTGCGCAGCCGGCTCCGGCCCGCCACCTCAGGACTCCTCCGGGGCCGGGGCGGCCGTCGGTCCCTCCTGGGGACCCAGCCGCCGGGCCTGGTCGGGCAGCACCACGGGAAGCGGGTCACCGACCGGCATGGCACCGCTGCCGCGGCGTACGGCGAGCTGGCTGAGGGCCTGCTCCCATGGGCCCGCCGCGTCGGCGTCCACCGCGGGCTTGCCGAGGAAGGTGGCGCGCAGCATCCACCGGGAGCCGTTGATGCCGACGATGCGGGAGGACTGCTGACCCGTCCGGCCGTCGGCGGTCTTCACCGTCAGCTGGCACTGCAGCTCGGTGCCGAACCGTCCCTCCTGCTCGGTGGCGGTGCCGCCGCGGCGTGCCATGTCGGCCGCGAGCTGGGGGCGGACCTCGCTCCACAGGTCACCGTGACGGGGGGCGGCGAAGGCGCGGAGCTCGAGGGCTCCGTCGGTCCCGGCGAGGACGACCGACTGCACCTGCTCGGTGCGCTCGTCGACCTGGATGCGCAGCTCGCTGCCCGGCACGGGAGGGACCAGCAGCGAGCCGAGGTCGACACGCTCGACGCCGTCGTCCTCGACGTCCTCGGCGTCCAGCGGGCCCTCGCGGTGCACCGACGGGGCGGCGTCAGAGACCGGGGTCTCCTCGGGCGCCGGCGCCTCCGCGGCGGTGTCCGGGGCGTCCGCGGCGGCGGACTTGCGTCGGAACCTCACTGCACTCCTTCTGCTCCAGGGCGGTCGGGACGGCCGAACCCTCCGGTAGAACCGTAGCCCCCGGCGCCACGGACCGACTCGGGGAGTTCGGCGACCTCCACGAAGCGCGCCCGCTCGACCCGCTGGACCACCAGCTGGGCGATGCGGTCCCCGCGCCGCAGCTCGACCGGCTCGGTGGTGTCGTGGTTGATCAGCATCACCTTCACCTCGCCGCGGTAGCCCGCGTCGACGGTCCCGGGCGCGTTGACGATCGACACCCCGTGCCGGGCGGCCAGTCCGGAGCGCGGGTGGACCAGCGCGACGTACCCCTCGGGCAGGGCGACGGCGATGCCGGTGGGCACCAGGGCCCGCTCCCCCGGCTTCAGGGTCACGTCGACGGTGGTGAGGAGGTCGGCACCGGCGTCCCCCGGGTGGGCGTAGGCGGGCGGTGGCAGGTCGGCATCGAGCCGCACCAGCAGGACGTCGAGGTCGCCGGGCGAGTGGTCGGACACGGGGCGTGACCCTACCCGCACCCCGGCACCGGACCGCTCCTACGATGGCTCATCGTGGAGAACGCGGTCGAGTACGCCGAGCGGCTGACCGTGCCGCTGCGCTGGTGGGTGCAGGCGACGATGCTCGTGGCCAGCCTGTGGCTGGCGCTCGTGGTGGCACTGCCCGTTGGTCTGGCGTGGGTGCTGAGCGCCGTCGGCATGCTGCTGGCCGCGTCGCTGCTGAGCGCCTACGGCGCCGCCCGCATCAGCGTCGCCGACGGCGAGCTGCGCGTCGGCCGGGCCCGCATCGGCGCGGAGCACGTCGGCACCGCCCGTGCCTTGGACGCCGAGGCGACCCGACGGAGGTCGGGGGTCGAGGCGGACGCCCGCGCCTTCCTGCTGCTGCGGCCCTACCTCAAGCGGGCCGTCGAGGTGGAGATCACCGACCCGGCCGACCCCACGCCGTACTGGCTCGTCAGCACCCGGCACCCCGAGGAGCTGGCGCGGGCGATCACATCGCTCGGCTAGGGTCCGGGTTCCGACCCGCCCGTCGCGGGACCTGCTCAGCCACCTCCCCACGCCGGGCACTCCTTCGTCGGGCTCGGCTAGGGTCGGTGCATGGCCAAGGACTCTGGTGGATCGAAGGTCTGGACCCTGATGTCGATGGTGTCGGTGCTCGGCGCCGCCACCGTCTCGAAGAAGGTCCTGACCACCGGCTGGAAGAAGGCGACGGGCAAGACCCCGCCGCAGAACCCTGCCGACCCCGACGTGGCGGTGCGGGAGGCGGTCGCCTGGGCCGCCGTCAGCGGTGCACTCATCGGGTTGGCCCGGATGTTCGCCGCGCGACGCGCCGCCGGCTACTACCAGAAGTCGACCGGGCACCTTCCCCCGGGACTGGGTCACGGCGAGGACGAGGACCAGGGCTTCACGCCCTGACGGGACCCCTGACGGGGACCGGGGAGACGCTCAGGCGCAGTCCCGGCAGATCATCTTCTTCTCGTCCGCGAGCTGGCTGCGGTGGCGGACCAGGAAGCAGCTCATGCAGGTGAACTCGTCCTCCTGCTTGGGCTTGACCTCGACGGCGAGCTCCTCGTGGGAGAGGTCGGCGCCGGGCAGCTCGAAGGACTCCGCGGCCTCGGCCTCGTCCTCGTCGACCTTGCCGGAGTTCTTGTCGTGGCGACGCGCCTTGAGCTCTTCGATGCTCTCCTCGGACTGCTCTTCGTCAGTCTTGCGCGGCGCGTCGTAGTCGGTCGCCATCTTCTCCACTCCCCTGAGCCGCCCGCTGGGCGCCATCACGTCGTCTGCGTCGGCGCCAGATTGTGCACCATCCGGTCAGGGCACCGCACACCGGTTCACCCAGTGTCCGCGAGAACCGTTCCGGGGCGTGACCTATTCCCGGGGTTCGATCACGAATCCGCAGTCGGCCAGCAGGGCCGTGAACTCGTCCCAGCCGGCCGCCGGCGCTGCAGCCACCACGCTGCCCGGCTGCCCCTCACACGGCGCCACCAGCGAGCCGGGCAGCAGGGCGAAGGTGGCTCCGGCCTCGGCCGCGACCAGGGCACCTGCGCTCCAGTCCCACGGGTGGGGCCCCTCCTCGACGTAGCCGTCCGCGGCGCCCTCCGCGACGTGGCACAGGTCGAGGGCGCACGAGCCCATGCGGCGTACGTCGCGCACCCGCGGCAGCAGCCGCGCGACCCGCTCCGCCTGGCCGGCACGGACCTCCCGGTCGTAGCCGAACCCGGTCAGCACCAGCCGCTGCTGGACCGGGGGGACGTCACGGACGCGCAGCGGGACCCCGTCGCGGGTGGCACCGCCGCCGAGGACGGCGGCGTACTCGACGCCTGTGGCGACGTTGTGGACCACCCCCGCGACGACCCGGCCGTCGACCTCGGCCGCCATCGAGACCGCGTACTCGGGGATCCCGTAGAGGTAGTTGACGGTCCCGTCGATGGGGTCGACCACCCACCGGACCGGGGAGGTCCCGACGTGGTCGTCCCCCTCCTCGCCGAGGATCGAGTCGTCCGGGCGCGCCTCGAGCACCAGGCTGCGGATCAGGCGTTCGCTCGCGCGGTCCGCCTCCGTGACCACGTCGACGCTGCTGCTCTTGGTGTCGGCCACGGTGACGCCGTGGCTGCGGTGCTGGCGGACCAGCTCGGCCGCCTGCCGCGCCACCGAGCACGCGACGTCGAGCAGCTCGGCGGGGTCGGGCGTCACGCCGGCTCGCCGCCGACGGTCGGCAGCTCCTGGCGCGGGTTGGGGCAGCAGTGGGGTGCGCACCGGTCCCAGCACGGGGGCAGGCTGCCGAGGGCGCGGCGCTCGGGGTCCTCACCCCGCTCGGCGGCGGCTCGCTCGACGAGAAGGTCGCGCACGGTCGCGACGAAGCGCGGGTCGACGCCCGGTGTCGCGGCACGGGCGGCGGGGAGGCCGAGCTTCTCGGCCGTGGTCATCGCCTCGGTGTCGAGGTCGTAGATGACCTCCATGTGGTCGGACACGAAGCCCAGCGGCACCATCACCACCCCCGCTGTGCCGTGGCGCGACAGCATCTCGAGGTGGTCGTTGATGTCGGGCTCGAGCCACGGGACCGACGGCGGTCCAGAGCGGGAGCAGAACACCAGGTCGTGGGGTGGCCGCCGGCCGGTCTCCTGGCGCACCCGCTCGACCACCTCGGCCATGGCGCTGGCGTGCTGCTTGACGTAGGCGCCGCCGTCGGGGCCGCTGCTGTCGTTCATGGCCTCGGGGATCGAGTGGGTGACGAAGGCCAGGTGGGTCCCCTCGTGCACCCGCTCCGGCAGCTCGGCCATCGCGGCCAGCGTCGCGTCGACGACCGACTCCAGGAAGCCAGGGTGGTTGAAGTAGTGGCGCAGCCGGTCCAGCCGCGGCGCTCCCGGCACGGCCGTCGCGGCCGCCGCCAGGTTCTCGCGGTACTGCCGGCACCCGGAGTACGACGAGTAGGCGCTGGTCACGAAGCACGCGGCCCGCTGCACCCCGTCGGCTGCCATCTCCCGCATCGCGTCGGTCAGGTAGGGGTCCCAGTTGCGGTTGCCCCAGTAGACGGGGAGGTCGATCCCGGCCCCGGCGAGGTCCTCGCGGATGGCCGCCAGGAAGTCGCGGTTCTGGTCGTTGATCGGGGAGCGCCCGCCGAAGAGGTGGTAGTGCTCCCCCACCTCCGCCAGCCGCTCGCGGGGGATGTTGCGGCCCCGGGTCACGTTCTCCAGGAAGGGGAGGACGTCGTCGGGCTTCTCGGGGCCGCCGAACGACACCAGCAGGAGGGCGTCGTACGGGCTGACGTCTGGGCTCATGGACGCCATCGTATTGAGCGCGCTCCAACGGCGGGGTCGGCCGTAGGCTCTGCTCGCCATGCTCGACAGCTACCGACGGATCCTCAGCGTCCCGGGGGGACTCCGGTTCTCGACCGCCGCCTTCGTCGCGCGGCTGCCGATCTCGATGATGGGCCTGGGCATCGTGCTGCTGGTCGCCGCCGGCACCGGCTCCTACGGCCTCGCGGGCTCGGTGTCTGCGGCGTACGTCGTGGCGAACGCGACCCTGTCGATCCTGCAAGGACGGCTGCTCGACCGGCTGGGGCAGGCCCGCGTGCTGGCGCCGGCCGCCGTGCTGTTCACGTTCTCGTCGGGGCTCCTCGTGGTGTCGGTGGACGCGGGCTGGGCCCGCTGGGCCACCTACCTGCTGGCCGCCTGCTCCGGAGCCACCCTGCCGGCCGCGGGCGCCTGCGTCCGCGCCCGCTGGTCCTACGTCCTCGCCGGGCGACCCGCCGACCTGCAGACCGCCTTCGCCCTCGAGGCGGTGGTCGACGAGGCGGTCTTCATCACCGGCCCGATCCTGGTCACCCTCCTCGCCACCGCCATCGACCCGGGCGTCGGGCTGGCGGCGGCGGTGGCCAGTGGTCTGGTCGGCACGCTCGCGCTGGCCCTCCAGCGCCGCACCGAGCCGCCGGTGAGCGCGGCTGCCGAGGACGACCCGGCGGCGGCGCGCGCCGGCCTCCCGTGGCGGACGCTGGTGCCGTTGCTCGCCGTCGCCGTCGGTCTCGGGTGCCTCTTCGGCGCCGCTGAGGTCGTGACCGTCGCCTGGGCGGAGGAACGCGGCAACCAGGTGTACGCCGGACCGCTGCTGGCCCTCTGGGCGCTCGGCAGCCTCGCGGCCGGCGTGGTGACGGGGGCCGTCCACTGGCGGCAGGGGCCCGCGGTGCGGCTGCGGTGGGGCGCGGCGGGGATGTGCGCGGCCATGGCGCCGCTGTCGTTCATCGGGTCGGTGCCGATCATGGGCCTCGCGCTCCTGGTCGGTGGGCTCGCGATCGCCCCGACCCTGATCGCGGCGACGTCGCTGACCGAGCAGGTCGTCCCCCCGGCTCGGCTGACCGAGGGGATGACCGTCCTGCAGACCGCCATCGTGGGGGGCGTCGCCCCGGGCGCGGCGGTGGCTGGCCTGGTCGTCGACCGGGCCGGGTCCGGGCCGGCGTACCTCGTGGCGCTGGCGGCTGGAGCGGTGGCGGCGGTGGCGGCCCAGGCCGTGCCACGCTCCGGTCAGTAGGGTCGGGACGTGGAGTGGCGCAACTGGTCCGGGCTGGCCACGGCCCGCCCCGAGATCGTCCTCACCCCCCGCACTCCGGCCGACGTCGAGTCCGCGGTCCGCGACGCCCGAGGCGCTGGCTCCACGGTGAAGATGGTCGGCACCGGACACAGCTTCACCGCGATCGCCGCCCCCGAGCACACACTGCTCCTGCCCCACCAGCTGGCCGGGATCACGGCCGTCGACCGCCGTGCCATGACCGTCACGGCACTCGCCGGCACGCCCCTGCACCGGCTCAACCACGAGCTGGAGCAGCTGGGGCTGTCGCTGGCCAACATGGGCGACATCGCCGAGCAGACGCTCGCCGGGGCGGTGTCGACCGGCACCCACGGGTCGGGCGGCACAGCGATGGGTCTGGCCAGCCAGCTCGCCGGGCTCGAGCTGGTCACCGGCACCGGGGAGGTCGTCGTCGCGAGCGAGACCGAGAACCCGGACGTCTTCGACCTGGCCCGGATCGGACTCGGCGCCCTGGGCGTGCTGACCACCCTGACGTTCCGGGTACTGCCGCTCTTCCGGTTGCGGGCGCACGAGCGCCCGGCCTCGTGGGATGAGGGCATGGGCTCACTGCTGGAGCTGGCCGCGAGCCACGACCACCTCGACGCCTACTGGTTCCCGCACACCGACCGGATGCTCCTCAAGACCAACGACCGGGTCACCAGCGAGGGCTCCCCGCTCCCCCGCTGGCGGTCCTGGGTCGAGGACGAGCTGCTGGCCAACCACGTCTTCGGTGCCGTCAACCGCGTGGGAGCCCTGGTCCCGCCCGCCGTTCCCACCCTCAACCGGGCCTCGGCACGGCTGCTCGGCGACCGCACCTACACCGACGTCGCGCACCGCGTCCTCACCGCGTCGCGGCGCGTGCGCTTCCGCGAGATGGAGTACGCCGTGCCGGCCGACGCAGCCGTCTCGGCCCTCACCGAGGCGCGCCGTGCCGTGGACGCCTCGTCGTGGCGGATCGGCTTCCCCGTCGAGATCCGGGTCGGCCCGGGTGACGACGTGCCGTTGTCGACGGCTCACGGTCGGGACACCGCCTACCTCGCGTTCCACACCTGGGTGGGGTCCGACCACGTGCCCTACTTCACGGCCGTGGAGCGGATCATGCGCGACCACGGCGGCCGGCCACACTGGGGCAAGGTCCACACCCTGACCGCCGCCGAGCTGGCGCCGGCGTACCCGCGCTTCGGGGAGTTCCTGGCCCTGCGCGAGCGCCTGGACCCCGACCGGGTCTTCGCCAACGACCACCTCAGGCGCGTCCTCGGCGACTGAGGCTCACACGCTGGCGGGCCCGGACGGCAGCGGTGCCTGCCAGTGCCGCCAGATCGCCAGCAGCCGCCACACCAGGCAGACGGCCGCCCCGGTGAGGGCGCACACCGTCACCGGGAGACCCGCGGCCTCTGCCGCCACGGCGGCGCCCGCACCGGCCAGCGCGGGGGTGGCGTAGAGCTCGCCGCGGAAGACAGCCGGCACCCGGCCCGCGAGGACGTCCCTCACCATGCCGCCGCCGATGCCGGTCACCATCCCCATGAGCGCCGCCGGCAGCGGGCCGAGGCCGAACTCGACGGCCTTGAGCGCGCCGGTCACGCAGAAGAACGCCAGCCCGAAGGCGTCGAAGACGTTGACCTGCCGCTCCATCCGACCCACGGCCGGGTGGTAGACGAAGGTGACCAGCCCTGCCACGACCGGGACCAGCAGGTAGCGCCAGTCGGCGAGCGCGGCCGGCGGCGTGGCGTCGATGAGGACGTCGCGCAGGAACCCGCCGCCCAGCCCGGTGGTGCCGGCCAGGACGAGGACGCCGAACACGTCGAGCTCCTTGCGCACCGCCACCAGCGCACCGGAGATCGCGAACACGAAGATCCCGGCGAGGTCCAGGACGACGAGGGTCGGGGACACGCCCGGAGGTTACCCGCGCGGCGCGCCGAGCGGTGGCACCTCCGCCGCCCTGCGCTGGCGTAGGCTCAGCGCACCGGAAGCGACCACCGAGAACGGAAGAAGTTACCCAGGCGATGGCCCATCTCACGCTCGCTGGCATCAGCGACGACGGGAAGCGCCTGCTGCTGGTCAGCGACAAGGGAGTCGAGTTCACCCTGGATGTCGACCAGCGTCTCCGGGCCGCACTCCGCGGCGAAAAAGCTCGTCTCGGCCAGTTGGAGATCAAGATGGACAGCGCCCTCCGCCCCCGCGACATCCAGGCCCGGATCCGGGCCGGCGAGACCCCCGAAGCGGTGGCGCAGGCCGCCCACACCACCGTCGAGGCCATCATGCCGTTCGCAGCGCCGGTGATCGCGGAGCGGCAGCACGTCGCCGACCGCGCCCAGCGCTCGTCCGTGCGCCGTACCGGCGGCCAGCCCGGTGGTGCCCGCACCCTCGGCGAGGCCGTGTCCGCGCACCTGCGCGGCCGCAACGTCGACCCCGAGCTGGTCGAGTGGGACTCCGCCCGTCGCGAGGACGGCAAGTGGTCGCTGACCGCCGACTTCGCCGCCGGAGCCCGCAGCGGCACCGCCCGGTTCACCTTCGATGCTCCCGGCAACTACGTCGTGGCCGAGAACGACGACGCCACCTGGCTCGTCGGTGACGCCGCCACGGAACCCGAGCCGCCGACGGCCGAGGACGACTTCACGAGGGCCCGTGCCCGACGCGCGGCCGCCCAGGGCGTCGACTCCGAGCTGCCGCTGGGTGACGACGCCCTCTCGCTGGTGCAGGACGAGCCGACCGAGCTCGGGTCCGAGCAACCGGTCGAGGCCTACGTCGACTCCGATCGACCGACGACCGAGGTTCCCGACACCGGGGCGGCGTCCGGGGACCCTGAGGAATCCGCGGCACCGCCCTCGGACCTCGAGGAGGGCGGCGAGGACGCCGAGGAACCGGTACGCCGCAGGCCCGCCAAGAAGCGCGGCCGTGCCTCCGTGCCGAGCTGGGACGAGATCATGTTCGGGGGCGGCAAGGCCGACTGACCCCCGTCGGACCCACGCCGGTCGAGCCTGTCGACCGAGGTGGGGGGCTTGGCCGGGGCTGGGGATCGTTCCCCGGCGGTAACATCCGCCCATGTCGTACTTCGTCACGGGTGCTACGGGTTTCATCGGACGCTTCCTGGTCCAGGAGCTGCTCGACCACCGTGAGGGCGAGGTGTACGTGCTCGTCCGCGAAGGGTCGCTCCCGCGGATGCAGCGGCTGATCGAGCGGTGGGACACCGACCGGGTCGTGCCGGTGGTGGGCGACCTGACCGCCGACCGCCTCGGCGTCGACGCCGAGTGGATCGCCCAGCACGGAGACAGCATCGAGCACTTCTTCCACCTCGCCGCCGTCTACGACATCACGGCCGACGACGAGACCAACGACGCGATGAACGTCGATGGCACCCGCAACGCGCTCGCCCTCGCCGCCGCCCTCGCCGTCACCTGCTTCCACCAGGTCTCGTCCGTGGCCGCAGCCGGTGACCACCACGGCCACTTCGACGAATCGATGTTCGACGAGGGTCAACCGCTCCCCTCGCCCTACCACCGCACGAAGTACGAGTCGGAGAAGATCGTGCGTGAGGAGGCGACCGTCCCGTGGCGGGTCTACCGCCCCTCGATCGTGGTCGGTGACAGCCAGACCGGCGCCATCGACAAGGTGGACGGGCCCTACTACTTCTTCCCGATGATGAAGCTGCTGCGCGACAACCTGCCCGCGTGGCTGCCGCTGGTCGGCGTCGACCTCGGCGACACCAACGTCGTGCCGGTCGACTACGTCGCCAAGGCCATGGACCACATCGCCCACCAGCCCGGCCTCGACGGTCAGGCCTTCCACCTCGTCAACCCCGAGCCGCAGCCGGTCGTCGACGTGGTCAACCTGTTCTGCGCGGCAGCGGGCGCGCCCCAGTTCGCGACGCCGCTGGACCGGCGCGCGACGACCGCCGGACCGCTCGCGCTGATCCCGCGCCGGCTCCGCCCCTCCTCGATCCTCACGAGCGTCGTCCGGAGCGCGCCCGCTCAGCTGCTCCTGGACCAGACCATCGCCCGGCTCGGCGTCCCGGCGGAGGTCCTGTCGCACACCCGCTTCACCGCCACCTTCGACTCCCGCCGCACCGAGAAGGCGCTGGCCGGGTCGGGCATCGGGGTCCCTGACCTGGAGTCCTACGCGCGGACCCTCTGGAGCTACTGGGAGGCCCACCTCGACACGTCCACGGCTCGCAACCGCGCCGCTCGCCAGGCGCTCCAGGGCAAGTACGTCGTCATCACCGGCGCCTCCTCGGGGATCGGCCAGGTCACGGCGCTCAAGGTGGCGCAGGCCGGCGCCGTACCCGTCCTCGTCGCCCGCGGCAAGGAGAAGCTCGAGGCGACGGCGGCCGCGATCGAGGACCGCGGAGGCACGGCCTACGTCTTCCCGTGCGACCTGACCGACCTCGACGCGATCGACGGCCTCTGCAAGGACATCACCACCGAGCTGCCGACGATCGACTTCGTCGTCAACAACGCCGGCCGTTCCATCCGACGGTCGCTGCGCCTCTCCGAAGACCGGTTCCACGACTTCGAGCGCACCATGCAGCTCAACTACTTCGGGGCGATCCGGCTGGTCATGGGGTTGCTCCCCACTATGCGCGAGCAGCGCCGCGGACACATCGTCAACATCTCCTCGATCGGGGTGCAGACCAACCCGCCGCGGTTCTCGGCGTACGTCGCCTCGAAGGCCGCGCTCGACTCCTGGAGCAACGTCGTCGCGTCCGAGCTCGTCGGGGACGGGATCACGTTCACCGGCATCCACATGCCGCTGGTGCGGACGCCGATGATCGCCCCGACCAAGCTCTACGACCGCTTCCCGACGATCAGCCCCGCCCAGGCGGCCGAGCTGGTGATCAAGGCCATGGTGGAGCGGCCACACGAGATCAACACCGTGCTCGGCAACGCCGGGGCGGTCGCCCACACGGTCGCACCCAAGACGTCGTTCCGGGTCCTCAACATGGCCTACCACGTCTTCCCGGACTCGGCCGCCGCGCGCGGGGAGGACGCCGGCAAGGGCGGCCGCGAGTCCGAGCAGATCATGCTGGCCCGCCTCTTCCGCGGCGTCCACTGGTAGGTGCCTGAAGTCCCCGCCCCGGCCGGGGCGAGTGCCGATGCGGCCGGGACAGGCGCGCCTCGCGGCGCAGGTCGTCCAGCCCGGGGAGGGTCAGAGCGGGCTGGTCGCGACGGTCGCGGCTCGACGCCCTCGTGGGTGACGGCTGGTACGTCGCCGACGGGGCCGCGCGGCGTCACACGATGCGTCACACGGGCCACTCCTACGGTGCGGGCACCACCACAGGAGGCGAGCACCATGACCATCACCGCAACCCGCACCACCACTCACACCGACACTCACCCCACCCAGGACGTCCTCGTCGTCCCGACGGTCCACGACGTCCAGGCCGCGACCACCACGTTGCTCCGGATCATGACCGACGCCGGACCCGACGACCCGGGCTGGCTCCGGGCCGGCCGACTCGTCACCGCCGCCGCCGAGCGGCTGCGGGACACGCTGGGGACCCCGCGCGCCGAGAGCAGCACCCCGATGCCCCCGATCGTCCGTGAGGCCGACTTCGCCCGAGCATCGCGTCCGCTGCTGCGGGGAGCGCGGATCGCGGACCCCGAGGCCGCGCGCGAGTTCCTGGCGCTGGCCGCCGACGCCGCGCTGGCGCTGCGCTGAGACCGGGCGGATACTCCCGGCAGGAGGAGACGTGACCACCGCGATATCCCTGCTCGGCAGCCCGGCCGCCGTCCGCGACGGCGAACGCGTCGAGGTCCGCGGGCACAAGCCGTGGCTGCTGCTCGCGCTGCTCCTGCTCGGCGACCGACCCCCGTCGCGGGAGCGGCTGCAGCGGCTGCTCTTCCTGGACGCGACCGACCCCGCGGCGGCGCTCCGCTGGAACCTGTCGCAGCTGCGCAGGCTGGGGATCGAGGTGGCCGGCGACCCGGTCGTGGCCACGGTCCCGGCCGACGTGGACGTCGACCTGGCGCGGCTCGACGGCGGCGCAGCCGACGCCGCCGAGCTGCCGGGTCTCGACGAGGAGCTCCTGGCCACGATCCGGCCCGAGCCGGGAACCGACCTCGCCGTCTGGCTCGACGAGGAGCGCCGCCACCTGCGGCAGCTCGCGCACGACGTACGGCAGGAGGCTGCGCTGGCGCTGCTGGGGCGGGGCGACACCCAGCGCGCGCTGGCCCACGCCCGCCGCGTCGTGGAGGCGGCACCGCTCGACGAGAACGCCGCAGCGCTGCTCGTCCGCTGCCTGCGCGCCGACGGCCGCGTGGCAGACGCCCGCGCAGCGGCCCAGGACGCCGCCACCCGGCTCCGCGAGGAGCTGGGCGTCGAGCCCACCCATGCCCTCTGGTCGGCGGTCGCCGCGCCGCTGGGCGGAGACCGGCAGTACTCGGGTTCGGCCGCCGTCCTCGCCCAGATCGAGGCCGGTGAGTCGGCGGTCAACGCCGGCGCAATCGACACCGGCCTCCGCTCCCTCCAGGGTGCGGTCCTCGCGGCCCGGGCCCTGCGGGAGGAGCCGCTGCTCGCCCGGGCGCTCGTGTCGCTCGGGTCGTCGCTCATCCATGGGGTCCGCGGCGTCGACCAGGAGGGGCTGGCGATGCTGCACGAGGCCGTGCCGCTGACCGAGCAGGTCGGCGACGCGCCGCTCGCGGTCGTGGCCCGCCGCGAGATCGGGTACGTCGACTTCCTGCGCGGTCGCTACGACCGCGCCACACACTGGTTCGGGCGCGCCCGCGATGCTGCCGACGCCGGGACGTCCGGACTGGGCTGGGTGGACCTCTACGACGGGGCCTCCGCCGACGACGTCGGCGACACCCCCCGCGCTCGCCTGCTCCTGGAGAGCGCGCTGGAGAAGTCAGCGGCGGAGCGCGACCTGCGCCTAGAGTCGTTCGCCCGCACCATGCTGGGGCGCTCGCAGCTCCTCGCCGGAGAGGCGGACGAGGCCCACCACTCGCTGCGCGGGGCCCTCGACGTAGCCCGCGCGCTCGACTGGACGGGGTTCCTGCCCTTCCCCGAGGCGCTCCTGGCCGAGTCCACGCGGATGCGCGGCGACACCTCCCGGAGCCGTGAGCTGGCCGAGCACGCCCTGGTGACGGGTGAGCAGGTGGGCGACCCGTGCTGGGAGTCGCTGGCCGTGCGGACCCTGGGGCTGGTCAGCATCGACCAAGGTGACGTGTCCAGTGGTGTGGCCCTCCTCGAGGAGGCACCCGCACGCTGCCGGCGGCTGCCCGACACCTACCGGTGGATCGAGATGTGGGGCTACGCCGCCCTTCTCGAGCTCGTCGACCGGCAGCTGGTCGACGATCGCGGGGACTGGCGCTCCTACCTCCAGACCGAGGCCAGCGCGATGGGCATGCGGCCGATGGTCGACCAGGTGCGTCTGTCCGGCTAGAACACGGGATCACCGGGTCGTGACCGCCGCCGCGCGCGGGGAGGACTCCGCCAAGGGCGGCCGCGAGTCCGAGCAGATCATGCTGGCCCGCCTCTTCCGCGGCGTCCACTGGTAGGGCGCGGCCGACTACCGCGGCACCCGGCCTCGTCGCCGTGGCGCCAAGGGCGACCGGGGTCAGCCGGTGCGGCTGCCGCGCGCTGCCTCGTGCTGGGTGACGGCGACCGCGATGTCCCGCACCAGGCGCGTGTGCCAGCGCTCGTGAGCGTCGAGGTCGTCGGTGAGCGCGTGGCAGTCGGGGCAGGCCATCGGTGCTGCTGACTGTTCCATGGTGTCCCTCCTCGGGATCCTCCTGCCACGCTGCCACGGACCCGGGACCCTGTCCACGGGCCGGCGCGGGCGGTCGGTCCCTCATGTTGGGTAGCGCGGCCGTCGACGCCCCGTCGACGCACGAGACGCGGCCATGCTGGACCCGTGCCAGTCACCCGGGCTGTCGTCGGAGTGGCGACCACCCTCGTGCTGTCGGTCGTCGGCACCGTGGCCTGGCTCGACGCGGCCGGCACCGTCGACCAGCCGCAGCAGGTGGAGCGGGAGACACCCCCGGAACCGACCGACGGCAACCGCTACGTGCGGGTCTGAGCCGCGCAGGACGACCCGGACGCTGGTCAGCCGGTCTCGACCGGCCGGGACGGGTCGGTGATCCACCCCGACCAGCTGCCGGCGTACAGCGCCGCAGAGAGGCCGGCCACCTCCATCGCCAGCAGGTCGTGGCAGGCCGTGACCCCGCTCCCGCAGTACGCCGCCGTGGTGGCCCCGGGTCGCACACCGACACCCTCGTAGAGCTCCCTCAGCTCGGCGGCCGACCGGAAGCGCCCCTCCTCGTCGAGGTTGGCCTCGGTCGGCACGTTGACCGCCCCCGGGATCCGGCCGGCCACGGGGTCGATCGGCTCGACCTCGCCGCGGTGCCGCTCTGGGGCACGGGCGTCGACCAGCAGGTCCAGGTCGAGGACCTCGTCGGCGCCGACCAGCGGCATGGCGCCGGTGGCAGCCGCCTCGAAGTCGCCCGGGTACGGGCTCGCCGGTCCGACCTCGTCCTCGTAGGGCGCCACGGCGCCACCGGACTGCCACCAGGCAGCCCAACCCCCGTCGAGCACCCGGACGTCGGGGTGCCCGTGGTGCCGCAGGAGCCACCAGCACCGGGCGGCGGCGCGGCCGCCCCAGTCGTCGTAGACGACCACGGGCCGGCCCGTCGACACCCCTGCTCGCCGCATCGCGGCCGCGAAGTGCGCGGGATCCGGGAGCGGGTGCCGGCCACCCGGACCCGGGGGCGCGGCGAGGTCGGCGTCCAGGTCGACGTACGCCGCTCCCGGGACGTGTCCGGCCTCGAACTCGGCCGGCCCGGCCGCTCCCCCGGTCCGGTACCGCACGTCGAGCACGGTCACCTTCCCGAGCAGCTGCGCCAGCTCCGACACCGTCACGAGGGGACCCGTCATGCGCCCCATCCTCGCCGACGGCGCTGTGGCAGGATCCCGCCCCGTGGCGGAACTGCACTTCTTCACCGGAACCATGGACTCGGGCAAGAGCACGCTCGCGCTGCAGACCAACCACAACCACGCGGCTCGCGGACGCGTGGGCAGGATCTTCACCACGCACGACCGGGCCGGTGAGGCGAAGCTCTCGAGCCGGCTCGGACTCACCCACGACGCGATCGAGGTGGCGGCCGACTTCGACTTCTGGCGCTACGTGGTCGACAGCCTCACGCGCGGCGGCCGGATCGACTACCTGATCTGCGACGAGGCCCAGTTCTACTCCCGCGACCAGATCGACCAGCTCGCCAAGGTCGTCGACGAGCTCCAGGTCGACGTCTTCGCGTTCGGCATTCTCACCGACTTCCGCAGCGCCCTCTTCGAGGGCAGTGCCCGCCTGGTGGAGCTCGCGGACCGGATGAACGTGCTGCAGGTCGAGGCACTGTGCTGGTGCGGCAAGCGTGCCACCCACAACGCGCGCACCGAGAACGGCGTGATGGTCACCGAGGGCGCGGTCGTGGTGGTCGGGGACGTCGAGTCCCTCGACGGCGTGCCCGCCGACCGGCCGGAGGTCGCCTACGAGGTGCTGTGCCGCCAGCACCACCGGCGGCGGCTCACCGCCGCCCGGGCCAAGGCCGTGAGCCTCGCACCCGAGCCGCTCCCCTTCGGCTGACCGGTCCAGACCACTCTTCCCCCAACCGGGATAATCGCTCGCGCCGCTCCCGGTTCACGGTGCAGGTTGTGGGACCGTCGTGGTCACCACCATGTGTCTCTCAGAGCTGACAGGGGGAAGAGATGAGAAGCACCTACCGTTTCCTGGCCAACTCCATCGCCGTGCTCGTGGTCGTCCAGGCCGGCGCCATCGCGTGGGCGTTCTTCGGCCTCTCGAACTGGATCCGGAACGACAACGGGGTCGTCGACAAGGCGTTCATGGAGAGCGGGGACTCGTTCGGCGTCGCCGAGTGGGGCTTCATCATCCACGCGGGCATCATCGGGCTGCTCGTCATCCCGCTCCTCGCGCTCGTCATGCTCATCGTGTCGTTCTTCGCCAAGGTGCCCGGCGGCGTCATGCTGGCGGTGACCGTCTTCGTGCTGGTCGCGCTGCAGGTGGTCGTGCTGCCCGCCCTGGCGCGCGAGGTGGGGTCCGGGTTCGGGGCACTTCACGGCATCAACGCCCTGGTCCTCATGGGTGCCGCGCTGGGCGCCGGCAAGCGGGCCGCCTCGGTGAAGGTCGACTCTCCCGGCACCACCGCCACCCTCCCCGGCTGAGGGTGTTCACCCGGCACTGGCGGCTGTGGGTGGCGGGAGCCGCCACAGCCGCCCTCGTGCTGCCGCTGGCGTGGCTGTGGAAGGCCAGCCTCCTGCCCGACACGTTCGACCTCGCCTCCATGGGGTACGCGGAGTGGGGCGACGGCCCGGTGGGGGCACTGGGTGCCGCCTCCGGCCACCACGCCCACGGCATCCCCGTCGCCGAGCTGACCGGCCCGGACCGGCCCGCGGACGTACGCGAGACGCTGACGGTGCGGGACGAGGGTGACCGCATCACCGTCAACGGCACCACCCCGGGGCCGACCCTGCGCGTCACGCAGGGCGACCTCGTGGAGGTCACGCTCGTCAACGACGACGTCGAGGACGGGACGACGCTCCACTGGCACGGCGTCGACGTCCCGAACGCCGCCGACGGCGTCGCCGGGGTCACCCAGGACGCCGTGATGCCGGGTGAGGAGTACGTCTACCGCTTCGTCGCCGAGGACGCCGGCACCTTCTGGTACCACTCCCACCAGGTCTCCCACGAGCAGGTCCAGCGGGGGCTGCTGGGCGCTCTCGTCGTCACCCCCGAGGGTGGGCCGGCCGAGGAACCCGACGTCGACGAGGTCGCCGTGCTGCACCGCTACGGCGCCGAGGGCACCCTCAACGGCGACGCCGGCGTCTCCGTGCTCGACGCGGCGCCCGCCGACCAGGTCCGGCTCCGGGTGGTCAACACCGACAACGGGATGGCGTCCCTCTGGCTGCCGGGGACGGTTTTCCGCGTCCTGGCCGTGGACGGCACCGAGGTGCACGAGCCGAGCGACCTGGCGGACGTCGCGGTCCCGGTCCCCGCCGGTGGGCGGGTCGACCTCGGCCTCACCGTCCCCGCCGGAGGAGCTCGGGTGGACTTCTCCGGTGGCCCCTCGCTCGCGATCGGTGGCGCCGATGCGGGAGCCACGAGGTCGACCCGGCCGGACGAGACGCTCGACCTGCTCACCTACGGGGAGCCGAAGCCGCCCCCCTTCGACGTCGACAACCCCGATCGTCGTTTCGAGTACACCATCGGCAAGCGGCCCGGCTTCCTCGACGGCCGGCCCGGGATCTGGTGGACCGTCAACGGCGGTCTCTACCCCGACATCCCCATGTACATGGTCACCGAGGGAGACGTGGCGGTGTTCACCATCAGCAACGAGAGCGACGACACCCACCCGATGCACCTCCACGGCCATCACGGCCTGGTGCTCTCACGGGACGGTGAGCCCGCGACCGGCAGCCCGTGGTGGACCGACTCCCTCGAGGTCGGCGTCGGTGAGGCCTACGAGGTCGCCGTCCTGGCCGACAACCCTGGGATCTGGATGGACCACTGCCACAACCTCACCCACGCCGCGGAGGGGCTGGTCGCCCACCTGATGTACGACGGGATCGCGTCGTCCTTCCACGTGGGTGGCCACCACCACAACGAGCCGGAGTGAGTCTCAGCAGACCAGCAGCGGGATCAGCATCTCGGCCGGCGTCAGCGAGCCGTGCAGGCCCACGAGGGTCGCCTCGTAGGGGAACGAGGAGGACGAGAGCACCGCGGTGTCGCCGGTCGCCGCGACGACCACGTCGCCCAGCCTGGGCCGGACCGCGGGCTCGACCGCCCCGAACCAGCCACGGGCGATCGCCTCGTCGCGGGTGAGCACCTCGGCCCGCTCTCCCAGCGTCTCGCGCCAGCTGGCCGCCACGTCGTCGACGGCGCCCCGCTGCACGTAGAGGTGCCGGAACCGGGCCTCCCCGCCCACCAGCGCCAGCCCGTCGCGCAGCTCGGCGTGGTCGTCGATGTCGATCCGGCTCTCCGGCGGCGAGTCGACCATCCCGTGGTCGGCCACGACGAGCAGCCGGGTCTGGGCCGGCAGCGCGTCGCGCAGCTGCTCGGCCTCGGCGTCCACCATGCCCAGCTGCTGGAGCCACGGGGTGGAGGCGACACCGAACCGGTGCCCGGTCCAGTCGAGGTCCGCGTCGTACATGTAGGTCAGTGACGGCCCGGTCGCGGACGCGGCCAGCACCGCGGCGATCCGCTCACCGACGCGGTCGGCGCCGACGTAGTCGACACCCCGCTGGGACGCGACCGTCAGTCCGCTCCCCCGGAACTCCCGCTTGTTGACCGTCGTGACGGTCGCCCCCGCCGAGGCGATCCGGGCGAAGGCCGTCGGGTGCGGCTGCCAGGCCACCGGGTCGACGTCGGCGTCCCAGAGCAGCGCGTTGAGGAGCTGGTCGGTGCCGGGCACCCGCGAGGTGAAGCCGACCAGACCGTGGCTACCAGGCGGCAGCGCCGTGCCCAGCGAGGTGAGGCTGGTGGCGGTCGTCGAGGGCACGCCCGCCGTGGCCGTCTCACCTTCCTCGAGCAGCGACGCGAGGAAGGGTGCCGCGTGCGCGTGACGGCGCAGCAGCTCGGCGCCCAGCCCGTCGACGAGGAAGACCACGTAGCCGGGGGCTTCCGGCAGCGTCACCCCGGTCGGGTCGCCGATGGGCGTGCCGAGGGCGGCGGCCACCGCCGGGAGGACGTCACCGAGCGTGCGGTCGCCGTACGCGGGCTCGACGAGCTCGCTCACGCCGACTGGGTGCGTGCCGACAGCGAGTCGGCGAAGGCGAGCAGCCGGGTGACGGCATCCGCACCCTCGGCCGCGGCGGAGACCCGCAGCGAGAAGTCGTCGGAGGTGAAGTTGCCGGTGTAGCCGTGGTCGGCGTCGCACTGCGGGTCGGAGCAGGACGCCGGCTCGAGGTCGAGGCGGCCGGCGCCACCCCACCCGATCGTGAGGACGGCCTCCGCGACCTGGCCCTCCCCCGTCGCGGGACTGGTGACCATCCGGGTGACCACGACCGACTTCACCGAGGACAGCGCGATCGCCTCCGTGGAGGTCGAGGTGTAGGGCTCGGGCAGCAGGTCGTCACCCTGGTGCTCGTCGGTGTGGGCCAGCACGAGCCGCGTCGGCGTCAGCACGACGACGGTCAGGTGCCGGCGTACCTCGTCACGGTCGAAGGTGGGCTCGTGGTGGAGGTGGAAGGACACCACCTGCTCACCCGCGAGCGCGGACCGCACCCCGTCGGCGACCACCTCGGGGTAGTAGCCGGTGCGGTCGATCGCGTCGCGGAGCTCGGCGGCCCGGTCGCGGTCCTCGTGGGTGCGGGTGCGCATGCTCAGCATCCTGTCACGCCGCGTCACCCCGAGCCCGTGTCGCCCGGCATGGTCGGCATCCGGCGGGCGAACCAGTCCGACCGCGACTGGGCGACGGGATCGAGGCGGATCGTGGCGCGCAGCACCGTCAGGTCGTCGGCGCCGGCCAGGACCAGGGGCAGGTCGAGCGCGCTGACCTGCGGCAGGTCGTGCTGCAGCTGGGCCACCCGCAGGATCAGCCGCTCCACGTTGCCGACGTCCACCGCCTCCGAGCCGCGGTAGCCGAACAGCATGGGTGAGGACTTGATCTCGCGGACCATCGCCTCCGCGTCGTGCTCACGGATCGGGGGGATCCGGTAGGAGCGGTCGCCCAGGAGCTCGGTCAGCGGCCCCGAGATGCCGAAGGAGACCACGGGTCCGAAGAGCGGGTCCTCCATGCTCGAGATCGCGACGGGGATGCCGGGCGGGGCGTTGCGCTGCACCACGAACCCGGCGGCGTCGGCATCGGTGATGAGCTCCTGCAGCGACCTCCACGCGTCGCGCATCTCCTCGCGGGTGTCGATGTTGCGCCACACGTGGGCGAGGTCGGGACGCTCGCGCAGGTGGGCGGCAGTCGCCTTGAGGACCACGTCCCAGCCCAGGTCTCCACCTGCCTTCTCCGCCTCCTCGAGGGTGGCCACGGGGATCTCGGGCCAGACGGTGATGCCGTACGCCGCGAGCAGCTGGGAGACCTGCTCGGGGTCGAGGTCGACCCCGTCGGGGTTCTGGTGCAGGGCCTCCCCGATGAGGCGGCGAGCCGCCACCAGGTCGATGTCGCTGGTGTCGAGCGCGGCGCCGTCGGGGGTCCGCAGCCACACGGCGTACCCGACCACGCGCGCCAGCGCGCGCACGGCCGCCTCCACCCCGGGATAGGACGGCACCGAGCCACGACCGGCCGCCCGGCCGGCGACGTCGGGGACCCTCAGCAGCTCGGGCACGCCCTCGGCCCCGAGGAACGAGGAGACCAGCGGCTTGTCGGACTGCTCCCCCACCGCGGCCAGCACGTTGGCGACGTCCTCGCCTGACACGTTGAGCGGGGGGATGTAGACGGCGACCACCGCGTCGACGTCGGGGTCGTCGATCGCTGCGTCGAGCGCGTCCTCGAAGTCGTCGGCGCCGGCCTCGGCGCCGAGGGAGACCGACTTGCTGACCACGAGCCCGACCTCGCTGGCGGCGTCGGCGGCCAAGAGCCCCAGCGCGTCGGAGTTGCCGACCACGGCCACGCGACGGCCGCGAGGGAGCGGCTGGTGGGCGAGCAGCTGGGCGACGTCGAACATGTCGTCGAGGGTGTCGACCTGGATCACCCCGGCCTGGCGGAACATGGCGTCCACCGCCTGCACGGGCGCGGAGAACTGGCGCACCGCGTGGCCCATCGGCACGCCCTGGGTGGTCCGGCCCGAGCGGACCGCGATGATGGGCTTGCGCAAGGACACCCGGCGCGCGATCCGGGAGAACTTCCGCGGGTTGCCGATCGACTCCAGGTAGAGCAGCACCACCTCGGTGTCGCCGTCCTCCTCCCAGAACTGCAGCAGGTCGTTGCCGGACACGTCGGCGCGGTTGCCGGCGCTGACGAACGTCGACAGGCCCAGGCCACGGTTGTTGACCTTCTCGAGGATCGCCGAGCCGAGCGCACCGGACTGGCAGAAGAACCCGGCGCGTCCACCGGGCGGCATCAACGGCGACAGGGAGGCGTTGAGCGAGATCGCCGGGTTCGTGTTGATGATGCCGAGGGCGTTGGGGCCGATCAGCCGCAGGCCGTAGGAGCGCGCCAGACCGACCAGCCGGCGCTGCCGCTGCCGGCCCTCCTCCCCGGTCTCGGCGAACCCGGAGGAGATGACGACCAGGCCGTGGACGCCCTTGGCGGCGCAGTCGAGGACGACGTCCTGGACCGCGTCGGCCGGCACGGCCACGATCGCGACGTCGACGTCCCCCGGGACGTCGTTGACCGTCGGGTAGGTCGGCATGCCCGAGACCGCCTCCGAGGTCGGGTTGACGGCGTAGACACGGCCGACGAAGTTGCCGGTGACCAGGTTGCGCACCAACGCCCGGCCGATGGTGTCCTGGCGACGGCTGGCGCCGACCACGGCGACCGACCGCGGGTGCAGGAAGTGCTGGATCGACGCCGACTCGGCGCGGTGCTCCCTGGACACCATGACGCCCACCGACGTGTCGGTGGGGTCGATGGAGAACTCGACCTCCATCACGCCGTCCTCGTAGTCGCTGGCGACGCGGTAGCCGGCGTCGCGGAACGTGGCGAGCATCTTCTTGTTGTCGGGCAGCACCTCGGCGTGGAACCGCTCGATGCCGTTCTCGCGACCCGCCTGCGCGAGGTGCTCGAGCAGCAGCTGGCCGATCCCACGGCCCTGGTGACGGTCCTCCACCAGGAAGGCCACCTCCGCCTGACCCGGCTCGACCACGTCGTAGCGACCGATGGCGATCATGTGTCCGCCCACCTCCATCACCATCGCCACCCGGTCCCTGTGGTCGACGGTGATGAACCGCTGGACGTCGCGGTCCGACAGCCGGGGCATGGGCGTGAAGAAGCGGAAGTACTTGGACTCCTCGGACACGCGCGAGTAGAACGCGACCAGCAGCTCGCCGTCACCGGGCCGCACGGGGCGCAGGTGGGCGGTCCGCCCGTCCCGCAGCAGGACGTCGGCCTCCCAGTGCCGCGGCGGCTGTGCGGTCTCCTCCTCGACCTCGGACATGGCCCAGAATCTAGCCGTTCCATGTGACGCCCGGATGACGGCCAGCGGTCGTGAGAAGGGGCCGGGCCGGCAAGCTGCGTGATCTCGCTCTCACGGCCGTCGCGCCTCGTACGCGTGGAAGACGAGGTGGTCTCGACAGGCTCGACCAACGTGTGGTCGAGATCGGACGGGTCGTTGCGAGGAGCGCCGGCGAAGCCGGAGGTCGGGGTGCGAGGAGCGCCGGCTAAGCCGGAGGTTGAGGTGCGAGGAGCCCTGGCGACGAGCCACGAAACCACTCAAGCTCCCACGCCGACGCCGTCATCCACAGACACTCGGTCAGGCGCTCCGCGAGTCTCGGCCAGTCGTGAGGCTGTGCGCATGCCGTGGACCTACCTCCTCGAGTGCGCCGACGGCTCGTTCTACGCCGGCAGCACGATCGACCTCGAGTACCGCATCGCCCAGCACGACCAGGGCCTGGGCTCGACCTACACCCGGCCCGCCCGCCGACGTCCGGTCAGGCTCGCGTGGTGCCACCAGTTCGACCGCGTGGACGACGCCTTCGCGTTCGAGAAGCAGATCCAGGGCTGGAGCCGCGCCAAGCGGATCGCCCTGATCGAGGGCCGGTACGACGACCTGCCTGATCTCGCCTCTCGCCCGCCGAGGTCGGGTTGACGCTGGGGCCGGTGGTTTCGTGGCTCAGGCGCTGCACGCCTTCGCACCTCAACCTCCGGGCACACCCACCCCTGGACACCCGACGCCATCTGACCGTCTCGACAGGCTCGACCAACGTGGGGTCGGGACTACCCGGAGGTTGAGGTGCGAGGAGCCCTGGCGACGAGCCACGAAACCACCCCGACCCCCACGCCGACGCGCCCGATGACCGCCCCGCGCAGGACACACGGCGTGGCCGCCGCCGGGACGCCAGCAGGCACAGGGAGAATGTCGCGCATGGCACGGCGCACGAAGACTCCCCCGCCCGAGGACTTCGAGGAGCACATCCTCGACACCAACATCCGCGACGAGATGGAGTCGTCCTTCCTGGAGTACGCCTACTCGGTCATCTACTCCCGCGCCCTGCCCGACGCGCGCGACGGCCTGAAGCCCGTGCAGCGGCGGATCCTCCACACCATGAACGACATGGGGCTGCGTCCGGACCGCGGCCACGTGAAGTCCGCCCGGGTCGTCGGTGAGGTCATGGGTCGCCTCCACCCGCACGGTGACGGGGCGATCTACGACGCCCTGGTCCGGATGGCCCAGTCCTGGTCGATGCGCCTGCCGATGGTGGACGGCCACGGCAACTTCGGGTCTCCTGACGACTCCCCGGCGGCCATGCGCTACACCGAGTGCCGGATGGCACCGCCCGCGGTGGCGATGACGGCCTCCATCGACGAGGACACGGTCGACTTCCGGCCCAACTACGACAGCCGCGAGACCGAGCCGTCGGTGCTGCCGGCCGCGATCCCCAACCTCATCGTCAACGGCACGACCGGCATCGCTGTCGGCATGGCCACCAACATCGCGCCCCACAACCTCGTCGAGGTGGTGCAGGCGCTGCGCCACCTGATCACGCACCCCGACGCCGAGGTCGACGACCTCATGCGGTTCATCCCGGGCCCCGACCTGCCCACCGGCGGCAAGATCGTGGGGCTGGAGGGGATCCGCGACGCCTACGAGTCCGGGAAGGGCAGCTTCCGGATGCGGGCCACCGCCCGCATCGAGTCGGTCGGTCGCCGCAAGGGCATCGTGGTGACCGAGCTGCCCTACGGCGTCGGCACGGAAAGGGTGGTCGAGCGGATCAAGACCCTGGTGCAGGGCAAGAAGCTGCAGGGCATCGCGGACATCAAGGACCTCACCGACCGCGAGAAGGGCTTGCGGCTGGTCATCGAGATCAAGAACGGCTTCGTCCCCGAGACGCTCCTCGAGCAGCTCTACCGGCAGACGCCCATGGAGGACAGCTTCGGCATCAACACGGTCGCCCTCGTCGACGGGCAGCCCCGGACCCTCGGCCTCAAGCAGCTGCTCGAGGTCTTCCTCGACCACCGCTACGACGTCGTACGCCGCCGCTCCACGTTCCGGCGTGACAAGAAGGCCGAGCGGCTCCACCTGGTCGACGGCCTCCTGATCGCCCTCCTCGACATCGACGAGGTCATCCAGGTCATCCGGACCTCCGACGACGCCGGAACGGCCCGGGAGCGGCTGATCTCGGTCTTCGACCTCTCCCAGCCGCAGGCCGACTACATCCTCGAGATGCAGCTGCGCCGACTCACGAAGTTCAGTCGGATCGAGCTGGAGAAGGAGCAGGAGACGCTCAAGCGCGAGATCGAGGAGCTGGAGGCGATCCTCGCCGACCGCGAGCTGCTGCGCTCGGTCGTCGCCGACGAGCTGGCCGAGGTCGCCAAGACCTACGGCACCCCCCGTCGCACCGTGCTGCTGGAGTCGGCCGGCAACGCCGCCGTCGCGGCTGCTGCGGCCCCGCTGGAGGTCGCCGACGACCCCTGCTTCGCCTACCTGTCCTCCACGGGCCTCCTGGCCCGCACGACCACCGACGAGTTGCCCGGCACCGGTGGTGCCCGCAGCAAGCACGACGTGATCACCTCGGTGGTGCGCACGACCGCACGCGGCACCATCGGACTGGTCACCAACAAGGGCCGGGTCGTCAAGCTGTCAGTGCTCGAGCTGCCGACGCTGCCCGCCTCGGCCAACGACCCGCACCTGTCGGGCTCCAACCCGGTCAGCGAGTTCGTCTCCCTCGAGGCCGACGAGCGGGTGCTCGCGCTCAGCTCGCTTCCTGCCGACGGACCGGGGCTGGCCCTCGGCACCCGCAACGGCATCGTCAAGCGGGTCAACCCCGAGGTCCTCAACCGTGACGAGTGGGACGTCATCTCCCTCAAGGACGGCGACGAGGTCGTCGGCGCGGTCGAGCTGGCCACGGGCGAGGAGAGCCTGTGCTTCGTCTCCAGCAACGCGCAGCTGCTCCACTTCGCGGCCTCCCTGGTCCGTCCCCAGGGACGAGCGGGCGGCGGCATGGCCGGGATCAAGCTCGGCGCCGAGGACCAGGTCGTCTTCTTCGGGGCCCTCGACCCCGCCGACGCCGTGCTCGTGACCATCTCCGGCTCCAGCACGGCGCTACCCGGCACCGAGGCCGGTGCGGTGAAGGTGACGCCGTTCGCCGACTACCCCGCCAAGGGCCGGGCCACCGGTGGTGTGCGCTGCCACCGGTTCCTCAAGGGCGAGGACGCGCTGATCTTCGCGTGGGCAGGCCTGGCGCCGGCGCGGGCCGCTGCGACCAGCGGTGCTGCCGTCGAGCTTCCTGAGCCCACCGGCCGCCGTGACGGCTCCGGCGTCCCCGCTCCGCAGCCGGTGGCCGCGTGCGCCGGCCCCGTAGCGGCGCGGCTCGCCACTGCCGCGCATGTGCAAGGCTGACAGCATGCGCGTACGACGGAACGCGGCGGTGCTCGCCCTTGCCCTCGGCCTCGGGCTGACCGGCTGCAGCGACGATGCGCCCGCCGCCGAGGAGCGGTCCCCCGAGGAGGTCCTCGCGCTCGCCAAGACCGCTCTCGACGAGACCAGCGGGGTGCGGATCACCCTCGACGCCGACCAGGTGCCGGTGGGTGTCACCTCGATCTCCGGCGCGGAGGGCGTCGGCATCCACCCCCCGGCGTTCGAAGGGACCCTCACCGCGGTGCTGGCCGGCAGCGAGTTCGAGGTGCCGGTGGTCGCCGTCGACGGCAAGGTCTACGCCCAGATCCCGCTGACTCCCGGATGGTCCGACGTCGACCCCGCCGACTACGGCGCACCCGACCCCGGCGGGCTGATGTCCACCGACGAGGGGCTCTCCTCCCTGCTGACCGCCACGACCGGCGTCGAGGAGGGCGAGAGCGTCCGGGGCGGCGCCGACAACGACGAGGTGCTGACCGAGTACTCCGGCACCGTCCCGGGCACCGTGGTCAGCAACGTCATCCCGAGCGCCTCCGGCGACTTCGACGCGCTCTACACCGTCGCGGCCGACGGTGAGCTCCGCAGCGCCGAGCTCACCGGTGTCTTCTACCCCGACACCGAGCCGATGACCTACACCCTCACCTTCGACGACTACGGCGTCGAGCAGGACATCACCGCGCCATGACCCCGCCGCCCGCGTCGGCGGCACCCGCGCACCAGCGGCTGCTGCTCGGGCTGGCGGCCGTCGCCGTCGCCTTCGCGGCCGCCGACACCTACGTCGTCGTGCTGGCGCTCCCCGACATGATGGCCGCGGTCGGGATCTCCCTCGACCGGCTGCAGCAAGCGGCCCCGATCATCTCCGGCTTCCTGCTGGGGTACGTCGCCATGCTGCCGTTGATCGGGCGCATCGCGGACCTCCGCGGCCGGGTTCCCGTGCTCGTGGCCGCCCTCGTGCTCTTCGCCATCGGCTCGCTGGTGACGACCCTGGCCTACGACATGCCCTCCATGGTGGGCGGCCGGTTCCTCCAGGGCGTCGGCGGCGGCGGACTGGTCCCGGCCACCCTCGCGCTCGTCGCCGACCTCTACCCCGTCGAGCGTCGCGGCGTACCCCTCGGCGTGGTCTCCGCCGTGCAGGAGCTCGGCAGCGTGGTGGGCCCGTTGCTGGGGGCGCTGGTTCTCGCGGTCGCCGACTGGCGTGCCATCTTCGCGCTCAACCTGGCGGTCGGCCTGGTCCTGGCTGCCGCCATCCGCGCCGTGACCGCCGACCGTCGCGAGTCCCGGCGAACGGACCGGTGGCGGGTCCCGGACCCGCCCGGCGTCCTGCTGCTCCTGGTCGTGCTGGTGGCGGGCTCCCTGGTCTTCGTCCAGCCCTCGGGGCTGCGTCGGGACCTGACGTGGGGCGAGCTCTTCGTCCCGGTCGTCGGCGGGGGACGGTGGCTGACTCCGCTCGGACTGCTGGCGATCCTGGCGCTGGCGCTGTTCACGCTGCGCAGCGCGACGGCCACCCGGCCCCTGGTCGACCTGCGGCGGTGGGCGAGCAGCGTGCGCGAGGCCGACCTGGCCGGGTCGCTCCTGCTGGCGCTCGCCCTGGCGGGGGTGATCCTCGCCTTCGCGACCGCCGACCCCCGGATCCAGGTCTTCTCCGACCAGGGGCTCTGGTACCTGCTGGGGAGCGCCGCGGCGGCCGTCGCCTTCGTCCTGCACCTGCGCCGCGCCAAGGCGCCGCTGGTGCCGGTCGGTGCCCTGCGACGTACGCCCGCCTGGGGGTCGATGCTGGTGAGCTTCTTCGTCGGCGCCTCCCTGATCGCGGCACTCATCGACATCCCGCTCTTCGCCCGCACCACGGTCTACCCCGAGAGCCAGCTGCTGGCAGCCCTGGTCCTGGTCCGCTTCCTGGTAGCGCTGCCGGTGGGCGCGGTCGTCGGGGGATACCTCACCCGCTGGCTGCCCGCGGGGGTGGTTACTGCCGCCGGGATGGCCCTCGCAGCGGCCGGCTTCGTCGGGATGAGCCGCTGGGACCTCACCTCGCTCGAGGAGTGGACCGCCACGATCCCCCTCGTCGTCGGCGGCTTCGGCTTCGGGCTCGCCCTGGCCCCCGTCAACGCCGCCGTGCTGGCGACGACGGCCGATGCCGTCCACGGACTCGCGTCGGCGTTCGTGGTGGTCGCGCGGATGGTGGGCATGCTGGTCGGCATCTCGGCGCTGACCACCGTCGGGCTGCGGCGCTACTACGCCGAGCAGGCCGACCTGCCGAACGTGCGGGACGTCTGCGACGGCCGCAGCCGTTGCGCGGAGTTCACCCTGCTCCTCAAGGAGGCCGGGATCGCCCAGGAGCACGTGGTCTTCCTGGGCGCCGCGTGGTGCGCCGTCGCAGCGGGAGTGCTGGCGCTGGTCCTCTTCCGGGGTGCTCCCACGCGCGGGAGCACCAGCCCGGCGGCCCTAGGCTGGGCCCGTGGCTGACTTCGACGACCTCCTCGCCGCCAACCGCTCCTACGCCGAGACCCACTCCGGACCCCAGGAGGCGCCCGCCAACACGGGCGTCATGGTGGTCACGTGCATGGACTCGCGGATCGACCCCCTGCCGATGCTCGGTCTCGAGCTCGGGGACGCGAAGGTGTTCCGGAATCCCGGTGCCCGGGTCACCCCGCAGGCGCTCGAGGCGCTCGTCCTCGGCGTCCACCTGCTCGGCGTCGACCGCATCCTGGTCGTGCCCCACACGCGGTGCGCGATGGCCTCCGCCAGCGAGGCGGAGCTGCAGCGCCGGGTGACCGAGGCGGCCGGGACCGATGCCTCCGGGCAGGCCTTCGGCGTGGTCGAGGACCAGGAGGGCGAGCTCCGCACCGGCATCCAGCAGATCCGGGAGCACCCGTTGATCCCCGCCGGCGTGCTGGTCGGCGGTTTCCTCTACGACGTCGACACGGGCCTGCTCGAGCGCCTGGCATGAACGGCGTGGTGGGATGACGGCATGGACATGACCGGGCTCACCCTCATCGTGCTCGTCGTCGGACTGCCGCTGGCGATCTGGCTCGGCGTCCGGGTCCTGCGCGACCGCTAGCCGTGGCCGTCCGGCTGACCGGGACTGAACGGCCACTCCTCGAAGCGGCGGCAGCGACCGTCGTCGGCGTACTCCACCGCCCACAGGTCGCGCCATCGGCTGCCCGTCTCGTAGTCGACCGCCACCCGGACGACGGCCACCGGCCCCTCGACGGCCACGACGTCGCTCGCCATCGTGAACCCCTCGTCGGCACCGGCCCGCTCCGCCTCCCAGAAGCCACCCAGGTCATCGAGGCCGGTGATCGGCGCCCGCCACGGGGACGGCAGGTAGCGCACGTCGTCGGTGAAGATCTTCCCGAGGTCACCGGTGCCGGGCGTCCGCCAGAGCCGCCGGTAGTCGGCGACCCACTGCTCGACCTTCTTCCGGTCCACCACATGGCCTCCCTGCTGGGCCCTCCAGCCTAGACCGCGCCTGGTCGGCCCCGGCTTCTCCCGGTGCGGAGAGGTCCGAGGAGGCCTAACATCGACGGAGACCCGCAGCTCGCGGGTCGTCCACAGGGGGGAGCTGCACCATGCCGCTGTTCATGGACGTCCACACGCTGGACGACAAGGTCGACATCGCGGACGTCGCGAAGGCCCACATGGCCGACCTGCAGACACAGGACCAGTACGACGTGAAGTACCTGCGCTACTGGGTCGACGAGTCACACGGCAAGGTCTTCTGCCTGGCCGAGGCGCCGAGCGCGGACGCCGCCGCCACGGTGCACCGGGAGGCGCACGGCCTGGTGGCCGACGAGATCTACCAGGTGCAGGAAGGCTCGTAGGTCGGGCGTCCGCTGGTCATCGGCCGCCCGCCGACTGGTGTTGGCGGTCGGTGGCGTCGTAGACGACGAAGGCGCCCGCGAAGCAGACCAGCGCGATGGTGCCGAGCACCCACACGGCGCTGGCGAGGGAGCCGTCGTCGTCGACCAGACCTGCCAGGAGGGCACTGGCGGCGGACACGACCGCGCCCAGCACCATCACGCGCGCCGCCGCCAGGCTTCCTGCCGTGTCACGCATCGAGCGCCTCCACGTCCACCTCGTAGGCCCCCTGGACGATGAACTCCTTGCGGGGCGCGACGTCGGACCCCATCAGCAGCTCGAAGACGCGTGAGGCGTCGTCGGCGTCGTCGACGGTGAGCCGCCGCAGCGTACGCCGCCGCGGGTCCATGGTGGTCTCGGCCAGCTGGTCGGCGTCCATCTCACCGAGGCCCTTGTAGCGCTGCACGGGGTCCTTCCAGCGCACGTTCTTCTTCTTCAGCTCCGCGAGCTTCCGCTGCAGCTCGTCGTCGGAGTAGGTGTAGATGTACTTGTCCATCCCCTTCTTGGGGTTGGACAGCTCGATCCGGTGCAGCGGCGGCACGGCGGAGAAGACTCGGCCGGCCCGGATCAGCTCGGGCATGTAGCGGAAGAAGAGCGTCGCGAGCAGGGTGCGGATGTGGGCGCCGTCGGAGTCGGCGTCGGCCATGAAGATCACCCGGCCGTAGCGGGCGGCCTCGAGGTCGAAGGTCCGCCCCGACCCGGCGCCGACGACCTGCAGGATCGAGGCGCACTCGGCGTTCTTGAGCATGTCGGCCACCGAGGCCTTCTGGACGTTGAGGATCTTGCCGCGGATCGGCAGCAGCGCCTGGAACTCAGAGTTGCGGGCGAGCTTGGCGGTGCCGAGAGCCGAGTCTCCCTCGACGATGAAGAGCTCGGTGCGCTCGGTGTCGGTGGCCCGGCAGTCGGCGAGCTTGGAGGGCAGCGCGGAGGACTCGAGGGCGTTCTTGCGGCGCTGCGTCTCCTTGTGCTGACGGGCCGTGATCCGGGTCTTGGCGGCGCCCGCCACCTTCTCCATCAGGCGCTTGGCCTCGGCCTTGTCGGCGCGCTTGGTCGAGGTCAGGAACTTCTTCAGCTCGGCGGCGGTGATCTTCCGGACCACGGTGCGCGCATCGGGCGTGCCGAGGATCTCCTTGGTCTGCCCCTCGAACTGCGGCTCTGCGAGGCGGACCGTCACCACGGCGGTCAGGCCCTCGAGGATGTCGTCCTTGATCACGTTGTCGTCGTTGACCTTGAGCACCTTCGCGGCGCGCATCGCGTCGTTGAAGGTCGAGGTGAGCGCCGCCTCGAAGCCGGCGACGTGGGTACCGCCCTTCGGCGTCGCGATCACGTTGACGAAGGAACGGAGCTCGGTCTCGTAGCCGGTGTCCCACCGGACGGCGATGTCGACGACCAGCTCGCGCTCGACCTCCTGGGGTGTCATGTGCCCCTTGTCGTCGAGCAGCGGCACCGTCTCGGTGAAGGTGTCCGACCCCTGCAGCCTGAGGACGCCGGTGACGGGCTCACCGTGGCCGAGGTAGTCGACGAACTCCGCGATCCCGCCGTCGTGCCGGAACTTCTCCTCGACCGGGGTGTCGCCACGCAGGTCGCGGATCACCAGCTCGAGGCCCGGCACGATGTACGACGTCTGCCGCGCCCGGCCGAGCAGCCCCTCGAACTCGAAGCGGGCGTCCTTGGTGAAGATCTGTCGGTCGGGCCAGAACCGGATGCGGGTGCCGCTCCGGGTCTTCGCGACCCGCTTGCCCTTCCGCGTCATCCCCGACTGCGGCTCGAACCCGGCCTGGGGCCCCTCGCCGTCGAAGACGCCGGCCACGCCGCGGCGGAAGCTGATGCCCTGCTGTGCGGGTGTGCGGTCGACGTCGATGTCCATGCGGGCGGAGAGAGCGTTGACCACCGACAGGCCGACCCCGTGGAGACCGCCCGTGGCGACATAGGAGCCACCGCCGAACTTGCCGCCGGCATGGAGCTTGGTGGCGACGACCTCGACGCCCGGCAGCTTGGTCTTGGGCTCCTTGTCGGTGGGGATGCCCCGACCGTCGTCGTAGACCTCGACGGAGTCGTCGGCGTGGAGGGTCACCTCGACCGTCTGGGCGTGGCCGGCCAGGGCCTCGTCGACACCGTTGTCGATGATCTCCCACAGGCAGTGCATGAGGCCCCGGGTGTCGGTCGAGCCGATGTACATGCCCGGGCGCTTGCGCACCGCCTCCAGGCCCTCCAGGACCAGCAGGTGGGCGGCGTTGTAGGTGTTGTCGGCGATGGCGCTGCTCCGTGTCCTCGTGTCGTTCCGTGCTCCCCGAATCTACCTGCGACACGCCGGGCGCCGGAGGAGGCACGCCTGCCGGGCCGTGGTGGGGCACGGGACTACCGTGGGCGCACTGCACCACCCGTGAGTCAGGTCACGATGCGGAAACGAAGCACCCCCCGTGCTCCGATTCGGCAACCTCGACCCCCACTCACGCGTCACACTCAGCAGAGGGGCCACCGGCCCCGGAGGGGAGGGACAGACCCATGAGACCCCGCCCCGCCCCCGCTGGCCCCCGTGATTGGATTGAGGTGTCAGGCACCACACGGCTCCGGGAATCCTTGGGACCCGTCGCTACGTTGTGCAAGACACCGAGACGAGAAATGAGGCCGATGTGACTACTGCCGTTGCCCCTGGTGCCCCCGCGCTGAGCGCTGCAGACCGCTGCGACCGCTGCGGAGCACAGGCCTACCTCCGTGTGGAGCTCCAGTCCGGGGGTGAGCTCCACTTCTGCGCCCACCACGCCCGCGAGCACGGCGACAAGCTGCGCGAGATCGCGGTCAACGTCCACGACGAGACCCACAAGCTCGAGGACACCCCGGCGATCGCCCCGGACGACGAGCACTGACCCCCTGACCCAGACTTCGCGAGGGCCCCGGACCAATCGGTCCGGGGCCCTCGTCGTCGTGCGAGGCTGACGCCCGTGACGATGGTGGAGCTGGTGGTCGCCCTGGCGATCTTGGTGGGGCTGGTGGGTGTCGTCGTCCCCGTGCTGCCGGGGTCGCTGCTCATCGGCGGGGCCGTCCTGCTCTGGGCCGTCGACACCGGCGGGCGAACGGCGTGGCTGGTCTGCGCCGTCGCGGTGACCGTGCTCATGATCGGCGCCCTGCTCAAGTACGCCGTGCCCGGTCGGCGGCTCACCGAGGCGGGGGTGCCCGCCCGCACCCTGTGGGTCGGTGCCGGCCTCGGGGCCGTCGGCTTCTTCGTCGTGCCGGTCGCGGGACTCGTGCTCGGGTTCGTCCTCGGCGTCTACCTCGCCGAGCGCCGCCGCCTGGGTGAGGCCGCGTGGCCCTCCACGCTCGCCGCCCTGCGCGCCGTCGGTCTGAGCATCGCCATCGAGCTGGCCGCCGGCGCGCTCGCCGCGGCCACCTGGGTGGCCGGCGTGGTCGCCACGTGATCGCGGTCGCGCTGGCACTGGCCTCCGCGGCGGCGTACGGACTCTCGGACTTCGTCGGCGGGGTGTTCTCCAAGCGCACGAGCCCGTGGACCATCGCACTGGTCGGCCAGGTCACCGGCGCCCTGGCGGTGCTCGCCCTCACCGCCGTCACCGACGGCACCGTCACGTCGCGCGACCTCCAGTGGGCCGCGGTCGCAGGGGTGGGCAACGGCCTGGGGACGGCCTTCCTCTACCGCGGCCTCGCCACCGGTCGCATGGGCGTGGTCGCACCCGTCTCCGGGGTCGGCGCGGCGCTGCTCCCGGTCGCCGTGGGGCTGCTCGCGGGCGAGCGACCGCCCCTGCTGGTCTGGGTCGGCATCCTGGCCGCCCTGCCCGGGATCTGGCTCGTGGCCCGCGAGCCGCGCACCGACGCCGCCGGGGGTTCCCCGCTGGGGTCAGGCCTCCTCGACGGGGTCCTGGCCGGTCTGGGCTTCGGTGCCCTGTTCGCGGCCTTGGCGCAGATCCCGGACGAGGCCGGCTTCCTGCCGTTGTCGGTCAACCAGCTCGTGGGCGCCGCCGTCGTGGTGGTCGTCGCCACCACGCTGCGTACGCCGTGGCTCCCCCGCGAGCCGGCGGCCGCCGCCGGGATCGCGACGGGGTTGCTCGGCGCGACGGCCACGGGAGCGTTCATGGTCGCGAGCCAGACCGGGCTGCTCACGGTGACCGCCGTCCTGGCCTCGCTCTACCCGGCCGTCACGGTGCTGCTCGCCGCCTGGCTGCTGCGCGAGCACATCCACCGACCCCAGGCCGTCGGTCTCGTGCTGTGCGGGGTGGCCGTCGCCCTCGTCGCCTCCGGCTGATCAGCCGGTGGTCAACCAGCGGGTCCAACGCCGGTGGCCCTTCAGCCAGTCGATGATCGGGTGCGAGCCGTCGAAGTGGTCGCGCATCTTGAGACCGATCCTCACCCGGTCGGCGTGCTCGAAGCACCCGCGGTCGAAGCGGACCCGGACGTAGTCCTGCCGCCAGGCGAACCTGGCGCGGTAGCGGCAGTCGACGGGTCCGCCGGCAGCCCTCCAGTTCCGCATCGGCAGCAGCACGTAGTCGCTGCCCGAGAACAACGGCAGCACGACGCCGTACTCCGGTCCGCGGGCGTCGACATCGGTGTCGATGAACACCGACAGCGTGGCGTGGCCCCGCTTCATGAGGTTGGGGAACGTCGTGCGTACCTTGACGTTGTCGACGCCGTGCCCGACCCGCACGTGTCGGATGTCGGTCGGCGACGGGCGCGCGTCGCGGCCGTCGTCGAGCGTGAGGCTCTCCGCGTGGGCCGGCGGTGCCAGGGTGAGGCCGGTGGCGACGACCGTCGCCACGGCGAGGACCCTGAGGCTGGTTCGTGCGGACATGGTGGCTCCCTCCCGATGGCTGGAGTCTGGCACCGCGCAACGCCTCCGGACATCGGTAGAACTACCGGTTCGAGCGGTAACCTCGGAGTCATGAGCGACTCCGGCTCCCCGACCAAGCCGACCTCCGAGCCTGCGTCGCAGTCCGCGGAGCAGTCATCAGGGCAGTCGTCAGGCCAGTCGTCGGCTGCCGCCGAGACCAGGGACCCGCTGCGCGGGTCCCGGACCAGCGGGCTCTGGTTCGCCGTGGTCTCCAGCGGTGTCGTCCTCGTGCTGCTGATCATCTTCATCGCCCAGAACACCGAGTCGGTGCGGATCACGTTCCTCAGCTGGGAGGGCGAGGCGCCGCTCGCGGTCGCGCTGCTCGCCGCCACGGTGGCCGGGCTGTTCCTGGCCGCGATCGCCGGCACCATGCGGATCTGGCAGCTGCGGCGGCGCGTCCGGCGCGAGTCCCGCTGACCGGACCCGTCAGGACCCCAGGCCCGCCTCGCGCGCGGCCACGATCGCCTGCGCGCGACTGTTCACGTCGAGCTTGGTGAAGATGCTCGAGACGTAGTTCCGCACCGTCTTGTCGGAGAGGTAGAGCCGCTTGGCGATGTCGGCGTTGGCCGCGCCTCTCGCCATCAGCTCCAGCACCTCCCGCTCGCGCTCCGACAGCGACGGAAACGGGGTGGCGGGGCCGCCCGTGGCGAAGAAGGAACGCATTCGGCGCGACACCTCCGGTCCGTAGACCGACTGCCCCCCGGCCACGGCGACGAGCGCGTGCTGGATCTCCTCCTGACCCGCCCCCTTGAGCAGGTAGCCGCTGGCCCCGGCGCGGACCGCCGCGAACACGGCCTGGTCGTCGTCCACCATCGACAGCACCAGGACCCGCACGTCCGGCAGCTCGTCCACGATCAGCCGCGTGGCCTCGATCCCGGACAGCTCAGGCAGCTGCAGGTCCATGAGCACCAGGTCGGGTCGCTGGTCCCGGACTGCACGAACGGCCTCGTGGCCGTCCGCTGCCTCCCCCACCACGGCGACCCCGAGGTCCTCGAGCAGCATGCGCAGCCCCTGGCGGAACACCGGGTGGTCGTCGACGAGCACGACGCGCAGCGGTGCACTCACGCCTCCACCGCCGACGGCCGCCGGGGAAGCTCGAGCCTCACGGTGGTCCCCCGGGTAGACGAGGAGACCCGGCACCACCCGCCGAGCTCGGTCGCCCGCTCCCGCATCGACACCGAGCCCACCCCGCTCGGTGTCCCGGGCGCGATCCCGGCTCCGTCGTCACACACGTGGACCCGGAGCACCTCCGACGTGCCGTCCAGCACCACCTCCACCCGACGGGCGTCGGCGTGGCGTCTCGCGTTGGTGACGGCCTCGGCCACGATCCGGTAGGCAGCGACCTCGACCGCCGCGGGCAGGTCGGTCAGGTCCCCCTGGGCCCGGACGGTGACCGCCGCGCCTCCCGGAGACGTGGTCGCCACCAGCGACTCGAGCGCCCCGACCAGACCGAGCTCGTCGAGCGCCGGCGGTCGCAGCCCGCGCACCAGCCGGCGTACGTCGGCGACCGCCGTGCGGGCCTGGTCGGTGGTCCGACGCGCGAGCTCGGCTGCGTGATCGGTCTCGCCGCGGGAGAGCGACGAGCCGACGACGTCGAGCCCCATGACGATGCCGGCGAGCTGGGGTCCCAGACCGTCGTGGAGGTCGCGACGCAGCCGGCGACGCTCGTCCTCCCGGGCCTCGAGCAGCATCCGGTGCGACTGGGCGAGGTCGCCGGTGAGACGCAGGGCGTAGGCGGCGGACGCCAGCGGGCCGGCGAGGGCGTGGAGCACCCGGTCGTCGGCGTCGGCCAGCACAGGCCGCCGTGCGTCGCGGGGAGCGACGAGCAGGCTGCCGACCGCGCGGTCGTGGAGCTCGAGCGGGATCACCGCCGGTGCCTCCGTCAGCTGACCCTCCTCGTGGCTGAACACGCCACCGCCGGGCAGATCGACGTGGATCCCCGTGCCGGGGAGTCGCAGCCCGTCACGGACCACGGCGGTCGCCGCCACGAGGGCCTCGCGTGGCGACCCCGCGTCACGCAACGTCCGGTCGAGGTCCCGCAGCAGTCGGTAGGGGTCGCCCCGACGGCCGTGGAACAGCCGGTCGACCAGCCGTTGCACGCGGATCCTCGCGGGGTGGAAGGCGAGCGCCACGGCGAAGGCGGCGGCGAAGGGGACGACTCCTCCGGACGTCCCCACGAGCGCGCCGACCCAGGCGACGAGCGCCACGTAGACGACCGCGGCGCCCGTGAGCAGCATGGCTGCGACGAGGGTCCGGTTGACCAGCAGGTCGAGGTCGTAGAGCCGGTAGCGCAGGGCGGCGACGGCGATTCCCGCCGGGACCAGCAGGACGACGAGGTTCAGCCACACCGACGGGGCCAGCAGCACGACAGCGACCACGAGGACCACGGCGTACCCCACCCAGCCGACCTGGCGTCGCTCCACGCCGTCGGCACGGAGCAGTCGCACCACGAGGGACACCAGGGAGACCCCGAGCAGCACGAGCACTCCGACGTCGAGCAGTGCCTCGACCGGCTCGACGGCGGCGTACAGCTCCGGGGCTGCCACCGGGTTGTCGATCGCCTCGAAGATGCTGACGGGCCCGGGGGCCAGCATGAACGCGAGCATGCCGAGCAGGCAGAAGACCCCCGCCGTCCAGGCCGGGATCCGCCAGATCGCGCCGGGCAGGGGGCGACCGTAGGGCACCACCTGGGGCAGCAAGGTGGACAGGAGCAGCCAGGAGGGGAACCACGCCCACCCCGACACCCATGCGGTCCACGGCGCGAGCACGGCGTCCGGAGGTGGTGACGACGACGCCTCGCCGCCGAGCACGTACGCAGTCCACGAGATCGAGCACGCATAGAGGGCCGCGGAGAAACCGAC
Organism: Nocardioides coralli; assembly: GCF_019880385.1. Lineage (NCBI taxonomy): Bacteria > Bacillati > Actinomycetota > Actinomycetes > Propionibacteriales > Nocardioidaceae > Nocardioides > Nocardioides coralli. Next base: position 2,084,815 of record NZ_CP082273.1, read on the forward strand.
CGCGAGCAGGAGCCAGCCCATGCTCCGCGAGGCGCGCCGCCCCACCAGGAGCGCACCGGTGACCGAGAAGGAGGCACCGACCGCGACCTCGGGGCTGTCGGTGAGCTGCGCGAGGTAGCCGAAACCGCCCACCAGGGGGAGCGCGACGGCGGTGGCGGACAGCGCGCAGGCGACCACTGCCAGGAGCCGGGCGACCGCCACGGTCGCCCGGCTCCCCCGCTCCCCGTTCATGCGGACACCGTAGGGCCGCCGGTCGGCGAGCGTCAGGACTTCCGCCACGCCGCGGCACCGTCGCGCAGCACGTGGTGTGCCAGCCCGACCGCGCCCAGCAGGTAGAGCCAGTGTGGGTCGACCGGCCCGACCCCGCCGATCGTGAAGTCGAGCACGGCGAAGACCAGCCATGCGGCCGGGATCCAGCGCGGCACTCGGGCACCCACGACCAGCAGGCCCACGCACAGGACAAGCAGTCCGAGCGGCGCACCGATGAGGAAGGGCAACCCGAACGTCACCGCGAGCAGCGGGGCCCCGTCCATGCCGTGCAGGTACGTCGCGGCCGCCTCCCCCTCCGGGTCGAGGATCGCGGCGAGCTGGATCATCTCGGCGACGTGGACAGCCAGGAAGCCGAACATCCCCACGACGAGCATCGTTCCTGCCACCCAGCCGGTGCGGCGGGCGCGCCGTGCCAGCAGGTGGGCGGCCGCCACGAACCCGATCGCCATGAACGGCACGGCCAGCGTCCCGGCCAGGTGCATGGTCGTGAACAGGACCTCGTGCTCGTTGAAGACCCGGATCTGGTCGGCGACCTCGTCGGGTCTCTCGACGACCTGCCCGAGGACGGCCTGGAGCGTGTTGGCGCCGGCCCCCAGGACGAGGCCGGCGGCAGCCAGCCGGGCCCCGAACGGGACGGTGCGCCGCGACAGTGGCACGGAGCCAGCCGCGTCGGCCCGCGGCTCTTCGAGAGTGGTCATGGTGCTCCTCCGGTGACGGTGTTGCCGGGGGCACTCCCCCCGTGTCGCACCACGCTCCCGCCCCGCGCGTCCCGTTCGCACGGGAGCGGCGTCCCGACCTCGATGGGACAGCCGGTCTGCAGCAGAGATGCCGGAGCCTTCCGCACGGCGGTGTGCGCCGGGATACTCAGTGGCGTGGCGACGAACGCCGAGCTCGAGACCGACTACCTCGTCGTCGGATCCGGTCTCGCCGGGATGGCCTTCGTCGACACCCTCCTCGATGCCTCCGACGCCGACGTCGTGATGGTGGACCGGCGCCATGCTCCCGGTGGCCACTGGCTCGACGCCTATCCGTTCGTCCGGCTCCACCAGCCCTCCGAGTGGTACGGCGTCGGGTCGACGGCGCTGGACGACGACCGCCGCGAGGTCGACGGCCCCGAGCAGGGCTACTACTCCCGGGTCGGCGGCGGCGACCTGGTGACCTACTTCGACCGGGTGATGCGTGACCGGTTCCTGCCCTCGGGACGCGTCCGATTCCTCCCCATGACCGAGCACCTCCCCCCAGGCAGGCTGCGATCCCTGCTCGGCGGTCGGGAGACGACGGTCCACGTCCGGCGAGCGGTCGTCGACGCGACGTACACGCACTCGGAGAACCCCGAGAGCTATCCGCCGCCCTTCGAGGTCGACGTGGGCGCCCGTCTCCTCACGCCCTCCGCGCTCACGAGGCTTCGTGCCACGCCGGAGGCGGTGGTCGTCATCGGCACGGGCAAGACGGCCATGGACACGGTCGGCTGGCTCCTGGACGTCGGCTGCCCTCCCGACCGCATCGTCTGGGTCCGCACCCGGGAGGCCTGGCTGCACAACCGCCGCTACCTGCAGCCCGGCGAGCTCGCGGGGCTGACGGTGGAGGGGACCGTCTGCTTCCTCGAGGCGCTGGCCTCGGCGTCGACGACCACGGAGGTCTACGAGCGCCTCGAGGCGGACGGGGTCGTCCTCCGCATCGACCGCGACGTGTGGCCCACCGTGTTCCGCGGCCCCACGATCAGCGCGCACGAGGTCGAGCAGCTGCGTCGGGTCGAGCGCGTGGTGCGCAAGGGTCGGGTGACGCGGATCGGTCCGGGGTCGATGGATCTCGAAGAGGGCTCGGTCGAGCTGCCCGAGGGGGCGGTCTACGTGCACTGCGCGGCGCCCGGCCTGCCACGCAACCCCGCTGTCCCTGTCTTCGGTCCCGGGACCATCACGATCCAGTACCTCACCCGCGCGAGCATGTCGCTCAGCAGTGCCGCGATCGCCCGGACCGAGTGCCTCGACCTCAGCCTGGAGGAGAAGAACCGGCTGTGCCCGGCGATGCCCCTGCCCGGCACCCCCCGCGAGTACCTGCAGATGCTGCTCGGCGGGCAGGCGACCGAGCACCGGTGGCGCTCCCAGCCGGAGCTGGCCAGCTGGTTCGGCAGCACCCGGGTCAACGTCACCCGCAGTCGGAACGGCTCCTCGCCGACGTCGCCCGCGCTGCGAGCCCGGCTGCAGGCAGCCGCGGGTCCGGCGTACGAACGGCTCGACGACCTCGTCCGCAACGACCTCTGAGCTTGCCTCGGTCGGGTGACCCCGCATCCGACCCCTGGTCTCGACAGGCTCGACCAGCGTGTGGTCCCGGGGCGTTCACGCCGTCTCGACGCCACGTTGGTCGAGCTTGTCGAGACCCAGGTCCGGGGTGTGGAGAGCCGCTCAACCACGGGGGTTGCTGTCAGTGGTGAGTGCTTGAGTAGGGGTCATGGCGATCACCGCTCCCGAGCAGCCCGACACCCGCGCGGTGCCGGATGACGCTGCGGGGGTGCTGGCCTTCGCCCGCCAGCGTCGGGCGGCCGCTGATCGGGCTGAGGCCGAGTTGTTGGCGGCGGCGGTGCAGTGGGCGGTGATCCACCCCGCCGAGTCGGTGGAGGACGCCGAGACCTACACCTTCCGCTCCGGCCTGGAAGGGGTGATCCCGATCGCCGGGCCGGGTGCGCCGCTGGTGGCGGAATTCTCCGTGGCCGAGTACGCCGCCGCCCTCGGCCTGTCCACCGAGGCCGGCAAGCACTACCTCGGCCAGGCCGTCGAACTGCGCTACCGACTCCCCCGGCTGTGGCGGCGGGTGATGGCCGGGGACCTGCCGGCCTGGAAGGCCCGCCGGGTCGCCGACACCACCATCGGCGCCGACCTCACCCCCGCGGCCGCCGGGTTCGTCGACACCCATGTGGCACCGGTGGCCCACCGGATCCGCCCCACGGCCCTGGACCGGCTCGTGGAGGAGGCGATCGGCCGGTTCATGCCCGACCAGGCCGAACAGCGCCGCCGCGACGGCCTCGATCGGCGGCACTTCACCGTCGACCGCGACCACGTCTCCTTCGACGGCACCGCCTACGTCACCGGCGAGCTCGACCTCGCCGACGCGATCGACCTCGACGACGCCGTCCGTCACCTCGCCGGCCAGCTGGCCGACCTCGGCTCCGAGGCGACCCTGGACCAGCGCCGCGCCCTCGCGGTCGGCGAGCTCGCCCGCCGCCAACTCACCCTCGACCTCACCCCGCCGGAGGTTGAGGTGCGAGCGCAGCGAGCCACGAAACCCCCGGCCCCCACCCGCACACCGGTCCGCAAGACCGTGCTCTACCTCCACCTCAGCACCGACGCCCTCACCAGCACCGGCGACGGGATCGGCCGGTGCGAGACCACCCGCAAGCCGGTCACCGCCACCCAGATCCGCGACTGGTGCGGCCACCCCGACACCCACCTGGTGGTCCAGCCCGTCATCGACCTCAACGAGCACGTCCACGTCGACCAGTACGAGATCCCCCACCGGATCACCGAACGCGTGACCCTGCGCGACCTCACCTGCGTCTTCCCGCACTGCACCCGGCCTGCCCGCCGGCTCCACCCCGACCAGCACGGTTGCGACCACGACCACATCCGGCCCTACGCCGACCACCCCGAGACCTCCACGACCGGCATCGCACCGCTGTGCCGACGCCACCACCGCCACAAGACCCACGGCCACTGGCACTACGAGACCCCCGAACCCGGCAGCTACCGGTGGACCTCACCCCACGGCTACCACTACCTCCGCGACCACACCGGCACCACCGCCATCGACCCCGCAGACGGCGACCGGCCCGAGCCAGGCCCACCCGACCGAGATTGACCCCGCCCCACACCCCGCCCACACCACAGGGCGGGGGTTCCGGCACGCGTCGAGGGTCCGGGACTCAGTCGAGCAGGAGGATGCTCAGCGCCAGCGCGCCCCAGGCGCCGACCACGACGAAGATCAGCACCTCGACCGACTCCAGCCACGTCCCCGCCAGCGGCCCCACCAGGGGCTGGACGGTCACCGAGGCCAGCGCCACCAGCAGCAGGGTGATCGCGGCGAGCACCACCACGAAGGCACCGTCCGTCGCCTCCCCCGCCGCGACCGTCACCAGGGCCAGGAGCTCGGCCACGACCACCAGGACGAGGGCGACGACAGCAATCCAGAGGCCCGCCGCCCCCCGCAACCGGACGAGCACCCCGGAGGGCGCGTCCAGCCGCGCGACGGCGAGCCCGAGTGCGATCAGCAGTGTCGGGATCACGAGCGCGGCCACCTCGAAGAAGGTGAGGTCGACCACGGCTCCCCCGTTCCTGCGTCAGTCCAGGTAGTCGCGCAGCACCTGCGAGCGGCTCGGGTGACGCAGCTTCGACATGGTCTTCGACTCGATCTGCCGGATCCGCTCGCGGGTGACGCCGTAGACCTTGCCGATCTCGTCGAGCGTCTTGGGCTGGCCGTCGGTGAGGCCGAAGCGCATCGACACGACACCCGCCTCGCGCTCCGACAGGGTGTCGAGCACGGCGTGGAGCTGCTCCTGGAGCAGGGTGAACGACACGGCGTCGGCCGGGACGATCGCCTCGGAGTCCTCGATCAGGTCACCGAACTCGGAGTCGCCGTCCTCGCCCAGCGGCGTGTGGAGCGAGATCGGCTCACGGCCGTACTTCTGGACCTCGATGACCTTCTCGGGGGTCATGTCGAGCTCGATGGCGAGCTCCTCCGGGGTGGGCTCGCGCCCCAGGTCCTGCAGCATCTGCCGCTGGACCCGAGCCAGCTTGTTGATGACCTCGACCATGTGGACCGGGATCCGGATGGTGCGGGCCTGGTCGGCCATCGCACGGGTGATCGCCTGGCGGATCCACCAGGTCGCATAGGTCGAGAACTTGTAGCCCTTGGTGTAGTCGAACTTCTCGACCGCACGGATCAGACCGAGGTTCCCCTCCTGGATGAGGTCGAGGAAGAGCATGCCGCGGCCGGTGTAGCGCTTGGCCAGCGAGACCACGAGCCGCAGGTTCGCCTCGAGCAGGTGGTTCTTGGCGCGGCGCCCGTCCTCGGCGATCCACTCCAGCTCCTCGAGCAGCTTGGCGCTGATCTTGCCGCCCTTGGCGAGCTTCTCCTCCGAGAACAGGCCGGCCTCGATCCGCTTGGCGAGCTCGACCTCCATCTCGGCGTTGAGGAGCGGCACCTTGCCGATCTGCTTGAGGTAGTCCTTGACGGGGTCGGCCGTGGCGCCGGCGACGGTGACCTGCTGCTCGGGCTCACCGGACTCGTCGGTGTCGGAGACGACGAACGACGCCTCCTTCTCGTCCTGCTTGATCGTCGGGTCGGTCGCCACGTCCTTCTCGAACTGCTCGTCCGAGATGTCCGGCAGCACCTTCTTGCCGTCGGGACCCACGACGACCTGCTCGCTCGCCTCGGCAGACGCCTCCGGCTGGTCGGCGGCAGCCGACTTCTTCGCCGCAGCCTTCTTGGCCGGCGCCTTCTTCGCAGCGGCCTTCTTGGCCGGCGCCTTCTTCGCAGCAGCCTTCTTGGTGGCCGCCGAGGTGGTCTTGCGTGCCGTCGTCGCTGCCACGGCACGCCCCCCTGCGGGGATGTCCACCGAGATGCCGAGCCCACTCAGGTGCGCCATCAAGCCCTTGAGGTGGCGTGGCTCGACGGCGGCCTCCTCCGTGGCGTGGCGGACGTCCTCGGGGGTGACACTGCCGGACGGTCGGCCTCGGTCGATGAGGGCCAGCACGGCGGGATGTGCCAGCACCGCGGCGGGAAGCTGCTTGCGCGCGTTCGAGGACACGAACACCTCTCGTCAGGGGCACAGGGCGCGGCGAAGCCCGGATACGTCAAGAGCCGCGTGGCCATTCTGCCACGCGCCCCGCGGGGATCCGAAGCCAGTGGGCACGGGTGTCAGCCGGCAGCCTTCGCCGCGGCCTTCATCTGCTTCTTGTGGTCGCGCACCTTCTGCAGCGACTCGGCGTCCACGACGTCGGCCACGGAGCGGTAGCCGTCCTCGGCGTACGCGCCCACGACCTGCTCCCACCCCGGGGGCCGTACGCCGAGCTGCTTGGCCAGCAGCGCGACGAAGATCTGTGACTTCTGCTTGCCGAAACCGGGCAGCGCCTGGATCCGTCGGAGCAGGTCCTTCGCGTCGGTGGCACCCGTCCACAGCCTCGAGGCGTCGCCCTCGTGCTCGTCGGCCACGATCCGGGCGAGCTCCTGCAGCCGGCGTGCCATCGAGCCGGGGAACCGGTGGATGGCCGGCGGGGTGGCACACAGCTCGGCGAACTCGTCGGGGTCCGCGGCCGCGATCGCGGCCGGCTCGAGGCTCCCGAACCGGTCGAGGACCTTGGCGGGCCCGCGGAAGGCGTGCTCCATGGGGTACTGCTGGTCCAGCATCATGCCGACCAGCAGCGCGAACGGGCTCCCGGTCAGCACCTCGTCGGCGTGGTCGTCCCCGGTGATCGCGATGCCCATGGCGCCGTCCCGCCCGCTCAGGTGTCGGCCTTCACGGCCAGCACGGGGCACTTGGCGTCGAGCAGGATCCGCTGCGCGTTGCTGCCCAGGATCAGCTTGCCGACCGGCGAACGCCTCCGCAGGCCGATGACGATCAGCTCCGCCTCGGCGTCCTCGGCGATGCCGATGAGGTCCTCGGCCGGCTCGAAGCCCCTGACCAGCTGCCGGATCTCGTGCTCGACGCCGGCCTCGGCCAGCCGGGCCTCGATGCGCGACATCTCGGCCTGCGACTTGGCGGCGTCGCCGTCATCGAAGTCGTTGCCCCCGCGGTGGGAGTTGACCACCACGACCTTCGCCCCACGCAGCCGGGCCTCGGCGATCCCGCTCTCCAGCGCCGCCTGACCCTCGGGCTTGGGCACGAAGCCCACCACCACGGTCCCCATTGACCCTCCTCAGCCTGTTTCGCCATCGCTTGCGGTGCACGCTACCGAATCGGGCGCGGCGCGACAGCCTGTGGAGGGCCGGGCTGGACGAGGCCACCGCTGGGGCAGGCTGGGCCGGTGCCCTACCTCGAGGAGCCGGTGTCGCGCGAGACCGCCCTGCTGCTGCGGGAGGCCGTGCGGCGGCACGTGATCGCCGAGCGGCGTCGCCGCTTCGCCGCGCTGGTGCACGTCGGCCGTCCGGGCGGCCGGGAGTGGTCCACAGCAGCGCCCCTCCACGGGAGCGACCACGCCCTGCGGTCCGACGTCATGGCTGCGTTGCTGGGCCTGGTGGGCGACCGCCCTCACCTGGTCTGGCTGACGCGACCGGGCGAGCTCACCCAGCACGATCTCGACGCCGCCTGGCTGAGCGCCGCCGCCAGCGCCTACGCCGAGGCCGACCGCGACCTGTCGTGGGTGGTCGTGACCCGACGCGGGTGGTGGGACCCGCGGAGTGGCACGCGACGCGTGTGGCAGCGGATGCGGCCCTGAGATGGGCCGTGACTCCTCACTCCCAGGTGTGGACCGGCTCGTTGGTGTGCATGTTGGCGCGGTAGTCCTCCAGGGTCCGACGCAACGCGTCGTAACGGTCGAGGTCGGCGCGGTCGTGCATCCGGCGAGCGAACCACTCGGCGCCGTTGGTCCCGGTGAGGCAGCGTTGCTCGATGATCCCCAGCAGCCGGTCGGCCTCCTCTCCCGGCACACCCCAGGAGGAGAGCCCGCCGTGCGCGAGGGTGAGCAGCTTGCGCACGATCAGCTCGGTCACCCGCACCTGGCCGATCCCTGGCCAGTAGACCTGGGTGTCGAGGCCGAACTCCGCGGCCGCGTGGAAGTTCTCCTCCGCCGCGGAGAACGACATCTGCGACCAGAGCGGACGCTCGCTCTCGGCCAGTGCGCGCACCAGGCCGAAGTAGAAGGCCGCGTTGGCCATCATGTCGGCGACGGTGGGTCCGGCGCCCAGGCACCGGTTCTCCACCCGGAGGTGAGGAACCCCGTCGACGGAGTCGTAGACGGGCCGGTTCCAGCGGTAGACGGTGCCGTTGTGGAGCCGCAGCTCCTGGAGCGTGGGCGTTCCCCCGGCCTCGAGGACCTCCAGCGGATCCTCCTCGTCGGTGATCGGCAGCAGTGCGGGGAAGTAGCGCACGTTCTCCTCGAAGAGGTCGAAGACCGAGGTGATCCACCGCTCCCCGAACCACACCCGGGGCCGGACGCCCTGCGCCTTCAGCTCCTCGCTGCGGGTGTCGGTGGCCTGCTCGAACAGCGGGATCCGGGTCTCGCGCCACAGCTCCTTGCCGAGCAGGTAGGGACTGTTGGCGCCCACGGCGATCTGGATCGCCGAGATCGCCTGGGAGGCGTTCCAGTACGCCGCGAACTGGTCGGGCGAGGTCTGCACGTGGAACTGGGTGCTGGTGCACGCGGCCTCGGGGACGATCGAGTCGGCGGTCGTGACCAGCCGTTCCGGCCCCGCGATGGAGATCGTGATGTCCTCGCCCCGCGCGGCCATGATCTGCTGGCTCAGCAGCTTGTAGCGGGGGTTCGGCGTGAGGCTCCCGAGCGCCAGGTGTCCCTCGGCGAGGGTCGGGAGGATGCCGATCATCACCATGTGGGCGCCCACCTCGGCCGACTTGGCCTCGGCGTCGTTGAGGCTGCGGCGCAGGGCGCTCTCGAAGGTCGAGAGCCCTCCCTCGCGCAGCCGAGCGGGCGGCACGTTGATCTCGATGTTGAACTGGCCGAGCTCGGTCACGAACTCCGGGTCGGCGATCGCGGAGAGTGCCTCGGTGTTCTTGAGGGCCGGGTCGCCGTGCTCGTCGACCAGGTTGAGCTCGACCTCGAGACCGGTCATCGGGTCGTCGGTGTCGAAGCGCGCCTCGCGCAGCATCCGGGCGAACACGTCGAGACACCGACGCACCTTCTCGCGGTGCCTCGTGCGGTCGGCGCGGGAGAACTCCTGTGCGGCAACCTCTTCGCCCATGCGCTGACCCTAGGGAGGAAACGGCTCGACGGCGACCCCCTAGGGGCTTGGCCACCGCGTGTCACGGACGTGCTCCCACTCCTCGGGTGAGACAGCGGCCACGAGCAGGTCGGCCACCAGGCGCGCCAGAGAGTGGTCCGGATCGAGTGCTCGTGCCCGGTCCACGGCACACCACGCGAGCGCGCCGTCGCCCGACACCCAGGCCACGAACCCCAGCACCGCCGCCGCGTGGGGCGCCAGGTCGTCCGGAGCCCGGCGGACCAGGTCCGATCACAGTCGGACGTGGTCGCGGGCGCGCTCGCGGCGTACTCCCCACCACGCCACGTCACGGACGTGCGGGACGGCGATGGCCTCGAGCAACCCGGCCGCTTCGTCCGGGCCCGGTGAGGCGCCGGTGTCGATCAGGCGCGCCACCACGTCCTCGACCCACTCCGCCCCGGCGCGCCGCCCGGTCCGTGCGGCCTCGACGAGGGCCACCGCGGCCTCCTCCGACTCCACCGTGGCCGCCAGCGCCCGACGTGACCCGTGCAGGACGCGGCCCTCGAGGATCGCCTGGGCCACGAAGGGGTGGGCCGAGATGTCGTAAGGAACACCGGGACCGTGGGACGCGCGGTCACCCCGCAGCGGGTACCACCGGCCGTCGTGGACCCGCAGTCCGTCGACGAGCTCGACACCGCCCCGCTCCAGCGCGGCGCCGACCCTGCGGAACGCCCGACGCGCCTGCAGGTGGTCGCCGGTGTAGAGCAGCATCACTGCCGCCTGCACGCGATGACGGGTCGCCGGCTCCACCAGCACCCGCGCCACCTCGTGGAGGTCGTGCTCGGCCGACGGCAGGTCCACGCGCGCGTGGAAGGTGCGGCCCGGCCCGACGGTGAGCAGCACCAGCGAGTCGTCGGGGTCGAAGCCGAGGACGACCCGCGCGACGGCGAGGAGGTCCTCGGGGCTGCGGGCGGTCAGGCTGCGCGGTGCGGTGTCGTGGGGGTGCGCGGACGTCATGGAGGCACGCTCCCCCGGTAGACCGACAGCGCGAGCCGACCATCCACGCGGCTGGGGACGAGGCGGACCCGTGGGTGTCTGTGGACGACGGGTGGCCCGAGGGGACGACCGCTGAGCGCGGACGAAGGCGGTACCTTGCCCGGCATGCGGGCCACCGCCTCGTTGCTGCACCTCGACCTCGATGCGTTCTACGCCGCGGTCGAGCAGCGCGACAAGCCGTCGCTGCGGGGCAAGCCCGTCGTCGTCGGCGGTGTCGGCGGTCGCGGCGTCGTGGCGACGGCGTCCTACGAGGCACGGAAGTACGGCGTGCGGTCGGCGATGTCCACCCGCGAGGCCCGGTCCCGCTGTCCCCACGCCGCCTTCCTCAGCGGCCGCTTCCACGCCTACCGCGACACCAGCCGCGCGGTGATGACCGCGCTGCGGGACGTCTCACCGCTGGTCGAGCCGTTGTCCCTGGACGAGGCCTTCGTCGACCTCGAGGCGGCCGACCTGCCCGACCTGACGGTCGCGACGGTCAGCGGGCTGGCCGAGTCGCTCCGCGCTCGTGTCCGTGAGGTGACCGGCGGGCTGACCGCGTCGGTGGGCGTCGGGACCTCGAAGTTCATCGCCAAGGTCGCCAGCGACCTCGACAAGCCCGACGGCCTCGTGGTCGTCCCCCCGGGCGGCGAGGTGGAGCTGTTGCGGCCCATGCACGTCACGGTGATCCCGGGTGTCGGTCCCGCCACCGCCGAACGGCTGCGCCGGGCCGGCATCCACACCGTCGCCGACCTCGAGACCGTGAGCGTGGAAGAGCTGGTGAGGCTCGTGGGCCGCGCCCACGGCACCTCGCTCCACGCGCTGGCCCGGGCCCAGGACGACCGGGCAGTGGAGCCGGAGCGGGAGACGAAGTCGGTGTCGGTGGAGGGCACCTACGACACCGACCTCACCGACCGCCGGCTGATGGAGGGCCTGCTGACCCGGCAGGCGGGGCAGGTGGCCGAGCGCCTGCGCGCGAGCGGCCTCTCCGGGCGGACCGTCACCATCAAGGTGAGGCTCCACGACTTCACCACCCTCAACCGCTCGACCACGCTGCCCTCGCCCACCGACCAGGCGTCGACCATCGGCAGGTTGGCGCGTGGTCTCCTCGCCGAGCTCGACACGTCGGGGGGCGTACGGCTCCTCGGCGTCGGCGTCTCGGGCCTGGCCGACTGGATCCAGGAGGACCTCTTCGGCCCCGACGAGGAGGACCCGGTCGAACCCCCGCCCGCCGTCCCGGGACCCCGGATGTCGCGGTCGTCGTGGTCACCGGGCATGGACGTGGTGCACGCCGACCTGGGACGCGGGTGGGTGTGGGGGTCGGGCCGCGGCGTCGTGACCGTCCGCTTCGAGACCGCGGAGACCGGACCCGGCCCGGTGCGGTCCTATCCCGTCGACGACCCGGCTCTCGAGCCGTGGCGCCCTCCGGAGTCCTGACCGCCGACCGGACTCCGGGGTGAGGCGCCCCACCACCGGGTCTCTAGATTGGCCGCCATGCACGACACCGCCGCCGCCCCACCTGTCGCCGAGCGACGCCCGGTCACGACGACCCACCACGGGCGCACGCGCACCGACGACTACGACTGGCTCCGCGCCAAGGACGATCCGGCGGTGCTGGCCCACCTCGAGGCCGAGAACGCGCACACCCAGGCACGGACCTCCCACCTGGCCGACCTGCGGCAGACGATCTTCGAGGAGATCCGGGCCCGCACCAAGGAGACCGACCTGTCGGTGCCCACCCGGCACCGCGGCTACTGGTACTACGGCCGGACCTTCGAGGGGCGCGAGTACGGCGCCAGCTGCCGGGTGCCGGTGGCCGACACGTCCGACTGGACTCCCCCGCGACCCGCCGAGGACACCGCTCCGGACCAGCCGGCGCTGCCGGGCGAGGAGCTGCTGCTGGACCTCGACGAGCTGGCCGGCGACAGCGAGTTCTTCTCGCTGGGCGGTTCCGCGATCAGCCCCGACACGATCCTGCTGGCCTACGCCACCGACACCACCGGCGACGAGCGCTACACGGTCCACGTCAAGGACCTGCGGACCGGCGAGCTCCTCGCCGACCGGATCACCGGGGTGCTGGGCGGGATCACGTGGGCGCCGGACGGCGAGTCGTTCTTCTACGCGACGGTCGACGAGTCCTGGCGCCCGGACAAGGTCTGGCGCCACCGGCTCGGCACCCTCCAGGACGACGACGAGCTGGTCCACCACGAGCAGGACGGCCGGTTCTGGGTGGGGGTCTCGCGCAGCCGCACGGACCGCTTCGTGCAGCTGATGTGCGGCTCCAAGACGACCACGGAGGTCCGGCTCTGGGACGCCGAGGACCCCGAGCGAGGGTTCTGGGTCTTCGCCGACCGCCGGGAGGGCGTGGAGTACGGCGTGGAGCACGCCGTGCTCGGCGGCGAGGACGTGCTGCTGGTGATGCACAACGCCACCGGCCCGGACTTCGAGCTGGGCGTCGCACCGGTGGCGCCGACCCCGGCGGAGGCGTGGCGCCCGCTCCTGCCCCACGACCCGTCCGTGCGTCTGGAGGACGTGGACGCCTTCGCCGGCCACCTGGTCGTCCACCAGCGCAGCGAGGGGCTGACCCAGCTCCGGATCCTCACGCTCGACGAGACGGGGGTCGCCGACGACCACCTGGTCGAGTTCGAGCGCGAGATCTACACCGTGGGTTCCTCCGCCAACCCCGACTTCGCCTCCCCCGTCGTCCGGCTCGGGTTCGCGTCGCTGACGGTCCCGGCGTCGGTCTACGACTACGAGGTCGCCACCCGCGACCTGACGCTGCTGCGGCGTACGCCCGTCCTGGGTGGCTACGACCCCGACGACTACGAGGAGCACCGGCTCTGGGCCGTCGCCGACGACGGCGAGCGGGTGCCGATCTCCCTGGCCTGCCGACGCGGGGTCCTCGGGCGGGCCCCCGTCCCCGTGCTCCTCTACGGCTACGGTGCCTACGAGGCCTCGATGGACCCGTACTTCTCGGTGGCCAGGCTGTCGCTCCTCGACCGCGGCGGGGTCTTCGCGATCGCCCACGTGAGGGGAGGCGGCGAGCTCGGTCGACGCTGGTACGACACCGGCAAGCTCGAGCACAAGCGCAACACCTTCACCGACTTCGTGGCCTGTGCCCGGCACCTCGTCGACCAGGGGGTCACGGCACCGGACCGGATGGTGGCGGAGGGCGCGAGCGCCGGCGGGCTGCTGATGGGTGCGGTCGCCAACCTCGCACCCGAGCTCTTCTCCGGGATCGTGGCGGGGGTGCCGTTCGTCGACAACCTCACCACCATGCTCGACGCCACGCTGCCGCTGACGGTCATCGAGTACGACGAGTGGGGCAACCCGGAGGACGACCCGGAGACCTACGACTACATCGCCTCCTACGCCCCCTACGACAACGTCGCCGCGCTGGACTACCCTCCCATCCTCGCCGAGTGCTCCCTGCACGACACCCGGGTGCTCTACGTCGAGCCGGCGAAGTGGGTGGCGCGGCTGCGGGCCACCGCCACCGGGCGCCGCGACTTCCTGCTCCGCACCGAGATGGCGGCAGGTCACGGCGGGGTCTCGGGACGGTACAAGTCCTGGCACGACCGCGCGTTCACCCTGGCGTGGATCCTCGACCGTCTCCAGCTGGCCTCCGCGGGCCTGGAGAGCCACCCCTCCGGGTGAAGCACCCCTGAGAACTCCCTGAGATTCGGTCGCCGCCGCAACTTCCGAGGCATCTCACCCGTCGTTTCGGGCAAGGACTCCGAACCACACCTGGGGAATCTCCGGGCCGCCGGAGTCGTTGAGAGAGATGTAGGAAGGGGGCGGGATCATGGCGACACGCACGACCACCGCCGGGACGCGCGAGATCGAGGGGCGCGACAGCGTCGGGCTCTACCTGGACGAGATCGCTCGCAACCCGCTGCTCGACGCCGCCACCGAGGTCGAGCTGGCCAAGACCATCGAGGCCGGCCTGATGGCCGAGCACCTGCTCGCCACCGGTCGCGTCGCCCGCCGCAAGGGAGGCGCACCCATGCGTGCCTCCCAGGAGGAGCTGGAGTGGCTGGCCGAGGAGGGCCAGCGCGCCATCGACACCTTCATCACCGCCAACCTGCGGCTCGTCGTCTCCATCGCCCGCAAGTACGGGCGCGCTCAGATGCCCATGCTCGACCTGATCCAGGAGGGCAACACCGGCCTGATCCGCGCCGTGGAGAAGTTCGACTACGCCAAGGGCTACAAGTTCTCCACCTACGCCACGTGGTGGGTGCGCCAGGCGATCACGCGCGGCATCGCCCAGCAGGCACGCGTGGTCCGGCTCCCGGTCCACGTCGTCGAGGAGCTCAACCAGGTGGGCGGCGCCCGGCGTACCCTCGAGCGGCAGCTGGGTCGCGAGCCCGAGCCCGAGGAGATCGCCACTGAGCTCGGGATGGACATCGAGCGGGTGCTCGACCTCCTGTCCTGGGGGCGTGAGCACGTCAGCCTCGACACCCCCGTCGACGACGACGGCGACACCTCCCTCGGTGACCTGCTGGCCCAGGAGAGCTCGCCCGGTCCCGACATCAACGTCCTCGACCACGAGTCGCGTGACCGGCTCAACGCCCTGGTGGGTCGGCTCGACGATCGCTCCGCCGACATCATCCGGTCCCGCTACGGGCTGGTCGACGGCCGCCAGCACAAGCTCGCCGACATCGGCGCGAAGCACGGCATCTCCGCCGAGCGGGTCCGCCAGCTGGAGCGCGAGGCGCTGCAGCGGCTGCGCCGCATGGGCGACCCCGACCTGGCCGCCTGAGACCGCCTCACCAGGCGGCGGCGCTGAGCGCCGCGGCTGCCTCCCGGGCCCGTTCCGCCACGTCCGGGGCGACCGCGACCTCGGCGGCGGCCCGCTGCTGCCACAGCTGGAGCGCCACGACACGGGCGGCGGCCTCCTCCACCCGCTCCCGCGGGACCTGGCCGGTGCGAATCGCCCGCGCCACCAGGCGGTGGGTCTGCCGCGTGTCGACCGGCATCAGCAGCAGGTCGGCGCCGGCCTCGAGCGCCCGGATCGCAGGGAAGTCCTGGCTGAGGGCGGCACCCATCCCGAGCGAGTCGGTGATGGCCACCCCCTCGAAACCGAGCTCGTCCCGGAGGTGGTCGTAGACCTCGGGTGCCTGGCTCGAGGGCACCCCCGGCGCCAGCGCGGCGACGTCGAGGTGAGCCATCATGATCGCCGGTGCGCCGGCCGCCACCGCCTGACGGAACGGGCGCAGGTCACGACGCCGCAGCTCGCGGAGCGAGGAGCCGAGCTCGGGCAACGTCTCGTGGCTGTCGGCGGTCACCCCGCCGTGGCCCGGGAAGTGCTTGGTCGTGGAGACCACCCCGGCCTCGTTGTAGCCCGCGACGGCCGCGCGGACGGCACGGGCTGCGAGCTTCGGTTCCGACGACGGCGAACGCGACCCGATGGTGGGGTCGGCTGCGCCGATGGTGACGTCCGCGACCGGGGCGAAGACCCACGAGAAGCCGAGGTCGCGCAGCTCCAGCGCCGTGGTCCGGGCGGCATCGGCGACCGCCCGCGAGCCGGAGCGGCGGTCGGCCGCGATGGCCTCGCCGGCGGCTGCGAACGCCGGGAAGTCGGTGGCGATGCCCCGCAGGTGGGCCACCGACCCGCCCTCCTGGTCGACGCCGATCACGGCCGGCCACTCCCGACCGTCGGCCGCGTGGGCGGTCGCGACCGCCCGGGTGGTCGCGCGGACCTGCGCCTCGTCGACCACGTTCTCCGTGGTCACGCTGACGCCGGCCAGGTGCAGGTCCTCCACCATCCGGGCGACCTCCGCCGGGTCGCTGCCGTGGTAGCGACCGACGATGACCTGGCCCGCGAGCCGCTGGGGTCCCCACGCGGCGACGAGGTCCGCGGCCTGGGCCAGCTCGCCCTCGGTGGGTCCCCATCCGGTCGGCTGGTCCGGGTCGGTAGTCGCCTCGGGCTCCTCGGGAGCTCCGGTCTCGGCCGAGCCGCCCTCCCGCTCGGGTGCGGGACCGGTGTCCTCGGCTGCGCCGACGCAGCCGGCGAGCAGGGCACAGCACAGCACCAGCACGGGGAGCAGCAGTCGGGTGGTCCGCACCGGGAGACGCTAACCGCGGCGCGGCGGTACCGGAAAATCCGCCCGGCTGGGACCGAGATTGCGACGTCAGCCGCGGAGCTCGGCGTACACCTCGGCCACGCGCGCCCGGAGCTCCTCCAGCGAGCCGGAGTTGTCGATCACGTGGGTGGCGACGGCGAGCCGCTCCTCGCGCGACGCCTGGGCCGCGATCCGGGCGTCGGCGTCCTGCTCGCTGCTCCCCCGGGCCTCGACCATCCGTCGCCGCTGCGTCTCGGTGGGCACGTCGACGACCAGCACCGCGTCGAAAGAGGCAGCCTGCCCGGTCTCCGCGAGGAGGGGGATGTCGTGCACCACGACGGCGCCCTCGGGGGCCGCGGCCTCCAGCTCCCGGCCTCGCGACCGCACCCGGGGGTGGATGATCGCCTCCAGGACCCGGCGCTTCTCCGCGTCGGCGAAGACCATGGCCCCGACGGCCGGGCGGTCCAGCTCGCCGTCCTCGGTCAGGACCCCGGTGCCGAAGGCGGCCACCACCTCGGCGAGTCCCTCGGAGCCCGGGGCGACGACCTCGCGTGCCAGCTGGTCGGCGTCGATCACGACCGCACCCAGCTCGGCGAGGATCGCCGAGACCGTGCTCTTGCCCGAGGCCACCCCACCCGTCAGTCCCACGCGCACGCGAGCGATCCTAGGGCGCGGACACCGGTGCGCTGCGGGCCGCACCGTGGGTTAGCGTGACCGGAACCACATCTCGGGAGGTGGCCGCATGAGCGGTGTCGTGAAGGAACAGGCGGAGTACGACGTCGAGCCGGCGGGACGGTCGCCGCAGGCGACGTGGGCGTTCCGCGGGTTGGGCATCGGTCTCGCTGTCCTCGTCTACCTGCTGCTCGGCGGCGCCGACCTGTCGCAGGACGGCCGGTTCGTCGCGGCCATCGGCACGCTGATGGCGGTCTGGTGGATGAGCGAGGCCATCCCGCTGTCGGCCACCGCCCTGATCCCGATCGTGACGCTGCCGACCTTCACCGAGCTGACGATCGACGACGCCACGCTCCCCTACGCCGACCCGATCGTGTTCCTCTTCCTCGGCGGCTTCCTCATCGCCATTGCCATGCAGAAGTGGAACCTGCACCGGCGCATCGCGCTGCTCACGCTGCGGCGCGTCGGCACCCACCCGCGCCGGATCATCCTCGGCATGATGATCGCGACCGCGTTCGTCTCCATGTGGGTCTCCAACACCGCCACCACTCTGATGATGCTGCCGATCGCGCTGTCGGTCCTGACCCTGGTGATCGAGAACAGCCGGACGACAGCGGGGGCAGGCATGGACGCAGCCGACCTCAAGGAGCGGCTCGCCGGCCACGAGACCATCCGCGACGTCGTTGACGACCCGGGGGTGCGCGTCTTCGGGGTGGCGCTGCTGCTCTCGATCGCCTGGTCGGCCTCCATCGGCGGCCTCGGCACCCTGCTCGGCAGCCCGCCCAACGCGATCGTGGCCGGCTACATCGGTTCCGAGCTCGGCCGGGACGTGGGCTTCGCGCAGTGGATGATGCTCGGGCTCCCCATCGTCGTGGTCTTCATCGGTATCGCGTGGCTGCTCATCACCCGGGTGATGTACCGCTTCGACCTCGACTCCATCCCCGGCGGCCGGGAGCTGATCGACGACCAGATCTCCGAGCTCGGCCCCATGAGCCAGGGCGAGCGGGTCGTGCTCACGGTCTTCGCGGTCGCGGCGTTCCTGTGGATCGTCCCGGGGGTCCTCTCCAACATCGGCGCGCTGGGCGAGGCGGCGCCATGGCTCGGTGCGCTCGACGACACCGTGATCGCGATCGGCGCCGGCCTGGCCATGTTCCTCATCCCCGGTGACAAGCAGGGGCGGATGACGCTGGAGTGGACCGATGCGGAGGAAGGCCTGCCCTGGGGCGTGCTGCTGCTGTTCGGCGGCGGGCTGAGCCTGGCCGGCGCCGTGGCCGGCACGGGCCTCGACGAGTGGTTCGGCACCCAGGTCGAGGGGCTCGGGGCGCTCCCCATCGTGCTGCTGCTCGCCTGTGTCGTGACCATCGTGCTGCTGCTGACCGAGATCACCAGCAACACCGCCACGGCCGCGACGTTCATCCCGGTGCTGGGGGGTGTCGCGGTCGGCATCGGGGTCGACCCCACCACGCTCCTGATCCCGGCGGCGCTGGCTGCCACGTGCGCCTTCATGCTCCCGGTCGGTACGCCGCCGAACGCGATCGTGTTCGGCAGCGGTGCCGTGCGGATCAGTGAGATGGCGCGGGGCGGGGCCGTCCTCAACGTCGTGGGCGTCCTGCTGATCACCCTGTTCACCGTGGCGATCGGCCCGTTCGCGCTGGACCTGGTCCTCTAGCGTTGCGCCGGTGAGGATCCCCGGCCCGGGCGAGCAGACCCGGCAGAGCCTGCGCCTCATGGGCGGCGCCTCGGCGCTCACGACGCTGGGCTCGATCCCGCCGTTCCTCCTCGGCGCCCAGGCGGTGTGGGTCCGCGACGACCTGGCCGTCGGGCTCGGCGTCTTCGGCGTCGCCGTCAGCGTCTTCTTCGCGGCGGCGGCCCTCGGGTCGCTCGGCGCGGGAGTGCTGCTCGACCGGCTCGGCCGCCGCGCCGGCCTGGCCACGGCCGGGGTCCTGGTGGCGGGTGGCGGCGCAGCCATGGCCCTGCTGGTCTCCGGTCCCCTCTCCCTGCTCGCCTGCATGGCGGTGCTGGGGCTCGGCAACGCGAGCTGCCAGACGGCCGCCAACCTCTCGATGGCCCGCGCCCTGCCGCCGGGCCGGCGCGGCCTCGGGTTCGGCGTCAAGCAGTCGGCGATCCCGCTGGCGATCATGCTGGGGGGCTTGGCGGTCCCCACCCTCGGGGGCCAGCTCGGCTGGCGCAGCACCTTCGTCGCGACCGCCCTGGCCGGCACCCTCGTCCTGGGCCGGGCCGTCGCCAGGTCGGGCGCGAGTGCCTTCCGGCCCCCCGGAGCGGCCGCGGCGGAGCTCGACCGACCACCGTGGGCACCGCTGCTGCTCGCCGGCCTGGGCATCACGTTCGCGAGCGCCGCAGCCAACTTCCTCGGTGCATTCGTCGCCTCGTGGGGCTACGAGGTGGGCCTCAGCGCGACCACGGCCGGACTGCTGATGGCGGCCGGCTCCGCAGGGTCGATTGCCGTGCGGGTGCTGTCCGGTCACCGGGCCGACGCCCGCCAGGGCCGCAACCTGCCGGTGGTGGCCGTGCAGATGTACGCCGGTGCCGCCTGCCTGGTCGGGCTCGCGATCGCGCACGAGTCGACCGTGCTGGTCTTCGGCTTCCTCGCCTTCGCCGTGGGCTGGGCCTGGCCCGGACTGCTGCTGTTCGCCGTGGCCCGCGTCGGCCGCGACACCCCCGCCCGCGCCTCCGGCGTCGTCCAGGCGGGGGCGTTCACCGGCGGTGCGGTGGGTCCGATGGGCTTCGGGGCGCTGGCCGGCCAGGTCGGCTTCCAACCCACCTGGCTCCTCGCGGCGTGCAGCTTCGTGGTGGCGGGGACGCTGGTCCTCCTGGCCCGCCGCGGCTTCCGCGCCGACCTGCTCGCCCGCCCGCCACGCGAACCGCTGGCCCACGGCGGCAGCCGCGTGCGGTGAGCGACCCGCTCAGCTCGCGCGGTCGGTGAAGCTGCGTCGGTACTGCTGCGGGGAGACGCCCCGGAACCGGCCGAAGTGGTGGCGCAGGGTGGCGGCGTTGCCGAAGCCCACCTCGGCGGCGATCCAGTCCACGGAGTGGTCGGTCCGCTCCAGCAGCTCCTCGGCGGCCTGCACCCGCTGCCGGGTGACCCAGGCGTGCGGGGTGGTTCCGGTCTCGTCGCGGAAGCGCCGCGCGAACGTGCGCGGGGACATGTGGTTGCGGCGTGCGAGCGCCTCGATGCCCAGGTCCTCGGCCAGGTTGTCCGTGATCCAGGTCAGCAGCGGGCCCAGGGTCTCCGCGTCGCAGTCGGGCACAGGACGGGCGATGAACTGGGCCTGTCCGCCGTCGCGGTGGGGCGGAACCACGATCCGTCGCGCCGTCGCAGCCGCCACCCTGGCACCGAACTGCTGCCGCATCAGGTGCAGCGAGGCATCGATGCCAGCCGCGGATCCCGCGCCGGTGATCAGGTTGCCGTCCTGCACGTAGAGGACGTCAGGACGAACCTGCGCCCGGGGGTAGAGCCGCTGCATGGTCTCGGTGTAGCGCCAGTGGGTGGTGCACTCCCGACCGTCCAGCAGGCCTGCGGCGGCCAGCTCGAAGGCGCCCGAGCAGTGGGCGTAGACGAACGCCCCCCGGGCATGTGCTGCGCGCGCGACGTCGAGCACCGCCTCGTCGTGCTCGAGGAAGGCGTACTTCGGCGAGAGGCAGACCAGGTCGGCGTCCTCGGTGGCCTCGAGCCCGTGCTCGACCACCAGGTCGAACCCCGCCCGGCCGCGGACCCGCCCCGGCCGGGGGGCGCACACCCGGAAGTCGAAGACCGGGGTGCCGTCGTCGGGGTGGTGGGGCTCGCCCCACACCTCGACCAAGGATCCGAGCCCGAACGGCTCCACACCGTCCTGCACCACGACAGCCACTGTCTGCACGCGACCATCGTGGACCATCAATGGCAGAAAATCAATGCACCCTGTCATTCCTGCCACTCGTGGCCGGATCACGATGCACGCAGAATTACTGCCATGTTCGAGCTGTTGTTCTTCCTGGGACTGGTCGCCGTCACCGCGGTGATCGGTGCGGCCCTGCGCGACATCCACGACGACGACCCCACCCGGTCCGCCGCCTACACCCCGCCCGCCAGCCACCCCGACGACGTGTTCGTCCCGCACCACCGCTGAGGGCACCTACACCGACGAGACCGCCCCGGGAGCCAGGCTCCCGGGGCGGTCTGCGTCGTGCGGAGGACCGGTGGCGTCAGTTGCCGCCGGTCAGCTTCTCGCGGAGCGCCTGCAGCGCCTCGTCGGACGCCAGCGAACCGCCGGTGTCGCCGCCGCCCTGCGCGGACTGCTCCTCGTCACCACCGGAGCTGTAGGACGTCGCCTCGCCGGCCTCGACCTCGGCCTGCTGCGCGTCGGCCTGCTGCTTGACGTGGGCCTCCCAGCGGGCGTGCGCCTTGGCGTACTGCTCCTCCCAGGTGGCGCGCTGCTCGTCGTAGCCCTCGAGCCACTCGCCGGTCTCCGGGTCGAAGCCCTCGGGGTAGATGTAGTTGCCCTGCTCGTCGTAGGACGCCGTCATGCCGTAGAGGGTCGGGTCGAACTCCTCGACGTCGGAGGCGGTCGCGGTCTCGTTCGCCTGCTTCAGCGAGAGCGAGATGCGGCGACGCTCGAGGTCGATGTCGATGATCTTGACCATGACGTCGTCGTTGACCTGGACGACCTGCTCCGGGATCTCGACGTGGCGCTCGGCCAGCTCCGAGATGTGGACCAGGCCCTCGATGCCCTCCTCGACCCGCACGAACGAGCCGAACGGCACCAGCTTGGTGACCTTGCCCGGCACGATCTGGCCGATCTGGTGGGTGCGGGCGAAGTGCTGCCAGGGGTCCTCCTGCGTCGCCTTGAGCGACAGCGAGACCCGCTCGCGGTCCATGTCGACGTCGAGCACCTCGACGGTGACCTCGTCACCGACGGTGACCACCTCGGAGGGGTGGTCGATGTGCTTCCAGGA
Organism: Nocardioides coralli; assembly: GCF_019880385.1. Taxonomy (NCBI): domain Bacteria; kingdom Bacillati; phylum Actinomycetota; class Actinomycetes; order Propionibacteriales; family Nocardioidaceae; genus Nocardioides; species Nocardioides coralli. Next base: position 2,106,693 of record NZ_CP082273.1, read on the forward strand.
CAGCTCGGAGACGTGGACCAGGCCGTCGACACCACCGAGGTCGACGAACGCACCGAAGTTGACGATCGAGGAGACGACACCCTTGCGGATCTGACCGCGCTGGAGCTGGGTGAGGAAACCGTGGCGCACCTCGGACTGGGTCTGCTCCAGCCACGCGCGCCGCGACAGGACCACGTTGTTGCGGTTCTTGTCGAGCTCGATGATCTTCGCCTCGAGGGTCTGACCGACGTAGGGCTGCAGGTCGCGGACGCGACGCATCTCCACCAGCGAGGCGGGCAGGAAGCCGCGCAGGCCGATGTCGAGGATCAGGCCGCCCTTGACGACCTCGATGACGGTGCCCTCGACGACGCCGTCCTCCTCCTTGACCTGCTCGATCGTGCCCCAGGCGCGCTCGTACTGGGCGCGCTTCTTGGACAGGATCAGGCGGCCTTCCTTGTCCTCCTTCTGGAGGACGAGGGCCTCGACCTGGTCACCGACCTCGACGACCTCGTTGGGGTCGACGTCGTGCTTGATCGAGAGCTCGCGGCTCGGGATCACGCCCTCGGTCTTGTAGCCGATGTCGAGCAGGACCTCGTCCCGGTCGACCTTGACGATGGTGCCATCCACGATGTCACCGTCGTTGAAGTACTTGATGGTCTCGTCGATCGCGGCGAGGAAGTCCTCCGCCGAGCCGATGTCGTTGACCGCCACCTGGGGCGCGTCGGTCTCGGGAAGGTAGGTGCTGCTCGTCATAAGGGAAGTGATTCCTTGGTGGTCAGATGTCGTCGGGCACGCCTGAGGGTCCGTTTCACTACCGGTGGTGATGGCGGCGGACCGGGCTCGGCCGGCCGCCACCGTGATAGCGAGCCGTGATCCACTCCGGCGGGACCGGGCAGACCTACTGGCGCAGTGCACAAGGGTACGCCGGGGCCGCTCACCGCGTCCAACCGGCGCGGCACCGCCTCAGCCGGCCGGTCCGGCCGGCTCCCCGCCGGCCCGCAGCCGGGCGACCTCCTCGCGCAGGGCCGCCACCTGCGCGGTCAGGTCGGCGAGGTCGGCCCGGGTGGCTGCTTCGGCCTCCTCGTCGCTGTCGGTCACGCGCTGGATGAACGCCGAGGCGACGGTGGCGGTGACGACGCCGAGCAGCGCGATCCCGGCCAGCATCAGCCCGGCCGCGACCAGCCTGCCGGTCGTCGTGACCGGGAACTCGTCGCCGTACCCCACCGTGGTCATGGTGGTCATCGCCCACCACACGGCGTCCCCGAAGTCGTCGATGGTCGCCCCGGGCCGACCCCGCTCCGCCTGGAGGACCAGCAGCGAGGCGACGAACAGCAGCAGGGACGTCGCGACCAGCACGTAGTAGGCCACCCGCCCCTGCAGGGCGTCCCCCGCGCGCCGGTTGAGGACGCCCAGCAGGGCGAGCAGCCGCAGCAGCGCCAGCGGACGGAGGAAGGGCAGCACCACGATCAGGAGGTCGAACGGCGTGCTCTTCACGAAGCCCCAGCGGTCGCGGCTCAGCCACACCCGCACGGCGTAGTCGGCCGCGAACACCACCCAGGTCAGCCACGCCACCGCCCAGCACGCGGTGCGGATCGCCGGGTCGAGCCCGGGGTCGAGGATGGGCCACGCGAAGACGGCGACGAAGACCAGCGCCGCCCCCATCAGCCACCACTCGCTGCGCCGCTCCCAGGCCTCGCGCCTGCTCTCGCTCTCCATGGCGACAGGCTAGGCCGCGGCCGAGATGTCGCCCGTCCGGGCGATCGCCTGCAGCTGTGCGAAGGCGCGGTCGGCGACAGGGTTCTGACCGCGACGGGAGGCGAGCTCGACGAGGGCGATCAGGTCGGAGGCCCGCGCCAGGTCGAGCAGCGTCGCCGGGTCACCGCCCAGGCGGTCGGTCCACGCGGCCAGGACGGCGTCGACGTAGGGCGGCTCGCGGTCGAAGCGGAGCACGTTGCCGAGGTCGTGCGCGGGGTGACCGGCGTGCGCGAACTCCCAGTCGAGCACGCCGGTCACCTCGAGCGTGCCGGGGTCGAGCAGCAGGTTCTTGGGGTTGAGGTCGCTGTGGACCAGACACCGCCTCGTCACGGTGTCGAGCAGCGCCTGCGCGTCCAGGGCCAGCGCCTCGAGCCGGGCGGCGTCGGCAGGGTCCAGCTGGAGCTGAGCCTGCTTCGCCGCGACGTACGCCGGCAGGTCCTCGGCCTCTGGGAACGGCTCGACCGTCAGGTCGCCGTCGACGAAGCGCCCGGCGCGCAGCATGGGCATCCCGCCGAGCACGGCGGCCACTCCCCCGACGGCGGTCCCGGCGCGGGCCAGACCGGCGGCGTCGAGCGACGGCAGCAGCTGGTCGCCACGCACACCCGGGAGATACGACGTCACGAGCAGCCCGGGCGCACCGGTGGCCGGGTCGGGCCGACGCACCTCCAGCACCTCGGGGACCGGCAGCAACCCGCGCACCAGCCGCAGCACCGCGGCGTCGATCTCGCCGGCAGCCGCCCCGCGATCACCCGGGGCGGCGTAGATCCGGACCACGCACCGCTCCCCCGCGACCTCGCCGAGGAAGGTCTCCCCCGACCAGCCGCCGGCCAGCGGCGTCAGCGAGCTCAGGTCCACGGGCGGTGATCCTGACACGGACCACCGCCCTCTGTCCCGCCTGCCGGGGCGGGACCGGTCAGGGAAGCAGCCGCGGGTCGTTCGGCTCCAGCGTGTCGACCGTGGCGCCTTCGACCTCGTCGGCCGGCGGCAGGGGCGCCCTGCGCGCACCACGGAGCGCCCGTCGGATCGACCGCTCGACGTCGACGCCCGCGTCCCGGGCACCCTTGACCGCCCACGTGTAGGCCCGACCCGCCAGCGCCCACGCCTGCGGGTAGCGGTGGCGGGCGAAGGCCCGCTCGGCCGCTCCGACCAGGCGGTCGGCGCGCCGGAGCTCGGCGTAGGACCGCTGGGGCCTCGGCCCCGCCAACGCCTCACCCGCGAGCCGGTTGGTCGCCTCGATGTAGGCCGCGGCCTGGAAGCGCGCCATGTTGTCCTGGTCGAACTGGGAGAAGTCCCAGTTGAGGTCGATGTAGCTCATGATCGAGTTCACCGACGTGCCGAGCCAGGCGAAGTAGAAGTCACCGGAGGGCCCGAAGTCCATGCCGCTCTCGGAGTCGTACCCGTCGTGCGGGTGCGACAGACCTGTGTGGTGCCCGACCTCGTGGATCTGGGTCGTGGTCAGGCCGTACCCCGCGTCCACGATGAAGGGGTTGATGAAGTTGAAGACGAAGCTCTGGGTGCCGTCGCTCCAGTTGTCGTCGGCGAAGCCGAGCGGCGTGGGGTCGTCGGTGCTGACCGCGTAGTTGAAGATCGGCAGCTCGTAGTCGACCCGGTCGCCGTCGTCCTTGGTGCGCGCGAGGTCGTCCTCGTTCTGCAGGTAGAGGTTCGCGTCGGGCGGCAGGCCGCTGGACGGCTCGCACGACCGCCCCTGCAGCCACCACTCGTAGCACCGGCGGGCGCGGCCGGTCAGGGGGAAGTCCTGGTTGTCGTAGCTGATGGCCTTGGCCCCGAGCAGCACCTCGGAGATCTCGCTCTGCAGGAGGCGCGGCTTGATGTAGCGCCGGCTGGCGTCCACGCCTGCCCACCCCTCGTAGGTGTTGCTGTCGAGGTTGACCGACGTCGGCGGCTCGTCAGTCGGCAGCTCGACGGGGTAGATCGGGGAGCTGGTCACCAACAGGTCGAGGAAGACGTAGCGCACCAGCTTGGCCAGGTCGCCCGTCAGCGCCCGGGGTGAGCGGTAGCCGCCGGGCGCGTACTCCCAGGCCGGCGGGATGCGGTAGTCGGGCACCGAGTCGCCGTCGAGGTCGGCGTTCTCGACGTCGTAGCTGCCGGCGAAGGCCTCCGGCCCGGCGGAGAGGTCGTGGAACCAGACCCGCCGGGTGCGGCCCAGGCCGCTCTCCTCGTCAGCAGCGGTCGTGCCACCCCAGGCCGTCAGCTTGCGGCTGTCGCGCTCCTTGCCGAAGTTGTAGCCGGTGTCGGGCTCGGGCTCGTCGGTCTTGGTGTAGACGTGGAACTGGAAGTCCGACCGGTCGAACCAGTCGACGAGGTAGATCGTGGGCTGCCGGGTGTCGACGCCGGAAGGTGGGTTGAACGCCAGCCACTTCTCGGTCTTGGTCGCGTCGATCCAGGCGTTGCTCGTCACGTCGAGCGTGCCGGCCTGGTCGTTGTAGGCCTGCTGGAACTGGGTGAGCGGCTTCTTCTTCGCGATCTTCCTGAGGTAGCGGAACAGCCGGTCCTCGTAGCGGTCGTCGGCGAACGTCAGCTGGTAGTCGTAGGCGTAGTCGATACCCAGCTCCTCGACCTCGCCGTACCAGAGACGGGAGCGCACGACGGGTGACGCGCTGGAGGGAAGAGCGGCACGGAACGCCGAGGCGTTCACCTCACTGGGCTCGTGACCCACGAAGACGACGTTGACCGGGACCTTCTCGTCGAGGTCTGGTTGTCCGCCGGGATCGAGGTGTCGGAAGCGCGGTTCGGACCGCTGCTTCTCCGGTGCACCCGTGGCAGATCCGGGCAGTGCCAGCAGCGCGGCGACCAGGCAGGTCACGATCAGCGCCAGAGCGTGCGGACGACGAGTCATAAGGGGCCCCCTCCCTCATTCGCCGACGAGCGCCGGCGGTCAGAGCAGGATTGTGGCGACCGTCGGCCCTGTCAAGGGATGGGTCGGGATCTCCCCCAGGTCGGTCGTGGTGGCGCACGGGCGCCGGCAGCGTATGGTCCCGGTGTGGAGCAGGTGTGGCCGCACCCCGCGGTTCGGGTGGAGCGGAGACCGGTCGACGAGCGCGAGTCGCGTCACGCCAACGGTCCGGACTGGGACCGTTACGCCGACGAGTACCAGGCCACGCACGGGGGTTTCCTGGGCGACGTGGGCTTCGTGTGGGGTCCCGAGGGGCTCACCGAGGAGCAGGCCGGCGCGCTGGGTGACGTGGCCGGCAAGGACGTGCTCGAGGTCGGCTCGGGCGCCGGCCAGTGCTCGCGCTGGGTGAGCTCGCGCGGAGGCCGGCCCGTCGGCCTCGACCTCTCCCACCGCCAGCTGCAGCACTCCCTGCGCATCGACGAGCAGTCGGGGATCACCGTCCCCGTGGTCCGGGGCACCGCCACCCACCTGCCGTTCGCCGACGCGAGCTTCGACGTCGTCTTCTGCTCCTTCGGTGCGCTGCAGTTCGTCAGCGACATCGAGCGCGCGGTCGCCGAGACCGCCCGCGTGCTGCGCCCCGGTGGCCGCTACGCCTTCTCGATCACCCACCCGACCCGGTGGATGTTCCCGGACGACCCCTCCGAGGCCGGGCTCACGGCCAGCCAGTCCTACTGGGACCGGACGCCCTACGTCGAGGTCGACGAAGCCAGCGGGGAGGTCTCCTACGTCGAGCACCACCGGACCCTGGGCGACTGGGTGGCACTGCTGGCCGGCGCCGGGTTCCGCCTCACCCGGATGCTCGAGCCGGAGTGGCCCGAGGACCACGACCGCGTCTGGGGCGGCTGGTCACGCACCCGCGGCCTGCTGACCCCCGGCACCGCGATCTTCGTCGCCGACCTGGGCTGACAGCTCCCGTGGTGGAACCGCGTCGCGGGCGCAGCCGTCCCACCCCCGTGAGGAACAGCCGGAGCCGCCGCGCCGTCGGAGGCGCGTGCTGGGCACTGCTCCTGGTGACCGGCGCCTGCGCCGCCCAGTCCCCGCCCACCGCCGAGGCTCCGCCCGGATCAGGGGACACACCTGGCACCGAGGCGCCCGGACCGAGCGCCGGCGGAGGTGCTGCCGGCGCGTGCGCGGCGGTGATCGAGTACGACGGGCACACCTACTGGGGCCAGGCACAACTCATGCGGCGGCCCGAGGTCTCCGGACGCACCGTGACGGTGGTGCGACCGGGCTGTGAGGACTCCGGCGGGCAGGGCGAGGTCGAGCAGGACACCGAGGTCGAGGCCCGGGAGCTGGCGGACGTCGGACCCGAGACCGCCGTCCTGGTCGGCGACTCCCTGTTCGTCAGGGAGGGCCGCGACTTGCCCGAGCAGCTCGACGACTGGTTCCGGTCACCGCCCTGCACGTCACCGGGTCGCTTCGAGCTGACCGCCCAATGGCTCGGCATCACGAGCCCGAACGAGCCTCGGTTCGACGGCGACGTACAGGCCCCGTACCGCCTCGAGGTCCGGGTCACGGACGGCCCCACGCGCTACGTCGACGCGACGATCACGATCAGGGCCACCACCGGGACCCATCCCGCGCTGCAGCCCGGCGACGTCGAGTCCTCGCTGTGGGAGGGCGGTTTCGTCATCGCCACGGTGAGGTGCGACGGCGAGGACTTCGTGGCGACCGGGATCGTCGCCCACCCGCCAGACAACCCGTGAGCGTCTGTGAGCCCCGCCCGCTCGCTGGAGTCAGCGTGTCGGGACGGTCGGGTTCTTGACCTTCTCGGCCTCGTGCGCCCGCGCCTGACGCCTGCGCCCGCTGAGCAGGAGCAGCACGAGGCCCACCAGCACCAGCGGGATCCCCACGGCGTAGCCGATGGTCGGGACCGTCGAGGTGAGGAGGTTCAGACCGTCGCGACTGTCCTCGGCGTCGGCGACGTTGGCGGCGACCTGGTCGTCGGTGAAGGCGATGTCCAGGTCGAGCAGGACGGTCCCGTCCTCGAGGGCACGCACCTCGCTCTGCTCCTGGCGGATGATGCTGCCGGTCACCGGCTCGATCCAGTAGGTCTTCAGCTGCGAGTAGAGCCCGAAAGTGCCTTCGAGCACCTCGGCCGACTCGTCGATCAGCTCGTACTGGTAGCGGTAGACCGGCAGCCCCTCGAGCTCTTCCTCACCCTCGAACGTGGCGGTCACGGCCTCGCCCAGGAGTCCGTCCCAGACCTCGTAGTCCTGCTGCTGCGCGTCGAAGGGCCACTTGTTGACCAGCCCCTCGGTGTCCGGTGCCCCCTCCGGGACGTACTCGGGATCCTGGACGGCCTCGGCCGTGCGGCGGTCGGTGGCGAACACGACCGGCTCGGACACGTTGATGACGTTGGGGTCGGCGTCGTCGCCGGTCCCGCGCTGGCCGCAGTCGGGGGTGCCGGGGACGTCGACGACGAGGCAGGTGTTGCTCACGAACACGACCACGTCGTCGTCGGACGCCTCGCTGTCGCTCCTCGTGAAGCTGGTGGCCCGTACGTCGAGCAGGTCCAGCCCACCGTTCTCGGTGTCGATCCGCGCAGCCGTGCCGTCGAGGCGGGTGACCGAGTCGACGTCGAGCGGTGTGCGCTTCAGCTGGTCCTCGGCCCAGACATCGGCGATCAGCCCCGCCACCAGCACGAACACGCCGAGGCCGACAGCGACCCAGCCAACGATCTTCCGCACGTGATTCCCTCCCAGACATCCGTTGCGGTGTAGCGAAGTGAGCCTAGCAGCGTAGTTACTGGGAGGTACGAAAGACCGCGGCCAGCGGACGTGCGGTCCCGGGCTGCGCGCAAGTGCGTGACATAGTGCCGCCCGTGGCGGCAGGGACATGGGTGGGTCGCGGGCGGGAGACGCTCGGTCACCCCGTGATCCAGGTCGGGCTCGCGCTCTGGGCTCTGCAGTTGGCGCTCCGCGCGTGGATGGTCTACCCGAGCTACTTCTTCACTGACGACTACCGACTCCTCCTTGATGCCGAGTCAAGCCGCTTCGGGCTCGCCTACCTACTGGATCCCTTCGACAGCCAGTTCATGCCGCTGGGCAGGCTGATGGCGTGGCTCGTTTCTCGCAGCGGCGAGTTGGCCTGGGGAGTCGCCGCCACGATGACCCTCGTGTGGACCGCACTGTCCGGTCTGGCGTGCCTGCTCATGCTCGCGACACTCTTCGGCCGACGGTGGGCCATTCTCGCGCCCTACGCGATCTACCTGTCGAGCGTCATCACGATCCCGGCCACGATGTGGTGGGCGGCTGCGATCAACCAGATCCCCACGCAGGTGGCGCTCTTCGTGGCCATCACCTGCTGGGTCCAGTACCTCCGCACAAGCCGCGTGGGATGGGCGGCTGGCACGTTCGGCGCCGTCTTCCTCGGCCTGTTGTCCTATGTCAAAGCGCTGCTCATCGTGCCAGTACTGGCGTTCATCCCGCTCGCCTACTTCACGACCGGCACGTTCTCCGAGCGGGTGCGTTGGCTGCTGCGGAATCACTGGCGGGTCATCGCGCCATCCACAGCGATCGTCGCCGCCTACTCGCTGTTCTACGTCTCGACGGTGCCACAGCCCTTCACGGGGACCGAGTCGACCAAGGTCACACAGGTGGCGGACTCGATGCTCGGTACATCTCTGCCCACGGCGTTACTGGGCGGGCCCTGGAGGTGGTGGGACACCACCCCCCCGATCGTCATCGCGCAACCGCCCGCGTGGCTGGTCCACGCCGCTTGGGCCGTGCTGGCGCTCTTGATCGCCTACTCCGTGCTCAGGCGCCGGAACGCGTGGACTGGATGGCTACTCCTGACGCTCTACAGCATGACGGCGTTCGCGCTGCTCGCCACCAGTCGGGGCCAGGAGTACGGGGCGTTCGCCGGGCTCGACTATCGCTACCTCACAGACGTGGCCGGCGTGGTGGCGCTCGTGACCGGCCTGGTGTTCCTGCCGTTACGACGGGCACCCCTGTCCTCACGACCGCGCTGGCCCACGGCTCTGCGGGTAACCGTGCCCCCCCGCGCCGTGGTCGTGGTCGTGGGCGCGATCGTGACGTCTGGCATCGTCTCCGGGGTGGGCTACGTGCACTACTGGCACCACGAGAACGCCGGCGCGACATTCGTTCCGAGAATGGTCCAGGGACTGCGGGCCGCAGGCGACGTCGACCTGGCGAACCAGGAGCTCCCCGGTACGGTAATGCCGCCCTACACCTCTCCGATGAACCAGACTCAGGAGTTCACGCGACTCCTGGACGCCGACGTCGATTTTCCCGACGTAACGACCAGACTGCGCATGTTCGCACCCGACGGCGAACTGGTCGACGCCATCGTGACCTCCGATCTGGCCAGCCTCCCCGGGCCTCGGGGGGACTGCGGCTGGTTGGTGCGAACGCGGCCCGTGCGGATCCCCCTGACCGGGGAGACCTTCGACTGGTCCTGGTGGGTGCGGGTGGGATACTTGAGTTCCGACGACACAGCCCTCCGCGTGAGCCTGGGCGATCTCACGAGAGAGGTGCCCGTGACCTCTGGCTTGGGTAGCGTCTTCCTCCGGGTCGAGGGCACTTTCGACTCCGTCGTCGTTCAGTCAGCCGCGGAGGAGGCGACCGTGTGCATCGACCGCATCGACGTCGGACAGGCCGCTCCCCTGTCATGAGCGGTATCGCACCGGCTGTCGGGAACGTTGCCTTACGGGAGGAGCCGGTACTCGACACGGTGCGTGTACTGGGAGCCCTCGCAGTCCTCACCACTCATGTCGCATTCTGGGCCGGCGCCTACCCGGAGTACCCTCTGCTTGCACGACTAGACGTCGGAGTCGCCATCTTCTTCGTCCTCTCGGGTTTTCTCCTGAGCCGGCCCTGGTTCGAAGCCGCTACAAGCGGCCGGCAGCGCCCTCCGATCGGGCGGTACCTGCAACGCCGGTTCCTGCGCGTCTTTCCGGCCTACGCAGTAACGGCCGTGCTTGCTCTGGCCTTCATCCGCGACAACGCTGACCTGGGTGCTACTGACTGGTTGACGACTCTGCTGCTCCTTGACATCTATGTCAGCGGGGGGCCCCCGGCGGGCCTCACCCAGATGTGGAGTCTGGCGACAGAGGTCGCGTTTTACCTGGCTTTGCCGATGCTGATGCTGCTGACGATCGGAAAGGGCGCCCTCAGGAGTCGCCGTGCACTCTCGGCTCTCGCCGCGTACGCACTGCTAGCTCCTGCTTGGGTCATCCTTGCCCCCCGCCTCCCCCTGCCAGCGGACCTCCCGCTGTATGAATGGTTGCCGGCACTTCTGATCTGGTTCGCGGCCGGCATGTATCTCGCTCTGGCTCAGACCCGGTCGACCGCTGGCGACCACCCCTCCGCGGCCTCGCCGTCACGAGTACGGCTCATCCTCGCCTCGCCAGGCGTCAGCTGGACCCTGGTGCTCGCGATCATGCTGGTTGCCTCAACCCCGGTGGCAGGCCCGACCATGCTCGCCGCCCCGACACCAGCGGAAATCGTGACCAAGGTCCTTCTGTACAGCGCCGTCGGATTTCTCGTGGTCGGCTCGGGCATCTTCCCCGACCGCGACTCACGCTACGTGCGCCTGATGTCCCTGCCCAGGCTGCGACACCTCGGTCACATCTCCTACGGCATCTTCCTGATCCACCTCCCCGTACTCCACCTGGTGGTCTGGATCTCCGGGTACGAACTCTTCACCGGCGCCTTCTGGGCGCTGTGGTGTTCGACTATCGCCCTCTCCGTGGTGGGTGCCGAGCTCCTCTACCGCCTGGTCGAGCGTCCGGCCATGGGGCTGCGATCGTCGCCGACTCCTCGCACGAGTGTCGATGCCAAGCCGGACAGCGCCACGATGACCAGGTAGTGGGGCCACGACAAGGACCCTGCCCACCCGGCCGAGGACCCCCACGGACGTACCGCGTATATCGCGACGGCCAACCCGCTGGCTCCGGCCACGACGTAGGCCACCAGTTCAGCCCGGCCGCGTCTGGCGGCCAATCGGGCGACAGCGAAGACGACGGAGGCTATGAGGGCACCCGCCCAGCCGGCCAGCACGGCGCCCACGCCCCACGCGATCACGATGACCGTGGTCGCGGGCAGGCCTCTCCCTGCGTCGGCCGGAGTGCTGCCGAGGGCTCCATCCGCGGCTCGTGTCGGCGGCCCCGAGAGGCTCCTCAGGCGGCGACGGATCGGTGCTACGCAGAGCGAGACCGCCAGAAGGACGAGTGCGGACAACCCGAGCATCAGCGCCCATCGGTACGTCCGCCCCGGGGCGTACCTGACTGTCACGACCTCATCGCTCGACAGCCGCCAGGCCTGCTGCCAGCCGTCGACGACCAGGGGCTCCAGCGCGGCGCCGCCTTGCGTGGCACGCCACCCGTCATTGTGGTTCTGACGCATGACGATGATGCCGGAGCTCCGGCTCGGCGTGATCGAGAAGTCGGAGCGCCCACGGGATCTCCACTTAACTCCGGACACGGCATCTGCAGCTGGTGCCTGACCCAGTGCCGCGTCCGGTCGCCGGAGACGCAGCTCGTCCACGACAACAGGCCCGTCGCTGAGGGCCACGACCGTCTGGCCACCGGCGACGAGGTCAACTTCCTCGCGGCTTCTGACCTGCCTGCCGTCCTCCATCGAGGTGCACCAGCGCAGGTCGACGCGGTCGAGGTCGTAGAGCTGCCGGGGGCTCGCACGGACGGCTGTTCCCCGGACGGAGTCCCCGATCTGTACGTCGGGGCCGGTCCCGCAGGCCCACGTCCGCTGCTGGTCGGACAGATCGACAGGTTCGAACGGAACTCCGTTGATGCGCAGCTCGCTGATGCCCACCGGCAACTCGCTGACGAAGCCGTCGCGACCTGCGCTGCCAGCAGCTTCCGCATCCAGCACGCGCAGGACCAAGCTGTCGGTCTCGACGTCGCCCAGATCGGCACGACCTCCGGAGTCGAGCTGCAGCTGCTGCGACCCATCATCATGGAGCAACTCGACCGTGACTGGACGGCGGACGGGCGCCGCCTCCTCAACGACCACCTCGATGCTCGAGAGCGAGCGAGTTCCCAGCCAGTTGATACGGAGCTCCGGGCTGAGATCGTCGAGTCGTGCAGTCCAACTGGTCCCGATGTCACCGTCGATGGCGGCCAGGCCGGAGCTGCGAGGGTCTTCGACGGCATGGCTCGATTCGGAGACATTGATCGGCTGGCCCTGCTGCAGCAAACTGGACAGTTCAGGTCCGAACACCGGGCGACCTGTCGCCTCAGCGACATAGGAGGCGGCCCGCGGAACGTGGATCCATCGGTCAAGCCCCTTCGGTTCCTCGTGACCAAAGTCCTCGCCCTCTCGGCAAGGGGTCCGCAGCCCGACGACAACGCACCCGGTGCGGTGGTCGAGCAAGGTGCGAAGCAAGATGGCGTCTGGCGCAGGCCACGTGTCTGGCATCTGCGGGGTCACCAGCTGGCGGCGCACCTCCCCGGCACCCCACGACACCTCGGCCAGCGCCAACATCGCGGGGCTGCCGCTGGCGATTTCAATGCGGATGCTCGAAGTTGCACCTGCAGGGACCTGGAGCACTCGCGTGCTTCCAGGCGCAGCCTCCACAGTGTCGCTGCCCCCCTTGTCAGTCACCGCCCGGATCTGCACGCGATCCCGCGCCGACGGACCCACGGTGACCTCGACTGCGTCGACGAATCGCGGCGACGCTAACTGAACTCGCCACCATGGTGTCCCGGCTTCACCATCCCGGGACACCCACTCGGTGCCGAACAGGCCGTCGATGGCGGCGTAGGGTGAGGAGGCTGCTCGAGCTCCCCCAGGAGTCACTGCATCAGAGATCGAGCTCGAAGCGTGAACAGTCTCGGCACCAAGAAGACGCGCCCTGGACTGCCACCTGCCAGCCGCCGGCGGGAGGTAATCGAGCGTCGGGTTCTTTGAGCGGCGTGGCTCGCCGGCCAAGAGTGGGTGCGACTGCGAGTCGTGTACCCGTCCGAAGAAGCGCTCCCTGCGGATGAACCCGTCCGTGAGCATGTAGGAGGCCGGCGGTGTCCCCTCCGCATCGACGCCGAGCACCGCCGGCGTATCGCCGAGCAGACCGGCGCCCCGCAGGTCATGCAGGTCCTCGGGTCCTCCAACGACGACCGGCGGCTCCCCCGCCTCCACGACCGCTATTGTGCCGTCGATGCCATAGACCTCGATGGCTGGGCGCTCCTCACGCCACCCCCACCCGCTGACGATGCGGCGATCATCGTCCGTGACCACCGCGGCGCCACCGAGGTCAGGGCCGAACGAGGCGACGCGACGTACGCCTGGCGATCCCTCGATTGCCTGATGGACCAGGACCGGCTCCGGGACGTCACTGTCGACGACCAGGTCGTTTCGCACCACGAGGTAGGCGACCCCAGCACGGCGCAGTGTCCCGGCTAAAGCCTCGGAGGGTTCCCCTTCAGACAACAGTCCCTCCACAGCGTCCAACCAGCGGATGTTCCCCGGCGGCGCGAGCGGGATGGCGTTGCGAACTGCCCACGGGCTCTCTGCCAGGTACTGAAGGGGCTCGTCACGTGGAGCGCCCCAGAGGTAGTCGGCAAACCCCGAGCCCGGGGCGAGGAGGGCGGTCTCTCCGGGAGCGCTGTTCTGTCCGAGCCACTCCGCGGCATCGCTCCAGTAGTCCGGTGTCTCGATGACGGCAGCAGCGGGTGCCAACCGGCCCGTGATCGCTGGCGCGGCCGCGCCAGCAATTGCTACCAAAGAGAGAAACACCAGACCGGTTCGTGCCCACGTTCGCGGATGTGGCGAGAGTCGAGTCGGTGACTCTCGGGCGGCGGGCCAGTGGGCCCTCTCGAGAACGAGTGCCAGGCCCACGACCATGGGCAGACGGACGACGGGATCGAACTTGTGGAGATTGCGGAGCGGTGCCAGCGCTCCGTCGAGCCAGGTATGGACGGACCCCGCGAGGACGCCTTCGACCGCTCCCGTGTGGCCCGCCGTTACGAGCACCAGCCCCAGCACCAGCGTGACCACGAGAAAGACGCGCAGGCGGTAGGGCGCCACAACGATCCCGACCAGTCCGAGGCTGAGGACGACGGCGGAGTTCAGGGCCAGGTAGCCCTGCGTCACGGTCAGGTGACCGCCAACCCAGGATGAGTCGATGTACGGCACCCATGCCGACGTGCCGCGCAGTGCATCGGTGAGAGTCGTCGGGAAGGTCGTGATGGAGGCGGACTCAATGAAGGCTAGGAACGGGGGACTGTAGGTGCCCAGCAGCAGCAGCGGCACTAGCCACCAGCCCGTGGCTAAAAGTGTGGCGAGAGACCATCCAAAAAGCAGGACGTTTCGGCGTCGGCTCACGGGTCTCGTCAACAACCATGCTGCCCCCACTGGGATGACCGCGAAGGTGGCCACCGCGTTGACACCGCCGACCATGCCCACCGCCAACCCTGCTAGCCCTGCAGCACGCCACGGATGAACACGTGTCAGTCCGAGCACCAGCGGAAGCAAGACCCATGGGGCCACAGCACTGGGCCAGGCTTCGATCGAGATCGGACCCAGCGTGCTCAGGAGGCGAGGCGAGGTGGCGTACGCGAAAGCTGCAGCCAGGCACGCGAAGTCCGACCGCACGCCGAGCGCCCGGCAAACCAGCGCAGCGCCCAAAAACGCCGTGACGAGCACGAGGCTCATCCAGAGGCGCTGAACGACCCACCCGTCCAGACCGACGACCTCCCCCAACAAGAAGAAGGGGCCCATGGGCCAGAGGTAGCCGTACGCCTGATTCTGAAGCTGCCCGAACGCTGCGTCGGGGTCCCACATGTCCAAGGCGCGCATCAGGAAGCTGCCCGGCGCCTCCACCAAGTCGAACTTCGTGTCGGCGATGAGATATCCGGGCGACTGAAGGAAGGCGATGCCGACAAGGAGCGCGCAGCCGGCCAGCAATCGGCTGCGCCACCTGAGTTGGGCCACACGCCGATCCGTTCTCGACTGGACCCCCGCCGCGGACTCGGCGGCCTTCAGGTCCGTCGCAGCACCAGCACCAGGTTCCACGTCACCACCTCGCGCAGGAGCGGCACGCGGAGCAGCCAGTGCGACCACCAGGGGTTGTAGCGCGGGAGCACGGCGACGACGTCCCCCAGCCGTTGGCCTCGCGCCCAGCCGAGTCCCTCGGCCACGGTCACGCCGAACATCGTCTCGCCGTAGCGGTTCTTGGGCTCGTGGCCGTGACGGCGGACGTACTGGCGGCGTGCGCGACGTCCCCCGAGGTAGTGCCACGGCGCGGTCTCGTGCCCGCCCCAGGGGCCGAACCAGACGGTGTAGCTCAGGTAGACCAGGCCTCCCGGCCGCGTCACCCGCACCATCTCCTCCGCCATCCGCCAGGGGTCGGGGACGTGCTCGAGCACGTTGGAGGAGTAGCAGACGTCGACGGACGCGTCGCGGAAGGGCAGCTGCATGCCGGAGCCGATGACCGTCCCGGGTGGGATGTCGCCGGCGCCGCTGAGCTCCCCCACGTCGGCATCGAGCGCGACGTAGTCGGCTCCAGCGGCCCGGAAGGCGTCGCGGAAGTAGCCGGGTCCCCCACCGACGTCGAGCAGCCGCGCGCCGTCGAGGTCGGTCCAGGCGGCCAGCTGGGCGACGGAGTCGTCCGCGACGGCGCGGTAGAAGCGCTCGGGGTCGGTCTGCTCGTGGCGGAACTCGCGCAGCAGCCGGATCGACCGGCGCAGCGTCGCCGTACGGCGGCCACCGGCAGGACGACCGCGGACGAGCACGGCCTCGACCCTACTCGACGGTTACCGGCGCCGAGGCAGGACCGACTACCCTCCGGACGATGCACGACCACGTGCGCCTCGACGGTCGACACGTCATCTTCCTCAGCTGGCGCGACACCACGAACCCCGAGGGTGGCGGCGCGGAGCTCTACCTCGAGCACATGGCCCGCGGGCTCGCCGAGCGCGGCGCCCGCGTCACCGTCTTCTGTGCCGCGCACGAGCGAGCTCCGGCGGACGAGGTCCTCGACGGCGTCCGGTTCGTGCGGCGGGGCTCCAAGCTGACGGTCTACCTCGCCGGCTTCCTGCGGCTGCTCACGCGGCGCCTCGGACATGCGGATGTCGTGGTCGACGTGCAGAACGGGATGCCGTTCCTGGCGCGCCTCGCCACCCGGCGTCCCGTCGTGGTCCTCGTCCACCACGTCCACCGCGAGCAGTGGCCGGTCGTCTACCCGGGGGTGACCGGACGCGTCGGCTGGTGGATCGAGAGCTGGCTGGCCCCCCGGGTCTACCGGTCCTGCCAGTACGTCGCGGTCTCCCAGGCGACCCGCCGCGAGCTCGTGGAGCTGGGGGTGGACGCCCATCGCATCGCGGTGGTCCACAACGGCACCGCGCCGGAGCTCGAGGTGTCCGACGGCAAGTCCGAGGTCCCGGAGATCTGCGTCGTGGGTCGGCTGGTCCCCCACAAGCAGGTCGAGCACGCGATCGACGCGTGGCGGGACCTGCGGGCCGAGCTCCCCGACCTGCGGCTGACCATCGTGGGCGACGGCTGGTGGTCGGAGCAGCTGCGCGAGCACGCCCGGGCGACCGACCCCGGCGGCGCGGTGACGCTGACCGGGCACGTGTCCGAGCTCGCCAAGCAACAGGTCTACGCCCGTTCCTGGGTGATGGCGCTTCCCTCCCTCAAGGAGGGTTGGGGTCTGGTCGTCGGCGAGGCCGGACGGCACCGCACCCCCACCGTGGCCTACCGGTCGGCAGGCGGAACGAGAGAGTCCGTAATTGACGGGACGTCCGGCCTGCTGGTGGACGACTACGCGGGGATGGTCGACGCGCTGCGGTCGGTCCTCACCGACACGGAACGTCGACAGCGACTGTCCGAGGGCGCGCTCGAGGTCAGCCGGCGGTTCACCTGGGAGCACGCGCACGGTTCGTTCGCGGCGGTGCTGACCTCGACCCTGAGGGGCGAGCTGAGCGCGAGCCAGGACCCCGACGAGGAGCCCGGCAGCTCGGCCGGACCGGGTTACTGGGTCGAGCCGTAGTCGACGAAGGGCTGGTCGGCATCTGCCGGCGACCGCTCCGGTCCGCTCGTCTGGGTGTAGACGACGCCGAAGACCGTCGCAGCGGCGAGCGCGGCTCCGGCGAACATCGCCAGGGCGCCACCGATCAGGTTGTTGAGCACGGGTTCCCTCCCTTGATCGCGGGGAACTTTATCAGCGACCCCAAGGCCGCCACCGAATCCGCGCCCTCATCTCGCCAAGAGTGATGAAGATCGCAGCCGACAGCACGGCCAGGAACAGCGACCAGCCCACCGCCAGCGCGACCAGCCACGTCGCCGGGGTGCGAGGCTCGGCTGCGCCCTCCAGGACGAGGACCTCGACGGTCCCCGTGAGGACGGGCCTGCCCGCCACCTCGTCCGGATCGCCGCGCGCGGTCCGGTCGACCACGACCGCGGTGATGCCGAGCGCGGCGAGGTCCTCCTCCGGGCTGCCGCCCGCCAGGGCTCGTGCCACCGCCGTCGCCCGGGGATCCTCTCCCGCGAGCGGACGACCGTCCACGCGGAGCGCGTCGTCCACCACGAAGTCCGGCCGCAGGTAGCGGCCGAGCGGGTCGAGGCTCGGCCGGCGACCGTTCCAGTCGAAGGCCCGGTAGCTGCTGAAGGGGAGGACGAGCACGTCGCCCTCGTCGCCCACCGCCTGGCGCGCTGCTTCGTACGCCGCGGGATAGGCGACCGGCACCAGCCGACCGCCCGCTCCCCACGCCGCATCGGGCAGCAGCGGCACAGGTGCCACCGCGATGGCGGCAGCCACCACCACCCCCTGCCACCGGTGGACGAAGAGACTGCCCACCGCTGAGACCCCGTGGGCCACCAGGACCGCGACCAGGGGCGAGCACAGGAGCAGCAGCCGGCTGCCGTCGCGCATCACCCCGGCACCGGGTACGACCGCCGCCACCTCGCCCAGCCACGTCGGCACCAGCCATGTCGCCACGGCGCCGGCGTACCCCAGAACCCAGAGCCGTGCCAGCCGCGGCATCGCGGCCACCCGCCGCCACCGGGTGGCGCCCACGCCTGCGACCAGCAGCAGGACGAGCAACGACACCACCGCCAGCAGGCCCTCCCGCGAGCCGGGCACCACGTCGGCGTTCCAGATCCCCCCGAGCGACAGGGCCGCCAGCGGCGCCGGCAACATCCCCTCCGCACTCAGCGCGAACACCTCGGCACTGCGCGGGTCGACCCGCGCCTCCGCGGCATGGAGCAGCCCCGCCACGACCCACGGCGCGTTGGCGGCGACCGGGACCGCGAGCAGCTCGGCCCACCGGCGCCGCGGGAGACCGCGACCCGCGCCGACGAGCAGCAGGACCGCGAGGACCAGGAGCCCACCGCTGGCGCTGAGGCTCCCGAGGACGACCAGCAGCCACCAACCCCGACCGCCCGCGCCCGCCCGCCACCGCAGCAGGCTGCTCACCAACCACGGCAGGACCGCGTAGGTCACCAGCAGCGGCCACTGGCCGATCACCAGCCGCTCGACCACCCAGGGGTTCCAGACGTAGACGGTGACCGCCGCGCAGCGGGCGACGAGCCCGACGTCGGGGACCAGCCCGGCCGCGCCGGCACCGCCGGCGACCAGCGCGCCCAGCAGCACCAGCTTCTGCAGCAGCATGCCCGGCACGACCTCGTCGAGCGCCGCGACGACGGCGTCCGAGGGCACTGCGCGTGGGACACCGGAGCCGAGCCCGAGGAAGTCCGGACGCAGCGACAGGTCGGGAACCCAGACCATGTCGTAGGTGAGCACGAACCCCGGGCCGAGCGCGGGGCCGAGCATCAGCAGTGCCAGGACCACGCCCCACGAGGCGGGCACCCACGATCGCGCGCGTGGCACGGGCTCCCTCCTCCTGCGCCGCACGGATCGTCCTGCGCCGGCGGGGACACCGTAGCGGGGTGTCCCCCCACGGCGGAGCCACGACGGCCACC
This sequence comes from Nocardioides coralli, assembly GCF_019880385.1. Lineage (NCBI taxonomy): Bacteria > Bacillati > Actinomycetota > Actinomycetes > Propionibacteriales > Nocardioidaceae > Nocardioides > Nocardioides coralli. Next base: position 2,125,239 of record NZ_CP082273.1, read on the forward strand.
TAGGCTGACCGCGTGACGACGGCTGGCACGGCGGGCCGCGCTGCCCGCGGCGGCGCGCAGATCGCCGGCGCCATGTTCGTCATGAACGTCGCCACCTACGGCTACACGGTCCTCGCGGCACGTCTGCTCGGTCCCGGCAGCTACGGCGGGTTCGCGGCCGTGATGAACCTGCTGCTGGTGGTCAGCGTGGTCGCCCTCGCCCTGCAGGCCACCGCGGCCCGGCGGATCTCCGCGGACGTCGACCACGTCGCCCAGATCGAGCGCGGCGTCCTGCAGGTCAGCTGGTACGCCGCTCTCGCGCTCGGTGGCGTGCTGCTGCTGCTCTTCCCGGTCGTCGAGCGCGTGCTGCGCCTCGACAGCTCCGCCACCGCGCTGCTCGTCGCCGCCACCGCCGTGCCGTTGACCGCCATGGGTGGGCAGGCCGGTGTGCTGCAGGGGGAGCGGCGCTGGCGGGCCCTCGGCGCGGTCTACGTCGCCGCCGGCGTACCCAGGCTGCTCATCGGGGTCTCCCTGCTCGCCTGGCAGCCCTCCGAGTTCCTGGCGGTCCTGGCCGTCGGCGTGGGTGCGCTCGCGCCGGTCGCCACCGGTTGGTGGCTGCTGCGCCCCCAGCGCACCACCGGAGCAGAGGCCGACCGCCACCGGGGCACGGCCATCCTCCGGGAGTCGCTGGCGAACTCGCAGGCACTGCTGGCCTACTTCGCGTTGTCCAACCTCGACATCGTGGTCGCCCGCAACGTGCTCGGTGGCTACGAGAGCGGTCTCTATGCCGGCGGGCTCATCCTCACCAAGGCCATGCTCTTCCTGCCCCAGTTCGTGGTGGTGGTCGCCTTCCCCTCGATGGTGGAGACCGCGCAGCGCGCCAGCACGCTCAGCCGCAGCCTCGGCGTCATCGCCGGACTGGGCGCCCTGGGCACCCTCGGGTGTGCGCTGCTGCCGGAGCTCGCCCTGGTGTTCATCGGCGGCGGCGAGTTCGCCTCGATCCTCGACCGGCTCTGGCTCTTCGCGCTGCTGGGCACGGTCCTCGCCATGCTCCAGCTGCTGGTCTACTCCGTCCTGGCCCGGCAGGGTCGGCGCAGCAGTGTGCTCCTGTGGCTGGCACTGACGGCGATGCTGGTCGTCGGGTCGACCGCCGAGACCCTGGCGGGCCTGGTCGTCCGGGTGATCGTCGTGGACGCCACCCTGCTCGCTGTGCTGCTGGCGCTGAGTGCCTGGCTGCTCCGCCGCGACGCGTCCACGCCCCAGCCCACGGGGTCACTCACCCGCTGAGCCCGGGGCCGTCGGCGTCAGTGTGCGGCCTCGTGCCAGCTCCGGCCGGTGCCGACCGACACGTCGAGCGGCACCAACAGCTCGGCCGCCGACCCCATCTGGTCGCGCACCAGTCCCTCGAGCTGCTCCCGCTCCCCCTCGGCGACCTCGAGGACGAGCTCGTCGTGGACCTGCAGCAGCATCCGTGAGGCCAGGCCGGCGTCGGCGATCGCCTGCTGCACCCCGAGCATCGCCACCTTGATCAGGTCGGCGGCCGAGCCCTGGATGGGAGCGTTGAGCGCCATCCGCTCCGCCATCTCGCGGCGCTGCCGGTTGTCGCTCGTCAGGTCCGGCAGGTAGCGCCGACGTCCCCAGATGGTCTCGGTGAAGCCGCTGCGCCGGGCCTCGTCGACGACGCCGGCGAGGTAGTCACGGACACCGCCGAAGGTCTCGAAGTACTCGTCCATCAGGCCGCGCGCCTCGCTCGGCTCGATGCGGAGCTGCTGACCCAGGCCGAACGCGGAGAGACCGTAGGCGAGGCCGTAGTTCATCGCCTTGATCTTGGCCCGCATCTCGGTGTTGACCTCGCCCGGCTCCACGTCGAACACACGCGCGGCTGTCACGGCGTGGAAGTCGCGACCGGACCGGAACGCCTCGATCAACAGGGTGTCCTGGGACAGGTGGGCCATGATCCGCATCTCGATCTGGCTGTAGTCGGCCGTCATCAGGCAGTCGAAACCGGGACCGACCACGAAGCCCTCACGGATCCGACGCCCCTCCTCGGTCCGGATCGGGATGTTCTGCAGGTTGGGCTCGGTGCTGGAGAGCCGGCCCGTCGCGGCGATGGTCTGGTTGAACGTCGTGTGGATCCGGCCGTCGGGGGCCACCGTCTTAAGCAGGCCCTCGATGGTCTGCCGCAGCCGGGCCACGTCGCGGTGGCGCAGCAGTGCCGTGAGGAAGGGGTGCTCGGTCTTCTCGTAGAGCGACTGCAGCGCGTCGGCGTCCGTGGTGTAGCCGGTCTTGGTGCGTTTGGTCTTCGGCATCCCGAGCTCGTCGAAGAGCACCACCTGCAGCTGCTTGGGCGATCCGAGGTTGATCTCCTTGCCGATCACGGCGAACGCGTCCTCGGCCGCCCGCTTCACCTCGCCGGCGAAGTGGGTCTCGAGGGACTCGAGGTGGTCGATGTCGACGGCGATGCCCACCCGCTCCATCCGGGCCAGCAGGTCGACCAGCGGCAGCTCGACCTCGGTGAGCAGGCGTCGACCACCGGCGCGCTCGACCTCGCCGTCGAGCGCCTCGGCGAGGTCGATGACGGCTCGCGCGTGCAGCATCGCCGTGGCACCCACGTCGGGACCGGTGTCGAAGAGCTCCCCCTGGTCGGTGTCCCCCTCGCCGCGCAGCTCGCGGCGGAGGTGGCGCAGCGTCAGGTCGGCCAGCGCGTAGGAGCGCTGCTCGGGCTGGGCGAGGTAGGCGGTCAGGGCCGTGTCGCTGACGACACCCCGCAGCTCCCAGCCGTGGCCGGCCAGCGCCAGGAGGGGTCCCTTGGCGTCGTGGAGCACCTTGGACCGCGCGGGATCGGCCAGCCAGGCGGCGAGCGCCGCCTCGTCGTCGGGGGTCAGCTCCGCCACGTCGATGTAGGCGGCACTCCCGTCGCTGGTGGCGACGGCGACCCCGTCGACGGAGCCGGTGCCCGCGCCCCAGCTGCCGCGGACGTGGACCCCCACGACCTCCTCGCCCAACGCCTCCAGGAACGGACCGACCTCATCGGCACCCAGGGTGCGGCCCTCGAGCTCGAACCCGCCCTCCTCGACGGGCTCCTCCTCCCCCAGCGCCTCGAGGGTGCGGGTGCGCAGCTCGCCGCGGAACTCGAGCTCGTCGAAGCGCTCCAGCGCCGCGTGGCGGTCCCAGCCCCGGTGGAGGAGGTCGTCGGGTTGCAGCCCCAGCTGGAGGTCGCGCACGAGCTCGTTGAGCCGCCGGTTGCGCATGACGTCGGCGAGATGGGCGCGCAGCGCCTCACCCTTCTTGCCGGTGATCTCGTCGGCCCGGGCGATCACGTTGTCGAGCCCGTCGTAGGTCGTGAGCCACTTGGCCGCGAACCCCTGGCCCACACCCGGGACACCCGGCAGGTTGTCGGACGTCTCGCCGACGAGCGCGGCGAGCTCGGGGTAGCGGGCCGGCGGCACGCCGTACTTGGCCTCGACGGCCTCGGGCGTCATCCGCGCCAGCTCCGAGACGCCGCGCATGGGGTAGAGGACGGTGCAGGAGTCGGTCACCAGCTGCAGCGAGTCACGGTCACCGGTGAGGATGAGGACCTCGAGCCCCTCCCGCGCGGCCTGGGTGGCGAGCGTGGCGATGATGTCGTCGGCCTCGTAGCCCTCCTTCTCCAGGTGGGGGATCCCGAAGGCGTCGAGCACGCTGCGGATCAGCGGCAGCTGCGAGGAGAACTCGGTCGGGGTCTTGCTGCGGCCGGCCTTGTAGTCGGCGTACTCGTCGAGCCGGAACGTGTGGCGGGACTTGTCGAAGGCGACCGCTACGTGGGTGGGCTGCTCGTCGCGCAGCACGTTGACGAGCATCGAGGTGAAGCCGTAGACCGCGTTGGTGTGCTGGCCGGTCGCGGTGGAGAAGTTCTCGACCGGCAGGGCGAAGAAGGCGCGGTAGGCCAACGAGTGACCGTCGAGCAGGAGCAGGCGTGGCGAGGTTGTCTGGGTCCCAGGCACGTCGCGACTCTAGTCGCCGGGACCGACGGCGCCGGTGCGGGTCAGGTGGCCGACGGCGTACGACGCATCGAGCGGCGCGCGGCGAGGACCTGGGTCAGGTGGCGACCCCGGGCGCGGGCTGCGGGGTCGTTGGCATGGAGCCGTGCCTTGACCGTGGCGGTGGCGGCGACGCGGAGCGTGGCCGCCGGGCCGAGGGCCAGCCGGGCCATGAAGCGGTTGGACTCCCGGGAGCCGCTCTCGACCGCGGTCCCGACGTGCCCGATGCCGAGCTCCTCCGCAAAGGCGACCGCGGACTCCATCAACGCGCTGCCGACACCGTGCCGCCGGAACTCCGGCAGGACGTGGGGCGAGATCGCCAGCACCACGCGCTCGAGGTTGACCGGGCTCCACGTGGTCGCGCGCAGGTAGACCGCGCCGACGACCCGGTCGTCGAGGACACCCACGACGATCTGCTCCTCGGGCATCGCGGAGACGCGGTCGACCACGTTGCGCACGTCGTCGAGCTGCTGGGCGTGGTCGCCCCGCCGCAGCGCGTCGCCCCACAGGGCGACGAGAGCCTCGGCGTCGGAGTCGACCGCCGATCGGAGCAGCACCTGTGACCGCATCTCGACCTTCTTCTCCCTGCCCGGCCTCGTGTCCCCCGAACCAGGCACCTGGCGGGAGACTACGCTCAGCCTCCGCTGCACGGCAGAGGAGACCCCCTTGTTCCCCGGAATCGGCACCCTGGTCAACGTCGTCGCCGTCCTGGTCGGCGCCGGCCTCGGCGTGGCGCTGGGCCACCGGCTCTCCGAGCGCACCCGCGACGTGGTGACCGACGGGCTGGGTCTGGTGACACTGCTCATCGCCGGTCTGTCCGCGCTGGCGGTGACCGATCCGGAGCTGTCCGCGCTGATCGGCGACAGCGCCCCGATGCTGGTGGTCCTGGGCTCGGTGCTGGTGGGCGGCATCGTGGGGTCGCTGCTCCGCCTCGAGCAGCGCGTGGAAGGACTCGGCGGGTGGCTCCAGCAGCGCCTGACGTCCGGCACGGGCTCGGCGGAGCGGCACCGGTTCGTCGAGGGGTTCGTAGTCGCCTCGCTGGTCTTCTGCACCGGTCCGCTGACGATCCTCGGCGCCCTCAACGACGGACTCGGCCGGGGCGCCGAGGAGCTGTTCCTCAAGTCCGCCCTGGACGGCTTCGCCGCCCTCGCCTTCGCCGCTGCCTTCGGCTGGGGTGTCGCGGCCAGCGTGCTGACCGTCGTGGCGGTCCAGGGCAGCCTGACGGTGCTCGGTGTCCTGCTCGGCGACGTGCTCCCCGACGCCCACGTCTCCGCGCTCACGGCCGTGGGCGGCCTGCTCCTCGTGGGTGTGGCCCTGCGGCTGCTGCGGGTGCGGGAGATCCCGGTGGCCGACCTGCTGCCGGCCCTGTTGGTCGCCCCGTTCCTCGTGTCGCTCGTCGCCGCAATCAGGTAACGGCCCAGTAACGGCTCCGTGCCGCCGACCTGTGACGCGGTTCACTCGGTATTGTTCCGGGGGCACCACGCCACTCGGGCGTCGGAACGGAGGCATCTTGCACATCTTCAGGAACGGTCTCGAGCGCGAGTTCGGACACCGTCGGCGACGACACCGCGCCTCCATCCTCATGTCGCTGCTCATGCTGGGGACCCTGCTGCTCGGCGGCGTCATCGCTCCCGCCACGGCGGCCGCCTCCGGCGAGGGGACGTCCACGGGCACGGCGTGCGCCCTCCCCGAGCCCACCGACGACGACACCATCTCGATCCTCGGCCGGATCTGCGACCGGCGCGAGTCGCCGGCGGTCGGCGTCGAGGGCGTCAGCGTCACCGTCGAGGACGAAGAGGGCGCGGTCGTCGGCGAGGCCACCAGCGCCGCCGACGGGACCTTCGTGATCGACCTGCCCGGCGAGCCCATCTCGCTGCTGGGCTCGGACTTCACGGTCACGCTCGACGAGGACTCGCTGCCCGAGGACACCGAGCCGGAGGTCCTCTCCCGCACGGTGCCCATCAACCTCGACAACGACCAGTCGGTCACGTTCCCGGTGGGCGAGCTGACCGGCGGCGCCGCAGGGTCACTGACCCAGGCCCTCCAGCTCTTCGTCGGCGGTCTGGTCTTCTCCTCGCTCCTGGCGATGGCGGCACTGGGTCTGTCGATGATCTTCGGCACGACCGGCCTGACCAACTTCTCCCACGGCGAGCTCGTGACCTTCGGCGCGATCATCGCCTTCGCCTTCGACCAGCTCCCCGGTCAGGTCAGCATCGGCGGGCTCAACGTCACGATCATCGTCGGCGTCCTCATCGCGTTCGCTGCCTCAGCGGCCTTCGGCTGGCTCAACGACACCGTCCTGTGGCGCCCGCTGCGACGGCGTGGGACCGGCGTCATCGCGATGATGATCGTCAGCATCGGTCTCTCGCTCTTCCTGCGGAACCTCTACCAGTACTTCACCGGCGCGCAGAGCCAGAACTACTCGCAGTACGCCTCGGTCACCCCCTGGCGGATCGGTCCGCTCCTCGTGACGCCCAAGGAGATCGTCGTCTTCCTGGTGGCGATGACCGTCCTGGTGATCACCACGTCGCTGCTGCGCTACACCCGCATCGGCAAGGCGACTCGAGCCGTCGCGGACAACCCGGCACTCTCGTCGGCCACCGGCATCAACGTGGAACGGGTCATCACGTTCGTCTGGATCGGCGGCGCCGCGCTCGCGGGCTTCGCGGGTGCACTGCTCGGCCTCACCCAGGGCTTCGACTTCCAGATAGGCTTCAAGCTGCTGCTGCTGATCTTCGCGGCGGTCGTGCTCGGCGGTCTGGGGACCATCTGGGGCGCCATCGTCGGCGCCTTCATCATCGGCATCTTCACCGAGCTCACCACGCTCTTCGTGCCGGCGGAGTTCAAGTTCGTCGGCGCTCTGCTGGTGATGATCATCATGCTGCTCATCCGACCGCAAGGCCTGCTCGGCCGAGCCACGCGGGTCGGCTGAGGGAGGAGACAGACATGGACTTCGCAAACCTCATCGGCTTCTCCCTCCAGCAGGCGTTCGGCCCGACGGCGATCCTGCTGTGCCTCGCGGCCATCGGCCTCAACGTCCACTTCGGCTACACCGGCCTGCTCAACTTCGGCCAGGCCGGCTTCATGATGGTCGCCGGCTACTCCGTCGGCGGGGCGGTGACGATCTTCTCCTCCTCGCTGTGGATCGGTCTGATCGTCGGCCTGCTGCTCTGCGTGCTGCTCGCGCTGCTGCTGGGCATCCCGACACTGCGGCTCCGGGCTGACTACCTCGCCATCGTCACCATCGCCGCGGCCGAGGTGATCAGGCAGACGATCGGCGCAGCCGCGTTCTCCGACACCTTCGGGGGGCAGGACGGCATCACCGACTTCATCGCCGGCTTCCGCGCCACGAACCCCTACGAGGGTCGCAAGGGGATCCCCGGGCTGGTCACGTGGAGTGCCTACGACTTCTACGTGATGACCGTCGGCTGGGGCCTGGTTGCCCTGTGCTGCATCGTCATCTTCCTGCTCATGCGCAGCCCCTGGGGCCGGGTGCTCAAGTCGATCCGCGAGGACGAGGACGCCGTTCGCTCGCTGGGCAAGAACGTCTACGCCTACAAGATGCAGGCGCTCATCATCGGTGGTGTCATCGGCGGCCTCGCCGGCGTCGTCACCGCCCTGAGGTCGGCCGCCGTCGGTCCCTCGTTCTTCGCCACCGACGTGACCTTCTTCGCCTACACCGTGCTGCTGATCGGCGGCGCCGCCCGCGTCCTCGGACCCGTGGTCGGCGCGGTCATCTTCTGGTTCCTCATCAACTTCACCGGCGCCTTCTTCAGCCAGGCGACCCGTGAGGGGATCATCCCCACCTGGATCATGGACCAGAACCAGGCCAGCCTCACCCGCTTCATCATCGTCGGGCTGGGCCTGATGCTCTTGATGATCTACCGACCACAAGGGATCTTCGGAGACCGAAGGGAGCTGGCCATCGATGCCCGCTGACGTGTCCACACCCGATGAGCCGTCCTCGACCACGGTCGCCGACCACAACGTCACGGGGGTCGACGTCTCAGCCGCCCGGCGAGCGCTCGACCAGGTCGACCGCGAGCCCGGCGCGGCCAAGCCCGACCCGATCGTGGTCGCCGACGGGATCAAGCGCCAGTTCGGCGGCCTGACCGCCGTCGACGTCGAGCACGTCGAGATCCAGCGTGGCGTCATCACCGCCCTGATCGGCCCGAACGGTGCCGGCAAGACCACGTTCTTCAACGTGCTGACCGGCTTCGACCGGCCCAACACCGGGACCTGGTCGTTCAACGGCCAGGGGCTCAACAAGGTGCCGGCGTACAAGGTCTCGCGAATGGGGATGGTCCGCACCTTCCAGCTCACCAAGGTGCTCTCCAAGCTGACCGTGATCGAGAACATGCGCGTCGGCGCCACCGGCCAGCGGGGTGAAGGCCTGCTGTCGGCGATGTTCGCGCCGCTGTGGCGCTCGCAGGAGGACGAGGTCACCGCCAAGGCGGACGGCCTGCTGGAGCGATTCCTGCTCAGCAAGAAGCGCGAGGACTTCGCCGGGTCGCTCTCCGGCGGCCAGCGCAAGCTCCTGGAGATGGCCCGCGCGCTGATGGCAGAACCCGAGCTGGTGATGCTCGACGAGCCGATGGCGGGCGTCAACCCCGCCTTGAAGCAGTCGCTGCTGGGCCACGTGAAGTCGCTGCGTGACGAGGGGCGAACCGTCCTCTTCGTCGAGCACGACATGGACATGGTCCGTGACATCTCCGACTGGGTCATCGTGATGGCCCAGGGGCAGATCGTCGCCGAGGGACCGCCCGACACCGTGATGAGCGACCAGCGGGTCATCGACGCCTACCTCGGGTCCCACCACGACCAGGACCTCAGCGAGGACGTGGAGGCGACCATCCTCGCCGAGGCCCAGGCCGAGGTCGATGCCGACGCCCAACACCGCAAGGAGAAGAAGTCGTGACCGAGTCGGAGACTCCCACCATCGACCGCAGCGCCCACCTGGCGGCGGCCGAGGGGGCCGTGCTGCGCGCGGACGACCTGATCGCCGGCTACCTGCCGGGGGTGAACATCCTCAACGGCTCCGACCTCTACTGCCAGGAGGGAGAGCTGGTCGGGATCATCGGGCCCAACGGGGCCGGCAAGTCCACCCTGCTCAAGGCTCTCTTCGGGCTGGTGAAGGTGCACTCCGGGACGGTGACGCTCAAGGGCCAGGACATCACCAACGAGCGTGCCGACCAGCTGGTGACCAAGGGCATCGGGTTCGTGCCCCAGACCAACAACGTGTTCCCCTCGCTGACCATCCAGGAGAACCTGGAGATGGGCGTGTTCCAGCGCCCTGGGTCCTTCCGCAAGCGGTTCGAGTTCGTCGGCGACCTCTTCCCGCCCCTGATGGACCGGCGCAACCAGCGTGCCGGTTCCCTCTCCGGCGGTGAACGCCAGATGGTGGCGATGGGCCGAGCCCTCATGATGGAGCCCTCGGTGCTGCTGCTCGACGAGCCGTCGGCCGGTCTCTCCCCCGTCATGCAGGACGAGGTGTTCGTCCAGACGCGGCGCATCAACCGCGCCGGGGTCTCGGTGATCATGGTGGAGCAGAACGCCAGCCGCTGCCTGCAGATCAGCGACCGGGGCTACGTGCTCGACCAGGGCCGCAACGCCTACACCGGCACCGGCCGCGAGCTCGCCAAGGACCCGAAGGTGATCGAGCTCTACCTCGGCACCCTCGGCAAGAAGGCCTGAGCCACAGCACTCCCCGTCACACCAGGAACCCCCGGCCCGTGGGCCGGGGGTTCCTGCGTCGTGCCCGGGGGTGCCTGTCGGTCGCGCGAGGGCGCTGCTCTCGCCCAGACATGGAAGAACCCCCCGGTCCTGCGACCGGGGGGTTCTCCGTTGTCAGGCGAGCGTCACTCGACCAGTCCGGAGACGGTGTCGATCTGCTCGTACTGGTTCTTGTTGTCGTACTCGAAGACGCCGATCGTTCCCGACGCCGGGCTACCGGTGTCGTTCATGTCGGTCGGACCGCTGGCACCTTCGTAGTCGATGTCCTCGCCGTCCTCGAGCAGCTGAGCGCACTCCTCGAACGTCGAGCACTGGGTGCCCTCACGGGTGACGTTGATGATCTCGTTACCGATCGCCACACCGTTGTCGCTACCGGCAGAGATCGCCGCCAGGCCGATGATCACCGCTGCGTCGTAGGACTGCGGGCCGTAGCTGAAGTCCTTCAGCTTCGGGTCCACCTCGAGCAGCTTGTCGTTGAACGACGGGTCCGGGTCGCCCGACACCGGGAGGGTGCCCTTGACGCCCTCGAGGTTGAACGACTGCGGGTTGTAGGTGTCGGACAGGTTGCCATCCACGAAGTAGATCTGGATGTCGTCCGGACCGATCCCCTTGGCGATCAGCTGCGGGATGATCTTCGTGGTCTCCTCGAAGGCGATCAGCACCAGCGCGTCGGGCTGGGCGGCCGCGATCTTGTTGACCTCCGCGGTGTAGTTCTGCGCGTCCGCGGCGTAGAGGACGTACTCGGCGACGTTGGCGCCCTTCTCCTCCAGCGTCGTCTGGACCTGCTCGGCGAGACCCTCACCGTAGAAGTCCTGGCGCGCCATCACGGCGACGTTGCTGAAGCCGTCCTCCACCGCGAGGTTGCCCAGCACGGCGCCCTGGAGGGCGTCGGAGGGCGCGGTACGGAAGTACAGCCCGTTGTCGTCGTAGGTGTCGAAGCCCGCCGCCGTGTTGGCCGGCGAGAAGTGGACGACGCCGGCACCCGTGATCTTGTCGATCACGCTGACCGACACGCCCGAGGCGGCGGCACCGATGATGGCGTCGACGTCCTGGTTGAAGAGCTTGTCGACCTCGGCGCCCGCGATGTCGGGGGTGCCGTCGCCGGAGTCGGCCCGGATGAACTCGACATCGGAGCCGAGGACACCGCCAGCGGCGTTCATGTCGTTGACAGCGAGCTCGACGCCCGCGAACTCCGGGGGTCCGAGGAACGCGAGGTCACCGGTCTGGGGCAGCAGGCCGCCCAGGGTCAGGACGCCATCACCCTCCGGAACGCTCTCCTCCGACGTCTCGTCATCCGACGGGGTGGCCGAGGGGTCGTCGTCACCGCCACAGGCGGTGAGGACAAGCGCGGTCGCGGCGAGTGCCGCCCCGAGACGTGCGGCGCGAGTAGTGCGAATCATGAGGCCTCCGGCTCTCTAGGCAGGTCCGAACCACAGCCCGGACATTGGTGCTGCGGCCAGAAACTATCGCTGCGACAGTGTGATTTCGAACAACTTGACGGTAACGAATGCTGTCGTTGCCGATTCGTGACCTAGTCGCGACCTTGGCCGCCGGTCAGGTCAGGACCGTGGGTGACCACGCCCTCGGCCACCTGGCGCATCGAGAGGCGGAGGTCCATCGCGGTCTTCTGCACCCACCGGAACGCCTCCGGCTCGGTCAGGCCGAGTCGCTCCTGGAGCACGGCCTTGGCCCGGTCGACCGCCTTGCGGGTCTCGAGGCGGTCCTGCAGGTCGGCCACCTCCTGCTCGAGGGCGTGCAGCTCGGTGAACCTGCTCACCGCCATCTCGATGGCCGGCACCAGCTCGGTGGCCGAGAACGGCTTGACCAGGTAGGCCATGGCGCCGGCGTCCCGTGCCCGGTCGACCAGCTCACGCTGCGAGAACGCGGTGAGGATGACGACCGGCGCGATCCGCTGGGCGGCGATGCGCTCCGCCGCCGCGATCCCGTCGAGGACAGGCATCTTGATGTCGAGGATCACGAGGTCGGGACGGAGCTCCTCGGCGAGCTCGACGGCCCGCTGACCGTCGCCGGCCTGCCCCACGACCTCGTAGCCCTGCTCGGCCAGCATCTCCGCGAGGTCCATCCGGATCAGCGCCTCGTCCTCGGCGATGACGACGCGACGGGTGGTGGACGGGGCTGGCGGGGTCACCGGCTCAGGCTATCGAGCCTTGATCGGCTACCGTTTCCCCGCCCGCCCCGGTAGCCCAACGGCAGAGGCAATGGATTCAAAACCCATCCAGTGTGAGTTCGAATCTCACCCGGGGCACGTTGTCACAGGTGCGCAGCATCGTGGACGCATGTACCCCCAGGACGTCCCTGAGCCCGCGTTGCGGCTCGTGGACGCCGGCTGTTCCCGAGCGTGGCCCGGCGCTCCGCGGTGGCGCGCCTGGACGACCTGATCGGGCTGAAGTCCTGAGCGGTCAGCCGCGACGGTAGGCCGGCGCGACCTCGTTGATGGCGTCGCCCATCCGGTGGATCCGCAGCGCATTGGTGGAGCCGGGGATGCCCGGCGGGCTGCCCGCGATGATCACCACGAGGTCGCCCTCGTCCACGCGTCCGATCCGCAACAGCTGGTCGTCGACCTGCCGCACCATCTCGTCGGTGTGCTCGACCGCGTCCGTGCGGAACGTCTCCACACCCCAGGTCAGGGCGAGCTGGCTGCGCACCTTGTCCTCCGGGGTGAAGGCGAGCACCGGGACGGGGCCCCGCAGTCGCGAGAGCCGGCGGGCGGAGTCACCGGACTGCGTGAAGGCCACCAGGTACTTCGCCCCCACCCGTTCGGCGACCTCGGCTGCTGCCTTGGCGATGACACCGCCGCGCGTCCGGGGCTGCCAGTCGATCGCCGCCATCTCCGAGGCGTGCTCCTCGGCGTGGCTCACGATCCGCTCCATGGTCCGGACGGCCTCGAGCGGGTGGGCGCCCACGCTGGTCTCGCCCGACAGCATCACCGCGTCGGCGCCGTCGAGCACCGCGTTGGCGACGTCGGAGGCCTCCGCCCGCGTGGGCTTGGGGTTGGTGATCATCGACTCGAGCATCTGAGTGGCCACGATCACCGGCTTGGCGTTGCGTCGCGCCTTGTCCACCACCTGCTTCTGGAGGATCGGCACGCGCTCCAGCGGCACCTCCACGCCCAGGTCGCCCCGGGCCACCATGAAGGCGTCGAAGGCCTCGACGACCGCGTCGAGGTTGTCGATCGCCTGGGGCTTCTCGATCTTGGCGACGACGGGGAGCAGGACTCCCTCCTCGCGCATGATCTCGCGCACTCGGTCGACGTCGCTCGCGCTGCGCACGAACGACAGCGCGATGAAGTCGACGGACATCCGCAGCGCCCACCGCAGGTCGTCCTCGTCCTTCTCGGACAGGGCTGGCACGCTGACGGCGACTCCCGGCAGGTTGATGCCCTTGTTGTCGCTGACCGTCCCGCCGACCTCGACCGCGGTGTGGACGTCCTGCCCGTCGACCTCCGTCACGCGCAGGTGGATCCTGCCGTCGTCGATGAGCACCTGGTCTCCTGCTGCGACGTCGCCGGGGAGCCCGTCGTACGTCGTGCCGCAGATCTTCTCGTCCCCCGGGACGTCTCGGGTGGTGATCGTGAACTCGCCCCCATCGACCAGCTCGACGGGTCCGTCGGCGAACCGCTCGAGACGGATCTTGGGTCCCTGGAGGTCGGCGAGGACCGCCACGCCGTGGCCGGTGTCGTCGGCGGCCTGCCGCACGTGCCGGTAGGCCTGCTCGTGGTCGGCGTGGGTGCCGTGGCTCATGTTGAGCCTGGCGACGCTCATCCCCGCCTCGATGAGGGCCCGGATGGTCGCCGCGTCCGCGGTCGCCGGGCCGAGTGTGCACACGATCTTCGCCTTGGCCGCCACGGGCGCCACCCTACCCAGTCTTGGAACGTTCCAACAACGGCACCGGGCCGACGCCCGGACCGGCGCCCGGGACCGGCGCGTCAGGCGGTGAGCGACCGCTCGGTCGGTGCGATGGGGCTCGGCAGGTTCGTCGATCCCGTGAGGTGCGCGTCGACGGCGGCAGCCGCCGCGCGGCCCTCCGCGATCGCCCACACGATGAGCGACTGCCCTCGCCCCGCGTCACCGGCGACGAAGACGCCGGGAACGCTGGTGGCGTAGCTGTCGTCGCGGACGATGTTGCCGCGCCCGTCCAGCTCGACACCGAGGCCCGCGACCGCGCCGTCGGCCTCGGGGCCCACGAACCCCATCGCCAGCAGCACCAGCTCGGCCGGGATCTCGCGCTCGGTGCCCTCGACGGGCTGGAACTTCTCGTCCACCTCGACCAGTCGCAGCGCGCGGACGTCGCCGTGCTCGTCGCCGAGGAACTCTTGGGTCGAGACCGCGTAGACCCGGTCGCCACCCTCCTCGTGAGCCGAGGAGACCCGGAAGACCGCGGGGTACGTCGGCCACGGCTGTCCCGCCGGGCGGTGCTCAGGCGGCTGAGCCAGGATCTCCAGCTGGGTGACGCTGGCGGCGCCCTGCCGGTGGGCCGTCCCGAGGCAGTCGGCGCCCGTGTCGCCGCCGCCGATGATGACGACGTGCTTGCCGTCGGCACGGATCTGGTCCGGGACCTCCTCGCCCAGGGACGCACGGTTGCCCTGCGGCAGGTAGTCCATGGCCTGGTGGATCCCACCCAGCTCGCGGCCCGTGACCGGGAGGTCACGACCGATCGTCGAGCCGATCGCGAGGACGACCGCGTCGTACCGGTCGCGCAGCCGCTCCCAGGTCAGGTCCTCCGACCCGACGTCGATGCCCGCCCGGAAGACCGTCCCCTCGCGGCGCATCTGGTCGAGCCGCCGGTCGAGGTGGGTCTTCTCCATCTTGAACTGCGGGATGCCGTAGCGCAGCAGACCGCCGAGCTTGTCGGCGCGCTCGTAGACGGCGACCGTGTGACCGGCTCGGGTCAGCTGCTGGGCCGCGGCCAGCCCCGCCGGCCCCGAGCCGATGACCGCGACCGTCTTCCCCGAGAGCCACTCCGGCGGCTGGGGCCGCACCGCCCCGGACTCCCACGCCCGGTCGATGATCGACACCTCGACGTTCTTGATCGTGACCGGGTCCTGGTTGATCCCGAGCACGCACGCCGGCTCGCAGGGAGCAGGGCACAGCCGCCCGGTGAACTCGGGGAAGTTGTTGGTGGCGTGGAGTCGCTCGATGGCGCCGTCCCAGTCGTCACGCCACACCAGGTCGTTCCACTCCGGGATCAGGTTGCCCAGCGGGCAGCCCTGGTGGCAGAAGGGGATGCCGCAGTCCATGCAGCGACCCGCCTGGGTGTTGACGATCGGCAGCAGCGCGCGACCGATGCCGTCGGGGTAGACCTCGTTCCAGTCCTGGACCCGCTCCTCGACCGGGCGCCGCGGGGCGACCTCACGGCCGTGCCGGAGGAATCCCTTGGGGTCAGCCATGCAGCACCTCCATGATCCGTTCGTTCGTCTGGTCCTCGGAGAGGCCCTCGGCCTCCGCGGTGGCCCGGACGTCGAGCACGCGCTTGAAGTCCCGCGGCATCACCAGCGTGAACCTGGCGACCGCGTCGTCCCAGGTCTCGAGCAGCCCACGGGCGACCTCCGACCCGGTCTCCTCCTCGAACCGGTGCACCAGGTCGCGCAGCTCCTCGGCCTTCTCCCCCACGGGGGCGAGCTCCACGAACTCGGGGTTGACCCGCTGCTCGGCGAGGTCGAGCACGAAGGCGTAGCCGCCGGACATGCCGGCCGCGAAGTTGCGTCCGGTCGGGCCGAGCACCACGACCCGGCCGCCCGTCATGTACTCGCAGCCGTGGTCGCCCACGCCCTCGGTGACGACGGTCGCGCCACTGTTGCGCACGCAGCACCGCTCCCCCACCTGGCCGCGCAGGAAGACCTCCCCGGAGGTCGCGCCGTAGGCGATCGTGTTGCCGGCGATCACCTGGTCCTGGGAGCTGAACGTCGCCGCCCGGTCGGGCCGGATGACGAGCCGCCCGCCGGAGATGCCCTTGCCGACGTAGTCGTTGGCGTCACCCTCCAGCCGCAGCGTGATGCCGGCGGGCAGGAACGCTCCGAACGACTGGCCGGCGGAGCCCAGCATCGTGATGTCGACGGTCCCCTCCGGAAGGCCGTCGCCTCGGTAGCGCTTGGTGACCTCGTGGCCCAGCATCGTGCCGACAGTGCGGTTGACGTTGCGGACGTCGACCTGGGCCCGCACCGGCTCACCGGACTCCAGCGCGGGAGCGGCGATGCGGATGAGCTCGTTGTCGAGCGCCCGGTCCAGGCCGTGGTCCTGGGACCGCGTGCAGTGGAGGTCCTGGTCGTCGAACTGCCCGAACTCACCGTGGGGTGAGGCCTGGAACAGGATCGGCGCCAGGTCGAGCCCCGAGGCCTTCCAGTGGTCGACCGCGGCCTGCACGTCGAGCGCGTCGACGTGACCGATGGCCTCGTCGAGGGTGCGGAAGCCGAGCTCGGCCAGCAGCTCGCGGACCTCTTCTGCGATGTACTCGAAGAAGGTGACCACGAACTCCGGCTTCCCGCTGTAGCGCTCGCGGAGCACCGGGTTCTGGGTGGCGACCCCCACGGGGCAGGTGTCGAGGTGGCAGACCCGCATCATGATGCAGCCGGACACGACCAGCGGCGCCGTGGCGAAGCCGTACTCCTCGGCGCCGAGCAGGGCCGCGATCACGACGTCGCGGCCGGTCTTGAGCTGGCCGTCGGTCTGCACGACGATCCGGTCGCGCAGGCCGTTGAGGAGCAGGGTCTGCTGGGTCTCCGCCAGCCCCAGCTCCCAGGGGCCGCCGGCGTGCTTGAGGGAGGTCAGCGGCGACGCGCCGGTGCCGCCGTCGTGCCCTGAGATCAGGACGACATCGGCATGCGCCTTGGACACCCCGGCCGCCACGGTGCCGACCCCCACCTCGGAGACGAGCTTGACGTGGATCCGGGCCGATGGATTGGCGTTCTTGAGGTCGTGGATCAGCTGTGCCAGGTCCTCGATCGAGTAGATGTCGTGGTGCGGCGGCGGGCTGATCAGCCCCACGCCCGGGGTGGAGTGCCGGGTCCTGGCCACCCACGGGTAGACCTTGTTGCCGGGCAGCTGCCCACCCTCGCCGGGCTTGGCGCCCTGCGCCATCTTGATCTGGATGTCGTCGGAGTTCGTGAGGTACTCAGCGGTGACGCCGAACCGGCCGGAGGCGACCTGCTTGATCGCCGACCGTCGCTCCGGGTCGTGCAGCCGGTCGGAGTCCTCGCCCCCCTCCCCCGTGTTGGACTTGGCACCCAGCCGGTTCATGGCAACCGCGAGCGTCTCGTGGGCCTCGCGGCTGATCGACCCGTAGGACATCGCCCCGGTGGAGAAACGCCGGACGATCTCGGAGACCGGCTCGACCTCCTCGATCGGGACGGAGGGCCGGTCGAGCTTGAAGCGGAACAGCCCCCGCAGCGTCATCAGCCGCTCGGACTGCTCGTCGACCCGGCTCGTGTACTGCTTGAACACGTCGTACTGACCGGTGCGCGTGGAGTGCTGCAGCCGGAACACGGTCTCCGGGTCGAAGAGGTGGGGCTCGCCCTCACGTCGCCACTGGTACTCCCCGCCGATCGCCAGCTGCCGGTGGGCAGGCGCGATGCCCGAGGTCGGGTAGGCGACCGCGTGCCGGCGCGCCACCTCCTCGGCGATGGTGTCCAGCTCGACGCCACCCAGCTTCGAGGTGGTCCCGGTGAAGTAGCGGTCGACCACGGCCTGCGAAAGCCCGACGGCCTCGAAGATCTGGGCCCCGGTGTAGGACGCCACCGTCGAGACGCCCATCTTCGACATCACCTTGAGGACGCCCTTGCCGAGTCCCTTGATGAGGTTGGCGACCGCCACCTCGGGCTCGGTCTTGACGTAGAAGCCGTCGCGGGCGAGGTCCTCCACCGACTCCATCGCCAGGTAGGGGTTGACCGCCGCGGCGCCGTAGCCGATGAGCAGGGCGACGTGGTGGACCTCGCGCACGTCGCCTGCCTCGACCAGGAGGCCGACCTGCGTGCGGGTCTTCTCGCGCACCAGGTGGTGGTGGATCGCACCGGTGAGCAGGAGCGACGGGACGGGCGCCAGCTCCTGGGTCGAGTGGCGGTCGGACAGCACGATGACGCGGGCGCCGTCGGCGATGGCCTGCGACACCTCCGTGCAGATCTCGTCGATGCGCTCGGCCATCGCACGGCCGCCGCCCTCGACGTCGTAGAGCCCGCGCACGACGTGGGTGATGAATCCCGGCATGTCGCCGTCACGGTTGATGTGACGGATCTTGGCCAGGTCGTCGTTGGAGATCACCGGGAACGGCAGCACCACCTGCCGGCAGGACGCCGGGACCGGCTCGAGCAGGTTGGCCTCGGGGCCGATCGTGCCGGCCAGGGAGGTCACCAGCTCCTCCCGGATCGCGTCGAGCGGCGGGTTGGTCACCTGGGCGAAGAGCTGGCTGAAGTAGTCGAACAGCAGCCGGGGCCGGTCGCTCAGGGCTGCGATCGGGGTGTCGGTACCCATGGAACCGATCGGCTCGGCGCCCGCGTTGGCCATCGGGGTCAGCAGGATCCGCAGCTCCTCCTCGGTGTAGCCGAAGATCTGCTGGCGGCGGGTCACCGACGCGTGCGTGTGGACGATGTGCTCGCGCTCGGGGATATCGTCGAGGTGGATCAGGCCGGCGTGGAGCCACTCGTCATACGGGTGCTCGGCAGCCAGCGCGGACTTGATCTCCTCGTCCTCGATGACGCGGTGCTCGTCGGTGTCGACGAGGAACATCCGTCCCGGCTGCAGCCGGCCCTTGCGCACCACGGTGGCCGGGTCGATGTCGAGGACGCCGACCTCGGAGGCCAGCACCACCAGTCCGTCGTCGGTCACCCAGTAGCGGGAGGGCCGCAGCCCGTTGCGGTCGAGCACCGCGCCGATCTGGGTGCCGTCGGTGAAGACGACGCAGGCCGGGCCGTCCCACGGCTCCATCATCGAGGCGTGGAACTCGTAGAAGGCGCGGCGCTGCGCGTCCATCTCCTCGTGGTTCTCCCACGCCTCGGGGATCATCATCAGCACCGCGTGGGGCAGCGAGCGACCACCGATGTGGAGCAGCTCCAGCACCTCGTCGAACGAGGCCGAGTCGGAGGCACCCGGTGTGCAGATGGGGTAGAGCCGCTCGAGGTCGCCCGGGATCAGGTCGGAGCGCAGCAGCGCCTCGCGGGCCCGCATCCAGTTGCGGTTGCCCATGACCGTGTTGATCTCGCCGTTGTGGGCGATGAACCGGAAGGGGTGCGCCAGGGGCCAGCTCGGGAAGGTGTTGGTGGAGAACCGCGAGTGGACGACGGCCAGCGCCGAGGCGATCCGCTCGTCGACCAGGTCGGGGTAGAAGTGGTCGAGCTGGTCGGTGGTCAGCATCCCCTTGTAGACCAGGGTGCGCGTCGACAGCGAGGGGAAGTAGGCGTCGGTCTCCTTCTCCGCGCGCTTGCGCAGGCAGAACGCCTGGCGCTCCAGCGCCATCCCGGCGACCCGGGCGCCGGCTCCGGCGACGAACAGCTGGCTGAACGTCGGCATCACGCTGCGTGCCGTGGCCCCCAGCACGTCGGGGTTCACCGGGACGTCGCGCCAGCCGAGCACCGCCAGGTTCTCCTCGGCTGCGAGCTCCTCGATCAGGCGCCGGTTCTTGGCCACGTTCTCGGCGTCGCCCGGCAGGAAGGCCGTGCCGACCGCGTAGGAGCCGACGGGCGGGAGGTCGACCTCGACCACCTCGCGCAGGAACGCGTCCGGGACCTGCATGAGCAGCCCGGCACCGTCACCGGAGTTCGGCTCGGCACCCGCGGCACCGCGGTGGTCGAGGTTGCGCAGGGCGGTCAGCGCCTTCGCGACGATGTCGTGACTGGGCTCCCCCGTCAGCGTCGCGACGAAGGCGACGCCACAGGCGTCGTGCTCGAAACGGGGATCGTAGAGGCCCTGAGCAGATTGCGCGGGCGGCGGGAACGCGGGCAGGAGCGACACCTGGCATTCTCCCGTCGTCGGGGGTCACAGACTCGCAGCGAGCATGCGACCTCGTGGCTGTGCGGTGGGGCGCAGGGGACGACGTTGGCCCAAGCAGTCGCCCACGCTATCACTCCGTCGCGGCGCTCCCGGCGTCGTCTCGCGCCACCCGGACGTCGGGCTCGCGGCCGGGATGCCGGCGCGCCGACCACCAGAAGTACGCCGCCGCGACGACGAACAGCACGATCGAGGTCCACACGTTGAGGCGCAGCCCGAGCACGTCCGACATCTGGACCTCGTCGATCCGCAGCCACTCGATCCAGCCGCGCCCCAGGGTGTAGAGCATCACGTAGAGGGCGACCACGCGGCCGTGCCCGAGCCGGGCCCAGCGGTCCGCCCACACGAGGACGGCGGCGGCCGCCAGGGCCCACAGCGACTCGTAGAGGAACGTGGGGTGGAACGTGGCCTGGTCGAGGTAGCCCAGCGGGCGGTGGTCCCGGTCGATCTCCAGGGCCCACGGGAGGTCGGTCGGGCGCCCGAACAGCTCCTGGTTGAACCAGTTCCCCCAGCGACCCAGCGCCTGGGCGACCAGCACGCCGGGCGCCATCGCGTCGAGAACCGGGAGCACCCGGATACCGCGGAGCCGGGCACCGATCACGACGCCCAGGGCCCCCAGGGCGATGGCGCCCCAGATCCCGAGGCCGCCCCGCCACACGTAGAGCGCGGTGACGGGGTTCTGGCCCTCGCCGAAGTAGAGCTCGTAGTCGGTGAGCACGTGGTAGAGACGACCGCCGACCAGGCCGAAGGGCACCGCCCACAGGGCGAGGTCCGAGATCTCCCCCGACTCCCCGCCGCGGGCGACCCAGCGTCGCTCGCTGATCCAGATCGCCGCGACGATGCCGAGGATGATCGCGATCGCGTAGCCCCGCAGCTCGAAGACCCCGAGGTCCCAGGAGCCCTGGCTCGGACTGGGGATGCTCCACACGGTCATCAGACGTCCCCGTTCAGCAGGAGATGGATGTCGTCGGCGAACTCGGAGGCCGAGGTCCCCTCGGTCCAGACGATGGGTGCCCGGTCGTCGGAGTCGACGCCGATCACCTGGGTGCCGTGGGTGACCTCGTAGCCGCCGCTGGGGAGCTTCTCCCCCTGCTCGACGGCCACGCCGAGGTCGAGCCCGATGTCGGAGATGGTCGCGAGGTCGCCGGTCAGCCCCACGAATCCTGGGTCGTAGCGCGCGAGGTAGTCGCCCAGCGCCTGCCGGGTGTCACGGGCCGGATCGGTGGTCACGAAGACCACGTCGACCTGATCCCGGTCGGCCGGGTCGAGTCGCGTCAGGCCCGCGGTCAGGTTGGACATCACCGTGTGGCAGATGTCGGGGCAGTTGACGTAGCCGAAGAAGACGAGCGTGAGCCGACGGTCGGTGTCACCCGCGAGGGAGAACCGGGAGCCGTCGGTGGCCGTGAGCGCGGTGTCGGGGACGACGTAGGGGTCGGTCAGCACCGCGCCGCTGTAGTCGGTCGTCGCCGGCCCGCCGCCGCCACACCCGGTCAGGAGCGCGGCGGCGACCAGGGTCGCCATGGCCCTACGCACCCCGCACGCCTCCGGCGAGGTCCTCGGTGAGCGCCCGGAGGGCGCCGAGCCCGGCCGCGCGGTCCCCGGGGTGGTCCAGGATCGTGCGGACGAACGCCGAGCCGACGATCACGCCGTCGGCGTACGCCGCCACCTCGGCGGCCTGGGCCCCGCTGCTGACGCCGAGCCCGACCGCCACCGGGAGGTCGGTCACCGCCTTCGTCCGGGCCACCAGTGGGCCGGCGAGGTCGCTGGTCGCCTCGCGGGCACCGGTCACGCCCATCACGGCCGTGGCATAGACGAAGCCGCGGCACGCCGCGGTCGTCATCGCGATGCGGGCGTCGGTGGAGCTCGGCGCGACCAGGAAAATGCGGTCGAGGTCGTTGCTCTCGGCGGCAGCGATCCAGTCGGCACCGCTGTCCGGGGTGAGGTCGGGGGTGATCAGCCCGGCACCGCCCGCGGAGGCGAGGTCGGCCGCGAAGCGCGCGACCCCGTAGCGGTCGACGGGGTTCCAGTAGGTCATCACCACGGTGGGGACCCCCGTCGCGGCGACGGCCTCGACCGTGCGCAGCACGTCGCGGATCCGGACCCCACCGTCGAGGGCCTGCTGGGCCGCGGCCTGGATGGTCGGCCCGTCCATGACGGGGTCGCTGTAGGGCAGCCCCACCTCGATGACGTCACAGCCGGCGTCGACCATCGTGGTGAGGGCTTCGATGCCGCCGTCGACGTCGGGGAAGCCCGCCGGGAGGTAGCCCACGAGGGCCGCCCGATCCTCCTCCTTGGCCCGCGTGAACGCGTCGCTGACACTCATCCGACGGGCCCCCCGGTGGGCTTGTCGAGATCGAACCACTCGATCGCGGTGCCCATGTCCTTGTCGCCGCGGCCACTGAGGTTGACGAGCACGACGGCCTCGGGACCCTTCTCATCGGCGAGCCGGCGGGCCACGTCGAAGGCCCCGGCGAGGGCGTGCGCGCTCTCGATCGCGGGGATGATCCCCTCCGTGCGGCTGAGCAGGGCCATGGCGTCCATCGCCTGCGCGTCGGTGATCGGGACGTAGGTGGCTCGTCCGCTGGCGGCGAGGTGGGCGTGCTGGGGCCCCACGCCCGGGTAGTCGAGACCGGCGGAGATGGAGTGGGACTCCTGGGTCTGGCCGTCCTCGTCCTGCAGGATGAAGGTCCGGGCCCCGTGCAGCACGCCGGCCGCGCCGGCGGAGATGGTGGCCGCGTGGCGCCCGGTCTCGACGCCGTCGCCGGCCGGCTCCATGCCGAGGATCGCCACCTCGGGGTCGTCGAGGAAGGCCGTGAACAGTCCGATGGCGTTGGACCCGCCGCCGACGCACGCGGCGATGGCGTCGGGCAGCCGGCCGAGCTGGTCGAGGCACTGCTGCCGGGCCTCGTCGCCGATCCCGCGACAGAGGTCGCGCACCATGCTCGGGAACGGGTGCGGGCCTGCTGCGGTGCCGAAGAGGTAGGCGGTGTGGTCGACGCTCGCCACCCAGTCGCGCAGCGCCTCGTTGATGGCGTCCTTGAGGGTGGCGCTGCCGGAGGAGACCGGCACCACCGTGGCGCCGAGCAGCTTCATCCGCGCCACGTTGAGCGCCTGGCGCCGGGTGTCGACCTCGCCCATGTAGACCGTGCAGTCGAGGCCGAAGTAGGCGGCCGCCGTGGCCGCGGCGACGCCGTGCTGCCCAGCCCCGGTCTCGGCGATGACCCGCTTCTTCCCCATCCGCCGCGTCAGCAGCGCCTGGCCGAGCACGTTGCGGATCTTGTGGGCGCCCGTGTGGTTGAGGTCCTCGCGCTTGAGCAGCACCGTCACGCCGAGCTGCTCGCTCAGTCGCGAGGCGTGGTAGAGCGGGCTCGGGGTGTTGGCGAAGTCGCGCAGGATCGCCTCGAACTCTCCGCGGAAGCCGGGGTCGGCTGAGGCGTCGCGCCACGCGGCGTCGAGCTCGTCGAGCGCCGCCACCAGTGCCTCGGGCATGTAGCGGCCGCCCCACTCGCCGAAGTAGCCGCGCTCGTCGGCGTCCCAAGCGGTCGTCATGGCGTCACTCCTGTCATCCGGCGGACGGCGCCCTCCGGGTCGCCGTCCCTGACCAGAGCCTCTCCCACGAGGACAACCCGCGCACCCTCGGCGACGTAGCGCTCGACGTCGGCGGTGCCGCTGATGCCGGACTCCGCGACCAGGACGCGGTCCGGCGGCAGCAGCGGACCGAGGCGGGCGAAGGCTCCTGGATCGACCTCGAGGGTCTTGAGGTTGCGGGCGTTCACGCCGACGAGCTCGGCCTCGAGCGCGACCGCGCGCTCTGCCTCGGCCTCGTCGTGTACCTCGACGAGGACGGTGAGCCCGAGCTCGCGGGCCTGGTCGTGGAGACGGCGGAGATCGTCGTCATCCAGCGCGGCCACGATCAGCAGGGCCAGGTCGGCGCCGGCCGCACGCGCCTCCACCAGCTGGTAGGGCTCCACGATGAAGTCCTTGCGCAGCAGGGGCGTGTCGACGGCGGCACGGACGGCCCGCAGGTCGGCCAGGCTGCCACCGAAGCGGCGCTCCTCGGTGAGCACACTGATGGCTGCGGCACCGCCGGCGGCGTACGCCCGCGCGAGCTCCGCCGGGTCCGGGATGTCGGCGAGGTCGCCCTTGCTCGGGCTGCGGCGCTTGACCTCCGCGATCACGCTGGATCCCGCGGCCCGAAAGTGCGGCATCGGGTCGCGGGGCGGGTCGACGTCGGCGAGGGTCGCGCGGAGCTCCGCGACCGGCACGGCGGAGCGGCGGCGCTCGAGGTCGTCCCGCACCCCGGCGACGATGTCGTCGAGGACGGACATGGCAGTCCTCCCGCGTCAGCCGTCGGAGCTGTTCAGGCCCATCTTGGCCATGACCCCGAACACCACGAGCGCACCGACACCGAGGGCGCAGCCGACCCAGAACAGCCGCATGCTGACGGGGTCCTGGAGCAGCGCGACAGCACCGACGATGAAGCCGAGCATCGCCACCGTGACGCCCGTCCAGGCGGCCGGGGTGTTGCCGTGGTGTGCTGACATGCGGGGACTCCTCGGGACGGGGTGGCGTGCGGGCCCCAGTGTAGTGATCGGCTCAGGCCGTGGGGTCGCGGCCCTCGTCGAGGCTCTTCCAGAGGTCGAGGCTGCTCTGCTCCTCCGCCGGCGCCCGCGGAGCGGCCTCGCGGCCGGGCGCGTCGTAGCGGCTGCTCATCTCCGGCCAGGCAGAGCTCCACGACAGGGCGAGGACGGCGGCCACGAGCAGGACGAGGCCCGCGCCGGCGGCCACCCAGAGCCAGCCGGTGGTCGACGTCGGGTCCATGCCGCCCGGGGTCTCGCCGCCGGTCGGGGCGGCCTCGAGCACCTGGTCGGGCAGGGTGCGCAGGCCGACCGCGACCGTGGTCAGCAACCCCGCGGAGGCCAGGGCGGCCAGCGCCAGCACCACGCGACGGACCCGGCGCCGCGTCACGAGGACGACGCCCCAGCACGCCAGAGCCACGAGGGCCAGCGCGAGTGCGAGCGGCATCTCCCCCGCCTCCGACACCTCGCCGAAGGGGTCGCTGCCCCGCGGCACGGACGGGTCCACCACCCACGGGCGAGCGCCTGCGACGGCGGCCAGGGCACCGGCTGCGAGCCCGGCGCCGACCAGCGGGACGAAGGTGGCGCGCCGGTCCGTCACGCCGGGTGGACCAGGTCGGCGTCGAAGCAGGTGCGGTCGCCGGTGTGGCACGCACCGCCGGTCTGGTCGACCTTGATCAGCACGGTGTCGCCGTCGCAGTCGAGCCGGACCTCGACCACCCGCTGGGTGTTGCCCGACGTCTCGCCCTTGACCCAGTACTCCTGGCGCGAGCGCGACCAGTACGTCGCCCGGCCGGTCGTCAGCGAGCGGGACAGGGCCACGTCGTCCATCCACCCGAGCATCAGCACCTCACCGGTGTCGTGCTGCTGCGCGACCGCCGGGACCAGTCCCTCCGCGTTCCACCTGACCCGCTCGGCCACGGCAGGGTCGAGATCCGTCTGGCTCATGGACCCCAGTATCCCCGGTGCCGGTCAGGAGGTGGAGGACTGGGCGACCCAGGAGGCGTGCAGCCCGGCGTAGACCGAACCGGCTTCGGCGACCAGGTCGGCATGGGGCCCGCGCTGGACGATCTGGCCGCGGTCGACGACGACGACCTCGTCGGAGTTCTCGGCCGTCGAGAGTCGGTGGGCGATCGTGACGCTGGTGCGCCCGGACATCAGCCGCTCGAGGGCGCGCCCGATGCGCATCTCCAGCTGCGGGTCGACGGCGCTGGTCGCCTCGTCGAGCACCAGCAGGTCGGGGTCGGCCAGGTGGGCCCGGAGCAGCGCGACCAGCTGCCGCTCCCCCGCCGAGAGCGACTCACCCCGCTGCCCCACCTGGGTGGCGAGGCCGCGCGGCAGCCCGGCCACCCAGTCGGCCAGGCCCAGCTCCTCGGCGCTGGCGAGGATCTCCGCCTCGGTGGCGTCGAGCTTCCCGTAGCGGACGTTGGCGGCGAGGCTGTCGTCGAAGAGGAAGCCCTCCTGGGGGACGAGCACCACGCTGCGCCGCAGGCTCGTGGCGGCGATCTCGCGGACGTCGATGCCGTCGAGCAGCACCCGGCCCTCACTGGGGTCCATCAGACGCGTCAGCAGCTTGGCGAAGGTGGACTTGCCTGAGCCGGTCTCCCCCACGATGGCGACACGGGTTCCGGAGTCGATGGTCATGGAGACGTTGCGCAGCACCGGCGGACCGCCCGGGTAGGAGAACGTCACGTCGTCGAAGGTGACGTCGATGGGGCCCCGCGGCAGCGTCTCGCCCTCGGCGCCGGGATCGACGAGGTCGGCCGGCGTCTCCAGGATGCCGATGACCCGCCGCCAGCTGGCGATGGCGTTCTGGGCGTCGGTCAGGATCTGGGTGCCCATCTGCACCGGCCCCACGAAGAGGGTGACCAGGAACGCGAACGCCAGCACGGTGCCGGCGCTCATCTCGCCGGTGATGCCGAGGAGGACGCCCACGATCAGCACCCCGGCGTTGGCGAGCCCTCCGGACAGACCCCCGAGGGAGAAGGACACGACCGTGTACTGCTGGGCCTTGACGCTCGCGGCCTGGAAGTCCTCGATGGCGGAGTCGATCCGGGCCTGGGTGCGGTCCTCGATGGCGTAGGAACGCACGACCTCGGCGCCCACCACCGGCTCGGAGATCGCCGAGAGCAGCACACCGACCTGGCGGCGTACGACGCCGTAGGCCTCGCTCAGCTTGCGCTGGAACCAGCGGATGGAGCCGAACAGCGGCGCGAAGGCCACCAGCACCACCAGGGCC
This sequence comes from Nocardioides coralli, assembly GCF_019880385.1. NCBI lineage: Bacteria > Bacillati > Actinomycetota > Actinomycetes > Propionibacteriales > Nocardioidaceae > Nocardioides > Nocardioides coralli. Next base: position 2,151,778 of record NZ_CP082273.1, read on the forward strand.
AGCTGCCAGCTGTAGACGAACATGATCACGGTCGCGACCAGCATCTGCCCGACGCTGACGATGAAGATGAGGCCACCGAAGACGAGGAACTGGCTCACCTGGTCGACGTCGGTCGTGACCCGGGAGACCAGGGCGCCACGGCGCTCGGTGTTCTGGGTGAGGAGCGGCAGGTCGTGGACGTGGCGGAACGCCTTGATGCGGAGCGTCGCCAGACCGCGCTCGGAGGTGCGGAACAGGCGGCTGGTCATGAAGTAGGAGGCGACGCTGGTGATGGCGATGCCGGCGGCGGCTGCGAGGCCCAGGAGCGCCACGAAGGACAGGTCGGGCCCGCCGGGGGCGTTCAGGCCCCGGTCGAGGGTCTGCTGCACCGCGATCGGCACGATCACCTGGCCGAAGGACGCGAGGACGGCGAAGAGGAGCGTGACCCGGAAGCCCTCCCGCAGCTCCGGGCTGATGGCCATGCCGCGACGGATGGTCTCGATCGGGGCGAGGTCCTCCCCGGTGTCGAGGCGCGTGCCGGTGGTCGTCGTCATCGCTCACCCGCCGTGGTGGACTGCTCGTGGGCGGCCTGCTCGTAGGCGTTGACGAGCTGTGCGTAGGCCGGGCTCCGCTCGAGCAGCTCCGCGTGGGTGCCGCGGTCGGCGATCCGCCCGCCGCGGAGGTGGACCACCTCGTCGGCCAGCGCGATGGTGGCCTTCCGGTAGGCCACCACGACCACGGTGCCCTCCCCGCGCTCGCTGCGCAGGGTGTTGAGGATGCGAGCCTCGACCTCGGGGTCGACCGCCGAGGTGGCGTCGTCGAGGATCAGCAGCCGTGGCTGCCGCACGAGCGCCCGCGCGAGCGAGATCCGCTGCCGCTGGCCCCCGGAGAGGGAGGTGCCCCGCTCCCCCAGGGTCGTGTCGAGGCCGTCGGCCAGGGCGGCCACGAACCCGTCGGCCTCCGCGGCGCGCAGGGCCGCCCAGACCTCGTCGTCGGGGACGTCGGCGCCCAGGGTGATGTTCTCGCGGACGGTGTCGTCGAAGAGGAACGCGGTCTGGCCGACGGTCGCCACCGACTCGGCCAGCTCGCCCCTGCCGAGGTCACGGAGGTCGACGCCGTCGAGCCGGATCGCACCGCGGTCGGGGTCGACGAGCCTGGTCAGGAGCTTGGTGAGGGTGCTCTTGCCGGAGGCGGTCGCCCCCACGAGCGCGACCGTGCGCCCGGGCTCGACGGTGAAGGACACGTCGTCGAGCAGCGGGACCTCGGGGTCGTAGGAGTAACCCAGCCCGTCGACCTCGAGGTGCGCGCCGGCGGAGCCCGACGGGGGCACGCTGCTGGCGCCGTAGGGCATCGACCCCGTCGCGTCGAGGACGCGCTGGGCACGGTGGAAACCCACGACGCTGCGGGGGAACTCGCCGAGCAGCCAGCCGATGGAGCGGATCGGGAACGACACGATCGTCAGCAGGTAGGCGACCGTGACGACGTCGCCGGCGTCGGTCGCACCGCTGACCACCCGCTGCACCCCGACGGCGAGGACGACCAGGACCCCCACGTTGGGCAACGAGGCGAGGGTGGGGTCGAAGGCCGCGCGGATCCGCCCCGCCCGGATGTTGACGTCGCGCAGCTCGTGGGCCTTGGCCGTGAACCGGTCGGTCTCCTCCACCTCGCGACCCAGCGTCTTGACGACCATGGCGCCGTCGAAGGACTCGTGGGCGATCTCGCTGACCTCGGCGCGCAGACCTTGCGCGCGGGTCATCAACGGCGAGGAGAGCTTCTGGTAGACGAGGTTGGCCACCACCACCGCGGGGAAGACCAGCAGGCCGACCAGTGCGAGCACCAGGTCGGCGGCCAGCATCTGCACGATGGCAATCACCATCATCACGACGGTGCCGACCGCCATCGGCAGCGGCGCGATCGGGCCCCACGCGGCCTCGACGTCGGAGTAGGCGTTGGAGAGCAGCTGCCCCGTCGGGTGGCGCTGGTGCCACTCCATCGGGAGCGAGAGGTACTGCCGGGTGACCGCTCGGCGGGTGTGGGCCTGCATGCGGTACTGCATGACACCGGCGCCGAGGCGCCGGGCGACGATGCCGACCGCGCGCAGGATGGCCACGCCCATGAACAGGCCGAGGACCGCCCACAGCAGCCCGGCCCCGACCTCGCCGGTGCGGAACGCGGGGATCACGACGTTGTCGGTGGCCCAGCCGAGGACCCAGGCGTCGGCGACCGTCATCGCGCCGAACAGGAAGCTGCCGACCGTGGCGAGGACGAAGATCAGCGGCTCACGCCGGACCGCCACCCCGAGAACGGCGAAGCCCTCACGCGTCGTAGACCCGCGATGCTCGCCCCACTGGTCCGTCACTGCTGTCCTTGCTCCCCTCGTCCGGCAGCCCCAACCGGCGCCCTCGTCAGGCTATTCCGACCCACCGACACCCGGCGAATCACCTCCGTCGCCCTCACACCCCGAACAGCAGCGCCAACCCGGTCGCGGTGAAGGCCACCATCACCGACAGCAACGGCAGCTGGCCGCGCACCAGCCGATCGCTGCGCAGCAGGACGAGGGCCCGGTCGTGAGCTGCCACGGCCCCCACGACGTGGCCGGCGACGATCGCGAGCACCTTCACGCTGGCCAGGAAGGTCGGGTGGAGCGAGAGCCACAGGTCGACCCGCCGCTCGGCCGTACCGAACAGGTCGCTGCCGTTGCCGAGCGGGTCGCTGGCGAGGATCAGCGTCTGCTGGCCGGTCTCGACGAGCAGCGTGAGGTAGTGGGCCACCATGTAGCCCAGGACGATCGGGACGAGCGACAGCGCGAACGCCGTGGGGAGGGACGCCCTCCGGCCCCGCGCCGGCGTCGCGGTCACGGTCGCCGCGGCGAACAGCAGCCCGACCGCCAAGCAGGCCAGCACCAGCAGCCCGGTCTCCAGGACCACGAGGTCCCGCGCCGTCCGCTGCCGGAACTGCAGCCACGTCACCGAGTCGCGGAAGCTGTCGAAGGCCGTCGACCCCAGCAGCACCGACACCGCGGCGACCAGCCCCGGGCGCAGCTCGACCCGCGCCAGGTTGCGCAGCGGGCTCACGACCTGGAGCTCGCCGGAGCCGTCGCGGCTCCACAGCGACAGGTGCGCCACCAGCGTGGAGTAGGCCTCGAACGGGTCGGCGGACGCGAACCAGCGGCGTCCGAACACGAACGCCCCGACGACGAGCACGACGAAGTACGCCGCGAACCAGGTGCCGATCGCGCGCAGCGTGGTGCCGTCGGGAGAGACCAGCTCGAGCCACGTGAAGGCCAGCAGGCCGAGGGCGGCCGGCCACAGCCCGACCCGTCCCGGCAGCCGCGCCACCGCCCGGTCGGGTTCGCGTCGCAGCGCGCGAGCCAACAGCAGGTGGAGGGTGCGCGCGGGACTGACCGTGCGGACCACCGGCCCGAGGAGCAGCGACGCCGGCACGAGCCCGACCCACAGCAGCACGTAGACGAGGCCGAAGACCGGGTTGACCGCCACCTCGTCCGGCCCGGCCACCAGCGCCCACGTGGCGAACCCGAGGCCCGCCAGGGCCAGGGCCCGCAGCGCCGTGAGCACCACGCGGCTCTCGGCGACGGCGGCGACCCACCGCGGCGCCGGGCGGCCACCCTCACTCGGCAGGTAGCGCGGCCGCCGCCAGGCCACCATCAGCACGGCGAAGGACACCGCCAGGGCGAGCGCACCGCCGACGACGGCGTACGACGCCGGGATCGGCAGGTCCTGTCCCCCACCCACGCCGTGGGCGAGGGTCATCAGCGCACCTCGAGGACGGCGACGACGGCGCCGCTCTCGTGCTCCTCCACCTCGACCGTGCCGGGCGTCTCGACCACCAGCTGCCGCCGCGTCGTCCCCGTGCCGAAGTCGACGTACTGCTCCGGCTTGGAGTGGACGTGGAGCTCGCCGGACCGGTCGCTGCGGACCTCGACCACCAGCGGCTCACCGACGCCGAGCTCGAAGGTCTGCGCGTTGGGCGTCACCTGGTCACCGGCGACCTCGACCGAGAGTGTCGGTGCGGCCGGCTTCTTGCTCTTGGTCCGGGTGGGCGTCGCCGGGGACGGGGACCCGCTGGTCGGCGACTCGCTGGGTGAGGAGCGCGTCGTCTCCGGCTCGCTGGCCGTCTCGTCGGCCGGGCCGGCACATCCCGTGACGGCCACGGCCAGGCCCAGGGCCAGCGAGGCGAGCCTGCTCGTGGTCGATGGCATGGCTGCATCCTCCCGCAACCGGCAAGCGGTGGTCAGGTCCGGAGGCGTGAGAGGAAGGCCCGGGTCCGCTCCTCCCGAGGTGAGCCCAGGACCTCGCTCGGTGTGCCCGACTCGTGGATGACGCCGTCGTGGAGGAAGCAGACGGTGTCGGCGACGTCCCGGGCGAACCCCATCTCGTGGGTGTTGAGCAGCATCGTCACGCCGTCGCGCTTGAGGTCGGTCAGCAGGTCGAGCACCTCCCCCACCAGCTCCGGGTCCAGGGCGGAGGTCACCTCGTCGAGCAGCATCAGCGCCGGGTTGGACACCAGGGCGCGCGCGATCGCGACCCGCTGCTGCTGTCCGCCGGAGAGGTCGTCGGGCCGGGAACCGGCCCGGTCCCGCAGTCCCACCCGCTCGAGCATTGCCAGGCCGCGCTCGTCGGCCTCCCCCCGGCCCACGCCGTGGACTCGGGTCAGGGCGAGCGTGACGTTGCCGAGCACGCTCAGGTGCGGGAAGAGGTTGTAGGACTGGAACACCAGGCCCATCCGGGACCGGACGGCGTCGGCGTCCACCCGCGGGTCGCTGATGTCGTCGCCCTGGAACGTGATCACGCCGTCGTCGATCGTCTCCAGCAGATTGGCGCACCGCAGCAGGGTCGACTTGCCGGAGCCCGAGGCCCCGATCAGCACGACGCACTGCCCCGGCTCCACCGCGAGGTCGACGTCGCGGATCACCACGTGGTCGCCGAACGCCTTGCGGACGCCGTTCATCTCCAGCAGCGGCATCAGAGCATGCCTCCCGCGCCATGGAAGCCCTGCTTGCGCGCGTAGTAGTCCGTGGCCCGGGCCATCGGGATCGTCAGGCTGATGAAGAGGACACCCGCCACGACGTAGGGGGTGTAGTTGAAGTCGCTGGCGGTCTCGATCTGCGCGGCGCGGATCGCGTCGATCACCCCGAGCACCGCGATCAGGCCGGAGTCCTTCTGCAGCGACACCAGGTCGTTCATCAGCGGCGGCAGCACCCGCCGCCACGCCTGGGGCAGGACGACGAAGCGCAGGTTCTGGCCGTAGCTGAGGCCCAGCGCACGGCCGGCGAGACGCTGCGAGGGGTGGACCGACTCGATGCCGGCCCGGAACACCTCGGCGACGTACGCCGAGTAGGAGAGCACGAGCGCGGCACCACCCCAGAAGAGCGCCGAGCGGGGCAGGCCGCTGAGGTCGAGCGCCGGGCCGCCGAAGCCGAGCAGGAAGAGCACCAGCAGCAGGGGCAGGCCGCGGAAGACGTCGACGTAGACGGTCCCGAGGAGCCGCAGCGGGAACGCCACCGGCCCGCGGATCGTGCGCATCACCGCGATGAGCAGGCTGAGCAGCAGGATCAGCAGCGCACAGACCAGCATCACGCGGATGTTGAGCCACAGACCCTCGAGCACCGCCGGGAACGAGTCGACGGCCTTGTCCCAGCTGAAGTAGGTCTGCTGGACCCGCTCCCAGCCCGGGGACGTGACGATCGCCGTGGCCGCCAGCCCCACCAGGACCAGCGTGCTGGCGGCCGCGACGACGGCGCTGCGGACCGTGCGGCGGCGGCGGTAGCTGTCGCGCTCGCGCTGGACGGCCGACGGCTGCCAGCCGTCGGCCGTCACGACCCCGCTCAGGACAGCTCCGGTGCGCCCTGCTGGGACAGCCACTCCTCGACCAGCCGGTCGAGAAGGCCGTTCTCGCGAAGGGTGTCCACCGCCTGGCTGACGCACTCGGTCAGCGGGCTGTCGAGGTCGAGGACGGCGCCGAACTGCTCGGGCTCGTCCTGCGCCTCCGGCAGCTGGCCGACGATGACGCCGTCGTCGAGCTGCACCGCCGTCATGAAGTAGGCGGTGGGGAGGTCGACCACGATGCCGTCGATCTGGCCGTTCTTGAGGGCCTGGACCGCCTGGTCGTTGGTGTCGTACGCCGCCGGGTCGGTGGCCCCGATCTGGTCGGTGATCGCGGTGTAGCTCGTGGTGCCCACCTGGGCGCCCAGCTTGGCGTCGGCGAGCTCCGCCACGGTCGTGGCTCCCTCGATCGGCGACCCCGCCTCGGTGATGACGGCCTGCCGCACGTCGTAGTAGCCGCTGGAGAAGTCGACCGCCTTGCGGCGCTCCTCGGTGATCGAGACCTGGTTGACGTCGAAGTCGAACTTCTTCTCCCCCGGGTTGACCACGGCGTTGAACGGCACCTTGACCCAGACGACCTCGTCCTCGGCGAACCCGAGCTCCTCGGCGATGGCGTAGGCGACGGCCGACTCGTACCCCTCACCGTTGGTGGGGTCGTTGTCGACGAACCACGGTTCATAGGCCGGGTTGTCGGTGGCGATGGTGAGCACCCCGTCCTCGTAGGTCTCCAGGTTGTCGCGTTCGCAGGAGGTGTCGGCCGTGGGCTCGGTGGCCGTCTCGGGCTCCTCGTCGGCACGGGGAGCGCAGGCAGTGAGGGCGAGGGCCAGCACCGCGAGGGCCAGCCCGCCGGAGCGGGTCAAGGTGTGCATGGCCAGATCGTAGGACCGGGAACCGGGCTCCGGGGAGCATGCGCACCAGCCGGACACGCGCGGCGTCGTGCTCGGCGCGTCCGACGACACCCGCCGTCGGGATCACACCGGGTCCCGGGTACGAGAGGCTTCCTGGTCCGCCCCTGTCGCGACGAGCGCGGACGGCGCGCTGCGGGGCCAGGTCCAGGCGTACCGCACGACGAGGGCGAGGAGCATCAGCTCCAGCACGATGCCGAGGCCGTAGAAGTACAGCCAGGACTCGCCCAGGATGTTGAACGCCGTGACGGGGACGAAGAGGGCGGCCACGACGAGGTTCGTCGTGCGGTTCGCCCGGGCGGGCAGCGTCGCCGACAGCACGATCATGAGGCTCGGGACCGCCATCAAGGTCAGCGCCGCGGTGGAGAAGGTCTGGGAGAGGTCGAACTCGAAGACCCTGCCGTCGAGGATGTCCTCGACGACGCCGGGCGTGAAGAAGTTGAGGATGTCCACGTAGACGTACAGGAACATCAGGCTCGTCCACGTGGCGGCGAGCTTGACCCTCACCGGCATCGGCTGGTCCTGCAGGGTGGTGGCGGGTCGGCGTGTTCTCATCATCGGCCTCCGTGGGTGCTGTGGGGTTGGTGCGTCCACGCTCGCCGACCGCAGGGGGTGGGCGCCTCGGCCGGGAGGCCGGAGCCGGCCCGGCCTTTGGCACGGTCCGTCCCTCGTTCTTTCGGCCGGTACGCCGGGGCACGCCGATCCCTACGCTGGTGCCGTGGTCACGGTCCGTCGCTCCGTCTGGCACGAGCCGCGGCCTGCTGACGCCCCACCTCTCGGTCGTCTCGACTGGTTGCTCGTGGGCGTGTTGGCGGTCGCCGCCCTGGCCGAGGGCATCCTGCGACCGGACCTGGCGTGGCGACCTTTCGTGACGGTGCTCGCCCTGGCGCTGGTGCCAGCCCTCCTCCTGCGGCGGCGCCGCCCCCTGCTGGCCGCGCTGCTCGGGTGGGGCGTCGCCGGGGTGCTCTCGGTCCTCCAGCTGGCTGTGCGCGCGGGGGACCTGGGCCTCAACTCCATGCTGGCCGTCCTGATCCTGCTCTTCTCCCTGGTGCGGTGGGGCTCGGGACGGGAAGTCGTGACGGGGACCGCGTTCGTGGCAGTCGTCGTTGCGGTGGGGATGTACGCCGCCTCCGCGGGCTGGGCCGACGTCTTCGGCGGCAGCGTCCTGGTGCTCCTGGTCGTCGCCCTCGCGGCGACGTTCCGCTACCGGGCGGACCTCTGGCACCGACAGCGGCGCGAGATCCGCAACGAGGAGCGCGTGGCGCTGGCGCGAGAGCTGCACGACACGGTGGCCCACCACGTGTCCGCCATCGCGGTGCAGGCGCAGGCCGGTGGCGTGGTCGCCGCCGTCCAGCCCGAGAAGGCTGCCGAGGTCCTGGCCGCGATCGAGGCCGAAGCCTCGCGAACCTTGGCTGAGATGAGGTCCATGGTGCGGGTGCTGCGTGAGGACGACGCCGTCGCCTACTCACCGCAGCCGGGCGTCGCAGACCTGCCTGCCCTGGCGCGCGCCGACGCGACGCCCAGCGTCGAGGTGTCGCTCGACGACTCGTTGCCCCGGCTGTCACGACCCGTGGACGCGGCGCTCTACCGGCTCGCGCAGGAGTCGCTGACCAACGCCGGTCGGCACGCCCGGAGCGCGACCCGCGTCGTGATCGACGTACGCCGGGAGGGCGACGCCGTCCGGCTCCGTGTCAGCGACGACGGACAGACCGAGCCGGGGCCGGACCCGGAACCCGGGTTCGGCCTGCTGGGCATGGCCGAACGCGCCCAGCTCCTCGGCGGATCGCTCTCCGCGGGGCCGGGGCCCGCGGGCGGCTGGGTCGTCGAGGCCGTGCTGCCGGTGGGGGCGCCGGCATGAGCATCCGTGTCGTCGTCGCCGACGACCAGGACCTGGTCCGCACCGGGTTGGTGATGATCCTCGACGCGCAGCCCGACCTCGAGGTCGTGGGGGAGGCAGCCGACGGGCCGGCCGCGCTCGACCTGGCGACCCGGCTGCGCCCCGACGTCCTCCTCGTCGACATCCGGATGCCCGGGCTGGACGGGGTCGAGGTGACGCGGCGCCTGGCCGGGCCGGACGTGGCGGACCCGATGGCGGTCGTCGTGATCACCACCTTCGACCTCGACGAGTACGTCCTCGGCGCCCTCCGCGCCGGCGCCCGCGGCTTCCTGCTCAAGGACGCGGGCCCGGAGCTCCTCGTGCAGGCCATCCACGCGGCGGCCACCGGGGACGCACTCATCGCCCCCAACATCACCCGACGGCTGCTCGCGACGTTCGCCGACCAGGCGCCGGTCGCACCGGTCCAGCCCGTCGAGCCGATCACCGAGCGCGAGGAGGAGGTGCTCGCGCTGGTGGCACGGGGTCGGACCAACGCCGAGATCGCCACCGAGCTCTACGTCGGCCTGAGCACGGTCAAGACCCACGTCGCGTCGCTGATGGCCAAGATCGGCGCCCGCAACCGCGTCGAGATCGCGATGTGGGCACACGACACCCGGCGCGTGCGGAGCGACAGGTAGGTCAGGCGGGATCCACTCGTCCTGCGTCTCAGCGCGGGATGGGGCGGTAGACCAGCTCGTGGGTGTGGCCGTCCAGAACGCGGCTCTGGAGCAGCTCGAGGTCGAAGTCGGCCGCGCCGCGGAGGACCGGGCTGGTGCCGGTGCGGCCGGTGATCACGGGGAAGATCGTCACCTGGAGCCGATCGACGAGGCCGGCGGCCATCAAGGCCCAGTTGAGCGACAAGCTGGCCTGTGACCGGAGCGGCACGTCCGAGTCCTGCTTGAGCCGGGTGACGATGTCGACGGCGTCACCGCTGACGACCGTCGCGTCGGGCCAGCCGAGAGTGTCCTGGAGCGTCGAGGAGATCACCGTCGCCGGCGCGCGTCGCGTCCGGACGTTCCACTCGTCGAGCCTGAGGGGGTCGGAGCCCGCCATGATCGCGGCGGTCTCGCGGAACGTGGTGGCACCGAAGACCATCCGGGGCTCCGGTTGCAGCTGTCGAGCCCGGTGCTCGAGCAACTCGGGGCCCTGCTTGCCCCAGTAGCCACCCCAGTCGGCGCCCTCTGAGTAGGAGCCGTAACCGTCGAGCGTGGAGAAGACGTCCCAGGTGTAGATCGCGCTCATCCCGGCAGCTCCGTTCAGTCCTCGGTCAGTCAGCTCAGCCCAGTCGTGACGACAGATCCGACCGGGCGCGCGCCTCGAACTCATCGCATCGGCGGTCGGGGTGGTGGTGCCGCAACAGGGGTGCCTCCTTCCGGGAACGCGCGCATGGATCGGCGGCCCGGCGAGTCCCTGCCGGCCACGGCACACCCGCGCCGACGGACATAGGCCGACCGACCAGCAGCAGTCGACTAGCGAACCGGATGACCGGCGCCAGCCAGCGCCTCTTTGACCTCGCTGACCCGAAGCGTGCCGAAGTGGAACACCGTGGCGGCCAGGACGGCGTCGGCGCCGGCCCCGACGGCCGGCGGGAAGTGCTCGACCCTGCCCGCTCCCCCACTTGCGACGACGGGGATGGTGACCTCCCGGCGTACCGCCTCGATCAGCTCGAGGTCGAACCCGTCGGTGGTGCCGTCGGCGTCCATGGAGTTGAGCAGGATCTCCCCCGCGCCCAGCTCCGCGCCGCGGGCCGCCCAGGCGAGCGCGTCGAGCCCGGCGGACGTACGACCGCCGTGGGTGGTGACCTCGAAGCCCGAATCCGTGCCGGCCGCCCGTCGGGCGTCCACCGACAGCACGAGCACCTGGCTGCCGAACCGGTCCGCGATCTCGGCGACCAGCTCAGGGCGGGCGATGGCCGCGGTGTTGACCGCGACCTTGTCCGCACCGGCACGCAGCAGCCGGTCGACCGCCTCCACGCTGCCGACCCCGCCGCCGACGGTGAGCGGGATGAAGACCTGCTCGGCGGTGGCCGACACGATCTCCATCGTGGTCGCGCGGCCCTCGCGGGAGGCGGAGATGTCGAGGAAGGTCAGCTCGTCGGCGCCCTCGGCGTCGTAGAGCCGCGCGAGCTCCACCGGGTCGCCCGCGTCGCGGAGGTCGGTGAAGTTCACGCCCTTGACCACGCGCCCGGCGTCGACGTCGAGGCACGGGATGACGCGGACGGCGAGGCTCATGCGCCCCTCGTCAGGGCCAGGGCCTCGCCAAGCTCGAAGCGGCCCTCGTAGAGGGCCGTGCCGATGATGGCACCCTCCACCCCGTCGCCGACGAGCCCCATCAGCGCCTCGAGGTCGGCGAGCTCGGTGATGCCGCCGCTGGCCACCACCGGTCGGTCGGTGGCCGCACAGACGTCGCGCAGCAGGTGGAGGTTGGGCCCTTGCAGCATGCCGTCCTTGTTGACGTCGGTGACGACGTAGCGCGCGCAGCCCTCCCCGTCGAGCCGCGCGAGCACCTCGTAGAGGTCACCGCCGTCGCGGGTCCAGCCACGGGCCGCCAGGGTCCGGCCGCGCACGTCGAGGCCGACGGCGACGCGGTCGCCGTGGTCGGCGATGGCCCGGGCACACCACTCGGGCTGCTCGAGGGCGGCCGTGCCGATGTTGACGCGACGGCAACCGGTCGCCATCGCCGCGGCCAGCGACTCGTCGTCGCGGATACCGCCGCTCATCTCCACGTCGATGTCCAGGGTGCCGACGATCTTCGCCTGGAGCTCGCGGTTGTGGCCGCGACCGAACGCCGCATCGAGGTCGACCAGGTGGATCCACTCCGCACCGGCCTCCTGCCAGCGCAGCGCGGCCTCGATCGGGTCGCCGAACCGCTTCTCCGAGCCGGCCACGCCCTGCACCAGCTGCACCGCCTGGCCGCCGGCGATGTCGACGGCCGGCAGCAGCTCGAGGTAGTCGCTCACAGTGTGTTCACCCAGTTCTGCAGCAGTCGTGCCCCCGCGTCCCCCGACTTCTCGGGGTGGAACTGCGTGGCCGAGAGGGGACCGTTCTCGACCGCGGCGACGAACCGGTCGCCGCCGTGCTCGGACCACGTCACCAGCGGCGCCCGGGTCAGGCTGCCCGTCACCAGGTCCCAGCTCCGGGCGGCGTAGGAGTGCACGAAGTAGAAGCGCTCGTCCTCGATCCCCGCGAAGAGCGTGGTGCCGTCGGGGACCTCGACGATGTTCCAGCCCATGTGGGGCACCACCGGTGCCTGCAGCCGTTCGACGGTGCCCGGCCACTCGTCGCACCCCGGGGTCTCGACCCCGTGCTCCACCCCGCGCTCGAAGAGCACCTGCATGCCCACGCAGATGCCGAGGACGGGTCGACCGCCGGCGAGACGGCGGCCGATCAGGCGGTCACCCTTGACCGCGCGCAGCCCGGCCATGCACGCGGCGTACGCCCCGACGCCGGGGACGACGAGACCGTCCGCCTCCAGGCAGGTCGTGAAGTCGTCGGTGAGCGTCACCTCTCCCCCGGCACGCTCCAGGGCGCGCACAGCCGAGCGGAGGTTGCCGGACCCGTAGTCGAGGACGGCGACCTGAGGTGCGGTCACAGAGTGCCCTTCGTGGACGGCACGCCGAGCTCGCGGGGGTCGTGGGCGACCGCCTCGCGGAAGGCACGGGCGAACGCCTTGAACTGGGCCTCCACGAGGTGGTGGGGGTCGCGGCCCGACAGCACCCGGACGTGGAGCGCGAGGTGGGCGTGGAACGACAGCGTCTCCATCACGTGGCGGGTGAGGGAGCCGGCGAAGGGCACGTTGCCGGCCCCGCCGCCGATGAGGGCGTAGGCCTGCCCGTCGGGCTCACCGGTGTGGACGCAGTAGGGCCGTCCGGAGACGTCGACGACCGCGTGCACCAGCGCCTCGTCGAGCGGCACGGTCGCGTCGCCGAAGCGGCGGATCCCGGCCTTGTCGCCGAGGGCCTCGCGGATCGCCTGGCCGAGCACGATGGCGCTGTCCTCGACGGTGTGGTGCGCGTCGACGTGGGTGTCGCCGGAGGCGTGCACGACGAGGTCGACGAGCGCGTGGCGCGCGAAGGAGGCGAGCATGTGGTCGTAGAAGCCGACGCCGGTCGACACGTCGTGCCGGCCGGTGCCGTCGAGGTCGAGCTCGACGTGGATCTTCGACTCGCTGGTCTCGCGGTCGAGCCTGGCGGTGCGGCTCATCGGAGCTCCTCCTCGTGCGGGGTGTCCAGCACCTCGGTGAGTGCTGCCCTGAATGATTCCATCTCCTGCGCGGTGCCGATCGACACCCGCAACCATCCGGACGGACCGGTCTCCCGGATCAGCACGCCGCGGTCCAGCAGCTGCTGCCACACCTCGTGCCGGTCCGCGAAGGTTCCGAACAGGGCGAAGTTGGCGTCGCTGTCGGCGACGGTCAGCCCCCGGGAGCGCAGCCACGCGACGGTACGGTCGCGCTCCTCGCGCAGCTCGTCGACCTTGGCCAGCAGCTCGTCGGCGTGGCGCAGGGCGGCGATCGCGGTCGCCTGGGTGACGGCGGAGAGGTGGTAGGGCAGTCGCACCACCCGGATCGCGTCGGCGATCGCAGGGTCGGCGGCGAGGTACCCGACGCGGGCACCCGCGAGCGCGAACGCCTTGCTCATCGTGCGCGTCACCACGAGGTTGCGGTGGAGCGGCAGCAGCTCGAGGGCGCTCGGGGTGCCGGCCCGACGGAACTCGCCGTACGCCTCGTCCACGACGACCAACCCGTCACCGGCCGCCTCGCAGAGCGCCGACACCGCCTCCGGCGGGAGCGCCGTGCCCGTCGGGTTGTTGGGGCTCGGCAGCAGCACCACGCTGGGCCGTCGCTCCAGCACGAGGGACCGCGCGTGGTCGAGGTCGAGGGTGAAGTCGTCCTCGCGGTGGCCGACCACCCACTCGGTGACGGCGTCACGGGCGTACTCCGGGTACATGGAGTACGTCGGCGCGAAGCTGAGCGCGCAGCGGCCGGGGCCGCCGAAGGCCTGCAGCAGCTGCAGCATGACCTCGTTGGAGCCGTTGGCCGCCCACACCATGTCGGGGGTGATGCCCGATCCGCCCGAGCCGTTGAGGTAGCCAGCCAGCGCCTCGCGCAGCTCGGTGAACTCACGGTCGGGGTAGCGGTTGAGGGTCGCCGCGGCGTCCCCGACGGCCCGGGCGATGTCGGCGGCGCACTTCTCGCTGGGGCCGTAGGGGTTCTCGTTGACGTTCAGCTGGACGGGCACGTCGAGCTGCGGGGCGCCGTAGGGCGCCAGTCCGCGCAGGTCGTCCCGCAGCGGTGGCCAGCCGGTCACCGGTCCTCGTCCAGCCGCACCGACACCGCCTGGCCGTGGCCCGGGAGGTCCTCGGCCTCGGCCAGGGCGACCACGTGGGGTGCCACCTCTGCGAGCGCCTCGCGGGTGTAGTCGACGACGTGGACCGACCTCAGGAAGGCCCGGACGCTGAGTCCCGAGGAGTGACAGGCGCAGCCCGCGGTAGGCAGGACGTGGTTGGACCCGGCGCAGTAGTCGCCCAGGCTCACCGGCGCGTGCGGGCCGACGAAGATGGCACCGGCATTGCGGACCCGCGCGGCGACGGCTGAGGCGTCGCGGGTCTGGATCTCCAGGTGCTCGGCGGCGTAGGCGTTGACCACCGCGAGGCCCTGCTCGACGTCGTCGACGAGAACGATGCCGGACTGCTGGCCACCGAGGGCCGTCGTGATCCGCTCGACGTGGCGGGTCACCGCGACCTGCTTGTCGAGCTCGACGACGACCTGGTCGGCCAGCGTCTCGGAGTCGGTCACCAGCACGCTGGCTGCCGCGGGGTCGTGCTCGGCCTGGCTGATCAGGTCGGCAGCCACGAAGGCCGGGTCGGCGCTGTCGTCGGCGAGCACGGCGATCTCGGTCGTACCCGCCTCGGAGTCGATGCCGACCACGCCGCGCAGCAACCGCTTGGCCGCCGCCACCCAGATGTTGCCGGGACCCGTCACGAGGTCGACGCGGGCACACGGACCGGCGCCGTAGGCGAACATCGCGACTGCCTGCGCACCGCCGACGGCGTAGACCTCCTCGACCCCGAGGAGCGCGCAGGCAGCGAGGATGGTCGGCGCCGGCAGACCCCCGTGCTCGCGCTGCGGGGGGCTGGCCAGGGCGAGCGAGCGTACGCCGGCCACCTGGGCGGGTACGACGTTCATCACGACGCTCGACACCAGGGGCGCCAGGCCACCCGGGACGTAGAGACCCACGCGGTCGACCGGCACCTTGCGGTGGGTGACGACGGCCCCAGCCGCCAGCTCGGTGGTGACGTCCTGCTCGAGCTCGGCCTCGCACGTCGCGCGCAGCCGGGCGACGGACACCTCGAGCGCCTCCCGCACCACGGGGTCCAGCTCGGCCAGCGCCTGCTCGAGCGCCTCGGTCGGGACCCGGATGTCGACCGGTGCCACGCCGTCGAACTGCTGGGAGAACTCGCGGATGGCCGCGACGCCGTCGGTCCGGACCGCCTCCACGACGGGGCGGATCTGATGGGTGGCCGCCTCGACGTCGAGCTCCGCGCGCGGCACGACCGCGCGGTAGTCGAAGGAGCCGTCGGCTCCGCGGAGGTCGATGCGCCGGATGAGCATGACCCGATTCTAGGTTCGGGCACACACCGCGACGCGGGCGCACCGGGGAACGGACGGTGGGGGCCTAGTCTCGACATGTGACCGACCGGCTGCCGATGTTCCCGCTGAGCTCCGTGCTGTTCCCCGGCGTCACCGTCCCGCTGCGCGTCTTCGAGGACCGCTACCGGGCGCTCGTCGAGCACCTGCTCGAGGTGCCCGACCCCGTGGACCGGGTGTTCGGGTCGGTGGCGATACGCGAGGGCTACGAGGTCGGGGAGCACGGCAACCAGTCGCTCTACCGTGTCGGCTGCCGGGTCCAGATGACGGAGGTCGAGGCGCAGCCTGACGGGACCTACACGCTGCTGGGCGTGGCCTTGGACCGCTTCGAGCTGCACGGGCTCGACACGTCGGGGCCGTTCCCAGTCGGGGACGTCAGCACCCGCCCGGACGGCGAGGGCGAGGAGGCGGACGGTCTGGCAGACATCGCCCGCGCGGTCTTCACCGGCTACCGGGCGGCCGTCTCCGCGATCCGCGAGGACCCCTACCCCGAGGCGCTGCCGCGGGACCCCGCGTACCTGTCGTGGACGCTGGCCGCGGTCGCGCCGTTGCCGATGCCCGACCGGCAAGCGTTGCTGGAGGCCGACGACGCCGCCACCCGGCTGACGCTGGTGTGCGACCTGCTGCGTGCCGAGCTGCGCGCCATCAACGTGATCCCCTCGCTGCCGGCGACCGAGGTCGCCCGCACCCGCTGGTCCCCGAACTAGCAGGGAATGCGCGAGGAACGAGCGCATTCCCGTGGCTAGTGAAGGTTGAGCGAGCGACGCGCCTGAGCCTGCGAAGGCGCGCGAGCGAGTCGAAACCACGCAAGCGAGCACGCAAAGGCACGCGGCGAGTAGCCGTGGAAGGGCCGGGCGTTTCGAGGCTCGGGCCTTGACGGCCCTCACACCTCAACGTCCGGCGGGCGCGGCCCCCGCACCTCAACGTCCGGCTGGCGAGAGGATGTGGACATGGCGAAGCGTAGGACCGGCGGTACACCGGCGACCGTGGCGCTGGACCGTGCGGGCGTCGACTACCGCCTGCTGCCCTACGAGCACGATCCCCGGGCCGAGTCGTACGGCCTGGAGGCCGCGGAGGCCCTGGGCGTCGACCCCGCGCGTGTCCTGAAGACGCTCGTGACGGCGCTGGATCCGCGGCCCGGCGCCCGGGCGAGGCTCGTGGTGGGCATCGTCCCGGTCTCCACCCTGCTCGACCTCAAGGCGCTGGCCCGTGCGGTCGGGGCGCCGCGGGCTGCGATGGCGGACGTCGCCGAGGCCGAGCGCGCCACGGGGTACGTCGCCGGGGGCATCTCGCCCATCGGCCAGCGGCGTCAGCTGGCCACGGTGGTCGACCGCTCGGCCCTCGACCACCCGAGGGTCCTGGTCTCAGCTGGCAGGCGCGGCCTCGACGTCGAGCTGACGCCGGCCGATCTCCTCGCGGTCACGGGTGGGACCGTGGCGGAGATCGGCCGCGCCTCCTCCTGAGACGTCAGTCGGTCGTGACGCGGAAGACCACGTGGGAGGTCTGGTCGTCGATCCAGCTGCTGGCGCCCAGCCCCTCGAGCCGCTCCAGGTTCTCCGCGACCTCCGGGTCGCTGCTCGACAGGTTCTGCAGCCAGTCACCCGCGCGGAAGTTCACGAAGAACACCGCACCCGCCTGGTCGGCCTCGCGCACGACGTTCTGGAAGACCTCGGTGTCTCCCAGGCCGCCGTCCTCGAGCAGCTGCTTGCGGTAGTCGGCGTTGGGGCCGACCGCGACGACGTCGCCGTCCGCGTCGTTGGCCAGGAAGGTCGCCGCGCCGCCGGCCTGGTCGGCCAGCTTGCCCAGGACCTCCTGCACGCGCTCGCTGTCGCCGGTGATCCTCGCCCCGATCGGGACGCCGCTGCCGTCCGCGGAACCGAAGAAGGCCTCCGGGTCGAAGTCGCTGCCGATGCCGAGAGCGGCCGACTCACCGAGCAGTGCCTCGACGTCGTCACCGGAGACCCCCGTCTGGGCCTCGAACTGGGTGAGCAGCTCCTCGACGCTCGCGGACTCGCCCGTGTACTCGCGGAAGAAGTCGAGCATCGCCGTCAGCCAGCCCTCGGGCAGGGACAGTCCGTAGGCGACGGCGGTATCGGCGGGCAGCGCACCCACCGCGTCTCCGGCGCCGGTGGCTGCGAAGGCGTCGAGGGAGACGTCACCCCCACCTGCGACGGCCTCGAACTCCAGGGCGCCGTCGGAGAAGCGCACGGTCGCTGCCATGCCCTCGAACGACTCCAGGGCCTCGGCCATCTCCTCGGGGACCTCGGGCTCGACCGGCACGTCCGGCTCCGCGAGGCCGGGCTCGGCGTCGAGCGTCATCCCACCCAGGGGGCTGAGGGGGGTCAACGGGTTGGCGGCCAGGTCGGCCAGGTGCCGGCCGAGCTCGGGACCGGCGTACATCGTCATGACACCCGGGTCCCCGACCTCCTCGGTCCAGCGCTGGAAGTCCGCGTCGTCGGCGAGCGAGCCGTCGGCGGCGGCGGCGCTGGCCTCACGGGCGAGGTCCTCGGTCTCGGCGACGACGGCCCAGTCACCCTCGACCACCCAGCCGCCCTCGTCCTCGCCGGCGCACTCGCGCAGCTTCGCCAGGCCGTCGCGGGCTGCGTCGGCGTCGGTCACCTGCACCACGCCCACCGGGGTGGGACGCTCCTCCCCGAGGTCGACCGCGGCGACGGCGAACCGGTAGCCGAGCCAGGGCTTGACGTCCTCGGTGTAGTCGAGGCCGTCGCACTCCTTCTCGATGTCCTCGAAGGCGAGCTCCAGCAGGTCGTCGTCGGCGTCGAAGCCGTCCAGCTCCTCCCGCAGGGCCGGGAACTTGTCGAGCATGCGGAACGCCTCGATCTTCTGCTCACCGCTGGGGTCGAGGTCGATGCTCACGTAGCCGATCGTGCCGGCAGGCAGGGCCTCGGCCGGCTGCGGGCCGGAGGCCAGGAAGGACATGGTCGCCCACACCCCGCCGCCGACCAGCGCCAGGCCGGCCGCGGCGGCACCGGCGAGGAGCGCGGTACGCCGGCCGTCACGGCCCTCGCGAGACCGGGCGATCGGGTCGCCGCTCTCGGGCTCGAGGAACTCGGGGCCGCCGGAACCGGAGGTCGGCGGAGGGGTGCTGGACATGGGTTCTCCCTGGCTAGGACTCGAGACTGGGACGCACGGCGAGACCCGCCGGTTCCTGATGCCAGAACTCTACTCGCGGGCGGCCGCGCTATCCGCGGGACCGCCGATTTGGCGCGAGTCCGATGAAGACGGCCGCCAGTCCTGCCGTGGCCCCGAGCGGGAACGCCGCGAAGGGGCTGTCGCCCGACACTGCGAGGGTCCCCGGGAGTCGCGTGCCGTCGGGTGCCGAGGCCGCCGCGAGCTGCGGGTCGGGTGGAGCGAGGGCCGTGCCGACCCACAGCATCAACCACCCGGCGAGTGTCGCTCCGACCGCCACCGCGACCAGCGTGACCAGCTCCACCCGGTCGAAGAGCCACCCGCACGCAGCGCCCAGGACCAGCCCGCCGACGGCGCCCACGACGACGTAGAGGGCTGTGCCGGAGAACACCCCGCGCACCCCCTCGAGATCGGGGAACCACGTCCCGTCCGCGACGCTCCCGCTCGGTGCGGTCCACCACCACTCCCACAGCACGCCGCACAGCGCTCCCCCGACGGCGAACAAGGCGAGCACCAGCGTGACGTCGCGCAGCAACCACCAGCGTGAGACGTGGGGCGTGGGGTGGGTCTGCTCGCTCAGCTCTGCAGACACCCGGGCCCCAGCAGCTGCTTGAGATCGGCGAACAGGGCCGGTGTGGGCGAGACCCGCAGGCGGTCGTCGAGGCGGAGCAGGGTGGTCGTCCCCCGGGAGAGCAGCCGCAGGTGGACCTCCGTCACGCCCGGGTGGCTGCCGAGGACCTCCTTGAGGTGGTCGACGACGGGAGCGGTGCACCGCGTCGAGGGCAGGCTCACCACGACCGGGCCGCTGGGACCGTCGCTCAGGTCGGGAACGGTGACCTCCTGCGCGTGGATCTCGGGCTGGTCCTTGCTGCGGGACAGCCGGCCGCGGATGGTCAGGATCGCGTCCTCGGTGAGCAGCGTGCTGGCGAGCTGGTAGGCGCTGGGGAACAGGAGCACGTCGATCGCGCCGTCGAGGTCCTCCAGCGTGACCATCGCCCAGGTGTCACCCCGCTTGGTGATCTTGCGCTGGACGCCGGTGACGAGCCCGCTGATGGTGATCGGGCTGCCGTCGGCACGGTCCTCGTCGAGCATCAGCTGCCCGATGGTGCAGTCGGTGCCCTTGGACAGCACGTGCTCGAGTCCGAGCAGCGGGTGGTCGGAGACGTAGAGGCCGAGCATCTCGCGCTCGTGACCCAGCAGGGTCATCTTGTCCCACTCGTCGATGTCGGGGATCGTCACCGCGATCCCGAAGCCCGAGTCGCCGTCGTCGCCGAGGCCGTCGAAGAGCGAGTCCTGACCGATCGCCTCGTTGCGCTTGATGTCGACGTACTGGTCGACGGCCGTCTCGTGGACGTGGACCAGGGCACGACGGTGGTGCTTCATGTCGTCGAACGCACCGGCCTTGACCAGCGACTCGATCACGCGCTTGTTGCAGACCAGCGCCGGCACCTTGCCCATGAAGTCGTTGAAGTCGGTGTAGCGGCCCTGCTCCTCCCGGGCCTCGACGATCGCCGCGACGACGTTGCTCCCGACGTTGCGGATGGCGGTCAGCCCGAAGCGGATGTCGTCGCCGACCGGCGTGAAGGTCGCCTGCGACTCGTTGACGTCGGGCGGGAGCACCTTGATCTTCATCCGGCGGCACTCGTTGAGGTAGATGGCCATCTTGTCCTTGTCGTCCTTGACGGACGTCAGGAGCGCGGCCATGTACTCGGCCGGGTAGTGCGCCTTGAGGTAGGCGGTCCAGTAGGAGATCAGGCCGTAGGCCGCGGTGTGCGCCTTGTTGAACGCGTAGTCGGAGAACGGGACCAGCACGTCCCACAGCGCCTTGATCGCGCGGTCGGAGTAGCCGTTGGCCCGCATGCCCTCGGAGAAGGGGACGTACTCGGCGTCGAGCACCTCCTTCTTCTTCTTGCCCATGGCGCGGCGGAGCAGGTCGGCCTGGCCGAGGCTGTAGCCCGCGACCTTCTGGGCGACCTTCTGGACCTGCTCCTGGTAGACGATCAGTCCGTACGTCGTGCCGAGGATCTCCTCGAGCGGCTCCTCGAGCTCGGGGTGGATCGGCGTGATCTCCTGCTTGCCGTTCTTGCGCAGGGCGTAGTTGGTGTGGGAGTCCACGCCCATCGGGCCGGGACGGTAGAGGGCCAGGACGGCCGAGATGTCCTCGAAGTTGTCGGGCCGCATGAGGCGCAGCAGGCCACGCATCGGGCCGCCGTCGAGCTGGAAGACGCCGAGCGTGTTGCCGGTGCCGAGGAGCTGGTAGGAGGGCTGGTCGTCGAGGGGCAGGTCCTCCAGGACCAGCACCTCACCGCGGTTGGCCTCGACGTTCTTCACCGCGTCGTCGAGGACCGTGAGGTTGCGCAGCCCGAGGAAGTCCATCTTGATCAGGCCCAGCGACTCGCACGTCGGGTAGTCGAACTGGGTGATGATGGCGCCGTCGGCCGGCCGCTTCATCAGCGGGATGACGTCGAGCAGCGGCTCGCTCGACATGATGATGCCGGCGGCGTGGACGCCCCACTGCCGCTTGAGCCCCTCGAGGCCGATGGCGGTGTCGACCACCGTCTTGACGTCGCCGTCGCTGTCGTAGAGAGCCCGGAACTCACCGCCCTCGCCGAACCGTCCGTGGGCGGGGTCGAACAGGCCCTTGAGGGGGACGTCCTTGCCCATCACCGCCGGGGGCATCGCCTTGGTGATCCGGTCACCCATGGCGAACGGGTAGCCGAGGATCCGCGAGGAGTCCTTGACGGCCTGCTTCGCCTTGATCGTGCCGTAGGTGACGATGTAGGAGACCCGGTCGTCGCCGTACTTCTCGGTGACGTACTTGATGACCTCGCCCCGGCGACGCTCGTCGAAGTCGATGTCGAAGTCGGGCATCGAGACGCGGTCGGGGTTGAGGAAGCGCTCGAAGATCAGGCCGTGCTCGAGCGGGTCGAGCTCGGTGATCCGCAGCGCGTAGGCGACCATCGAGCCGGCCCCCGAACCCCGCCCGGGACCGACCCGGATCCCGTTGTCCTTGGCCCAGTTGATGAAGTCGGCGACGACCAGGAAGTAGCCCGGGAAGCCCATCTGGGTGATGACGCCGATCTCGTAGTCGGCCTGGCGGCGTACGACGTCGGGGACACCGCCCGGGTAGCGGGCCAGCAGCCCCCGGTCGACCTCCTTGACCAGCCAGGAGTCCTCGTTCTCCCCCGGCGGGCACGGGAAGCGCGGCATGAAGGTGCCGTTGCCCTCGCTGAAGGAGACGTCGCACCGCTCCGCGATCAGCAGCGTGTTGTCGCAGGCCTCGGGCAGCCCGTTGCGCTCACCCCACAGCTCGCGCATCTCGGCGGCGGACTTGATGTAGTAGCCGTCGCCCTGGAAGGCGAACCGCTTGCCGCCCTTCTCGTAGGGCGGCTCGCTCATCACGCTGCCGGAGGAGACGCACAGCAGGTGCTCGTGGGAGGCGGCGTGCTCCTTGAGCACGTAGTGGGAGTCGTTGGTGGCGATCGGTGGGATGCCGAGGTCCTTGCTCAGCCGGAGCAGGCCGTCGCGCACCCGGTTCTCGATGCCGAGCCCGTGGTCCATGAGCTCGAGGAAGTAGTTGTCCCGGCCGAGGATGTCCTGGAAGTCGCCGGCCGCCTGGCGCGCCTTCTCGTAGTCGCCGATCCGCAGCCAGACCTGGACCTCGCCGGAGGGGCAGCCGGTGGTGCCGATCAGTCCCTCGCCGTGCTCGGCGAGCAGCTCCCGGTCGGCCCGGGCGTTGTAGAAGTAGCCCTCCATGCTGGCCCGGCTGCTGAGGCGGAACAGGTTGTGCATGCCCGTGGTGTTCTCGGCGAGCAGCGTCATGTGGGTGTAGGAGCCCGACCCCGACACGTCGTCCTGGCCGCCGTCGTTCCAGCGCACCCGCTTCTTCTCGAAGCGGGAGGTGTTGGGGGTGAAGTAGGCCTCCATGCCGATGATCGGCTTGACCCCGTGGGCCTTGGCCTTGGACCAGAACTCGTAGGCCCCGAACACGTTGCCGTGGTCGGTCATGGCGATGGAGCCCATCCCCAGCTCAGCCGTCCGCCGGAAGAGGTCGTCGAGCCGCGCCGCGCCGTCGAGCATGGAGTACTCGGTGTGGACGTGGAGGTGCGCGAAGGAGTCGCTGGACGAGCCGGCCATCGGTGGTCTGGGCACTCCCCTCGGGGGTTCGGACGAGCAGGCAGGGGCCACGACGCCGGGCGCCGCGGGGTGTCGCTGGGGGAAGGACTCGAAGCCTACGACAGTCCGGGGACAGGCACCGGCAGACCCGCCGTTGACGTCGGCCCCACAGGGGAGTTGGCTGGAGGTGTCGGCGGCGGGGAGTGCCGATCAAGAGGAGAGAGCAGTGTCCGGAAAGGTAGTGCACTTCGAGATCCCGTTCGACGACAGCGACCGGGCGGGGAAGTTCTACGGCGACGCCTTCGGCTGGCAGATCATGCCGATGCCTGAGTTGAGCTACACCATGGTCTCGACCGGCCCCTCGGACCAGGAGACCGGCCCCACCGAGAGCGGTTTCATCAACGGAGGGATGTTCCAGCGCAGCGACGAGTTCCCGGCCAAGGGCCCCAACATCGTCATCGACGTCGAGAGCATCGACGACGCCCTGTCGAAGGTGAAGGACGCCGGCGGCAGCGAGGTCGTGGGCAAGATGCCGGTCGGTGACATGGGCTTCACCGCCTACTTCGCCGATCCCGAGGGCAACGTGCTCGGGCTCTGGGAGAACGCGCAACAGGGCTGACCCAGGACACAGCGGCGCGCTCGGCCAGTGTCACCCTGGTGACACCTGACGACCGCCCTGGTCCCCCCTCGCGCCGTCCGCGGCGTCGAGGCTCTCGGTGATGATCGCGTGCACGATCCGCGCGACTCGCCCCTCCCCCAGCTCAGGGGCCCGTGCAGCCAGCCGCCGCACGATCTCCTCCTCGCGCTCCGGGCTGCGCTCGCGGGACGGCTTGACCTCCTGGGTCGCCCGCGTCAGCGCGTGGCGCCGGGCGAGCAGGTCACCCAGCTCGTCGTCGACGTCGTCGATGAGGCCGCGCAGGAACGCCAGTGGGTCCCGTCCCGGCCACGCCATGCGGATGTCGGGAGCACCTTCCTCGTTGCCCGAGCCGTCGGTGCGCTCGAGCTCGATGAGGCCATGGCGACGGTAGAAGCGGCGGGCACCCTCGTTGGACTCGAACACCCAGAGGCAGAAGCCGTCCGGCAGCTCCGCCTTGGCGACGCCGAGCAGCGCCTCCCCGACGCCGTTCCCGGTCTCCCCCGGCGCCAGGTAGAGGTCGTCCAGCCAGCCGTCGGTCGTCGCCAGGTAGCCGACCGCCCGCCCGGCACGCTCGGCCACCCACCCGCGGGTGTCGCCTGCCAACCGGTCGCGCATCCAGCGGTGGGCGCTCGACCGGTCGTGCACCATCGGCGGCAGGCTGCCGACGTTCCCCTCCCTGGAGTCCACGTGCAGGTCGGCCAGCGTCGGCGCGTCGTCCAGCGTCGCGGGGCGCAGCTCGACCTGGTCAGTGGGCATCGCGGATCGCGTCGAGCGCGTGCTGGAGGTCGTCAGGGTAGGTCGACTCGTACTCGACCCGGTCCCCGGTGTCGGGGTGCTCGAAACCCAGCCGCACGGCGTGGAGCCACTGTCGCTCGAGTCCGACGCGCTTGGCCAGCACGGGGTCGGCCCCGTAGGTGAGGTCGCCGACGCACGGGTGCTTGAGCGCCTGCATGTGGACCCGAATCTGGTGGGTGCGGCCGGTCTCGAGAGTGATCTCCAGCAGACTGGCGAACCGGTGCGCCTCGAGCGTCTCGTAGTGGGTGACGCTGTGACGACCGTCGGCCATCACGGCGAACTTCCAGTCCGACTTCGGGTGCCGGCCGATCGGGGCGTCGACGGTCCCCTCGAGCGGGTCGGGGTGACCCTGGACCAGGGCGTGATAGGTCTTCTCGACGTCACGGCGCCGGAAGGCGTTCTTGAGCAGCGAGTAGGCGTGCTCTGACTTGCAGATCACCATGACGCCGGAGGTCCCCACGTCGAGGCGCTGCACGATGCCTTGCCGCTCGGACGCGCCGCTGGTCGCGATGCGGAAACCCGCACCCGCCAGGTGACCGACCACCGTCGGTCCCGACCACCCGGGCGACGGGTGGACGGCGACGCCCACCGGCTTGTCGATCACGACGATCGAGTCGTCGTCGTGGATGATCTTGATGCCCTCGACGATCTCGGGGACCACCTCGAGCGGGTCACTCACGACGGGAATGCTGACCTCGAGCAGGGTGCCGGGCTCCACGCGGTGGCTCTTGGCCACCTCGGCGCCGTCGACGCGGACGTGGCCGTCGCTGATGAGATCGGCCGCGCGGGTCCGGGAGAGCCCGAACATCCGGGCCAGGGCGGCATCGACCCGCTCCCCCTCCAGACCCTCGGGAACCGCGAGCGTGCGGTGATCGGCCTGGGTCACGTCGCGGACTCCTCCTCGCGCGGCCTGCCGTCGAGGGCCACACCGCGGAAGGTCTGCAGCAGGATCAGCGCGGCGGCGACGTTGATGCAGATGTCGGCCACGTTGAACACCGGCCAGTGGGGCAGCATGAACATGTCGACGACATGGCCACGCAGCGGGCCCGGCTCGCGGAAGAGGCGGTCGGTCAGGTTGCCGGCAACACCACCGAGCAGCAGGCCCAGCGCGAGCGACCAGCCCGGCGTGCCGATCCTCCGCGCGAACCACAGCACGACCAGCACCGCGGCGATCGCGAGGCAGCTGAGGGCGACGGTGTAGTTGGTCCCCGTGCTGAACGCCGCGCCCGGGTTGCGGGTCAGGTGGAGCACGAACCAGTCGCCGAGGACGGCGACGTCACCGTCGGCCAGCCGGGTGACGGCGAGCTGCTTGGTGACCAGGTCGACGGCGTACGCCACGACGGCCACGACGCCGAAGAGACCCAGCAGTCGCGGTGAGGGGGTCTGCGGGGCTTCCTGACCGGGGTTGTCGGCGTCGCTCAGCGACGCTCCTCGCGCTGCTTGCATGTCATGCACAGTGTGGCACGGGGGAAGGCCATCACCCGCATCTTGCCGATGGGGTTGCCGCACGACTCGCAGATGCCGTAGGTGCCGTCCTCGATCCGCGCCAGCGCGCGGTCGATCTGGGCCAGCTTCTCGCGCTCGTTGTTGACGACCGTGAGCTCGTGGTCACGCTCGAAGCTCGTGGCGCCCATGTCGGCCTGGTCGTGCCCGGCGCCGTCACCGGAGTCGCGCATCAGCCCCGCCAGCTCCTCCTCCTGCTCCGCGAGGGTAGAGGCGACCTTGTCCCGGATCTCGGTCAGCTCGTCGCGGACCTCCTTGATCTCCGCCTTGGTCCAGGCGCTCTCCCCGGCCTTGACGACCAGCGGACTGACCTTCTTGGCCGCCGACTTCCTGGCAGGGGCCTTCGTGGCCGCCTTCTTGGCAGCAGCCTTCGTGGCGGCCTTCTTGCCCGACTTCGCGGCAGGTGCTGCCTTGGCCGACTTCTTCGTGGCCGACTTCTTCGTGGCCGGCGCCTTCGTGGCGGGTGCGGACTTGGTCGCGGTCGCCTTCTTGGCCGGGGCTGCCTTCTTGCCCGCGGCCCTCTTGGTCGGTGCCGCCTTCGTGGCCGTCTTCTTCGCGGCCGCCTTCGTACCCGTAGCGGTCTTGGTCGGTGCCGCCTTCTTCGCCGCCGACTTCGTGGCCGGCGACTTCTTGGCCGGCGACTTCTTGGCCGGCGACTTCTTGGCCGCGCCCTTGGTCGCGGGCGCCTTCTTGGCCGATGCCTTGGTCGCGGGCGCCTTCTTCGCGGGAGCCGCCTTCTTGCTGGCAGCCTTCTTGCTGGCCGCGGTCGCCGCTGCCGCAGCCTTCTTGGTGGCCGGCGCCGTCTTCTTGGCAGCCTGCTTCGCCGCCTTCTGGGGGGCCTGCTTCGCCGTCTTCGCAGCCTGCGCGGTGGTGCTGCCCGTGCGGGCGCCGTTCGCCGAGCCGGACGACTTGCGACGTATCGCCTTCCGCGCGGCCGACACCGCCGAGCCGGCGATCGACCTCCTGGTGCTCCGAGCCATGACTGGGGGCCTCCTCATCCCGTGCCACGCGTGGCGGCCGCCACAGTGTCGGCGGAACAGTAGCCCGCGCAGGGGGTCGCTTCAAGGAGGCCACGCCCAGGCGGGCGCCCTCCGCAGCCATCGCGGCACAAGCGTCGGGCCCGGCTCACCCTGGGGGGTGAGCCGGGCCCGGTGACGTCGCTTCGCTGCTCTCCTGTGTGCGGCTCAGCCTTCCTCGTCGCCGAGGATCGACCGCAGCCGCTTGGGCTGCGGGTCGCCGTGGCCCGAGGACGCCATGCCCTCACCCGGCGAGTCCAGAGCCTCGAGCTGCTGGGTGAAGTAGGACTTGAGCCGGGCGCGGTACTCGCGCTCGAAGGACCGCAGGTTCTCGACCTCGCCCTTGAGCTTGTCGCGCTCGCGCTCGAGGTCGCCGAACATCTGCTGGCGACGCTCGGCGGTCTCACCGTCGAGCATCTCGGCGCGACGCCGTGCGTCCGCCTCGAGCCGGTCGGCCTTCCCCTTGGACTCGGAGTCCATCCGCTCGGCCTTGGTCCGCGCCTCACCGACGATGCGGTCGGCCTCGTTCTTGGCCTCCTCGACGAGCTCGTCAGCATTGCGCGTGGCGATCTCGAGGAGTCGTGCCGCGGCGCTGGAGGCCTCGGGCACGGTCTCGACGCGGAGGGTCTCCACCGACGACGACGCTGCCGCGCTCACCGGTGCGGCGGGGGCGGGCTCCGGCTCGGGCTCCGGCTCCGGCTCGGGCTCGGGTTGCTTCTCCACCACCGGCGTCGGCGCCGTGACCG
The DNA here is from genome assembly GCF_019880385.1 of Nocardioides coralli. NCBI lineage: Bacteria > Bacillati > Actinomycetota > Actinomycetes > Propionibacteriales > Nocardioidaceae > Nocardioides > Nocardioides coralli. The sequence continues at coordinate 2,178,992 of NZ_CP082273.1, forward strand.
GAGCACCCGACTGAGCCGCGGACAACTTCGACCGCAGGTCGTCGTTCTCCTTCGTCAGCCGCGCGAGCTCGGCCTCCACCTCGTCGAGGAACTGGTCGACCTCTCCCATGTCGTAGCCCTCACGGAGGCGAACGGGAGTAAAGCGCTTGTTGCTCACGTCCTCAGGCGTCAGCGGCATGACCTCACCCAATTCATTGATCGGTGTTGCAGAAGCTCTGTCTTGGGAACAATAGCGCCTGACCTCCCCTCGGTCAGGGAGACCGGCGCAGGCACGTCACACGAGTAGGACCCTCTCCACCACCACCAGCAAGAGGTAGGCGCCGATGAGGACGATGATGAAGCTGAGGTCGAGCGCGACGGAGCCGAGCCGAAGCGGCGGGACCACCCGACGCAGCGCCTTGATCGGCGGGTCGGTGACCGAGTAGACGATCTCGAGCACCACCAGCAGGAAGCCGCTCGGTGACCACGAGCGCGCGAAGACCTGGACCCAGTCGACGATGAACCGGATCCACAGCAGTGCGATGAAGGCCCAGAGCAGACCATGGAGGATCTGCCCGACGACATACACCCGGCGCTCAGCTCTGGTTGAAGAAACCGCCCTCGGCGAGGCGCTGCTTGTCCTCGGCAGCGACGGTCACGTTGGGGGGCGAGAGCAGGAACACCTTGTTGGTCACGCGCTCGATGCTGCCACGCGTGGCAAACACCAGGCCGGCAGCGAAGTCCACGAGCCGCTTGGCGTCGTTGTCGTCCATCTCCGAGAGGTTCATGATCACCGGCACCCCCTCGCGGAAGTTCTCGCCGACGGTGCGAGCCTCGTTGTAGGTACGGGGGTGCAGGGTGGTGATACGCGACATCTCGGCAACGATTCCAGTCGGTCCCGAGCCCGGCTTGCGCCGCTCGGAGAGGTCGGACACAGGGGCGGGTCGGGACTCCATCGCCGAGGACCGGCCAGGGACCGACGGCGTGTCGGCGGTCTCGTAGTCGCTGTCGTAGTCGTCGTACCGGCCGGTGTCCTCGAGCAGGCCGAGGTACTCGCCGATCCTGCGCATCGCGCCGCTCATGACGTCGTCATCCTCCGGTGTCCCGGCGCCCACGAGGGCGCTGTTGGTGTGTGTGACATTACTTGTCCCCCGGCCGCGGACCGAGGATTGCGGAGCCGACGCGCACGTGTGTCGCACCGGCACGGACAGCTGTCTCCAGGTCACCGGACATGCCGGCGGACAGCGTGGTGGCGCCCGGACGGGACGCCACGAACTCCTCACGGATCCTGCGCAACCGCGCGAACGCGGCCGTCGGGTCCTCCCCCAGCGGCGCCACCGCCATCAGGCCGCGCAGCTGGAGCGATCCCGCTTCCTCGACCTGGGTCGCCAGCGCCTCGAGCTCGCTGGGATCGGCCCCCGCCCGACCGTCGGCGTCCGGCGGGTCCAGGCTCACCTGCAGCAGCACCTCGAGCGTGCGTCCGTGCTCGTGTGCACCACGTTGCAACCCGCGCACGAGCTTGGCCCGGTCGACGGACTCCACGACGTGGGCGTAGGACGCCACCGCCGCCGCCTTGTTGCTCTGGAGTCCCCCGATGAAGTGCCACGTCAGCGGGAGGTCCGCGCAGGCGGCGACCTTCTCGACCGCCTCCTGGTGACGGTTCTCGCCGACGTGGCGGACTCCGAGGTCGGCGAGGATGCGCAGGTCGGACTCGGGGAAGAACTTGGTGACCACGACGGTCGTGACCGCTGCGGGGTCGCGTCCGGCCTCGGCGGCGGCCCGGTCGATCCGGTCGCGCACCCGCCCCAGTCCGGCGCGCACGTCGTCGGCCCGGCTCACGGGTGCATCCAGACCACGCCGGCGAAGCGGGTCGCGGCGTCGCCGTCGCGGCGGTGGGAGGGGTAGGCCTCGTCCTCGAGGGTGCAGGCCCCGGCCTCGTGGACCGTCCCGACGCCGGCCGCGGCCAGCTGGGTCCGGACGCCGGCACCGAGGTCGAGCGCGGGGGTGTCCCAGCTCGTCGTGGACCAGGCCTCGGGGACGGCGGCGGCCACGGCCGAGCGCATCTCGTCGGGGACCTCGTAGCACGCACCGCAGACCGAGGGTCCGACCCAGGCGGTGAGCTGCTCGGCCCCCAGCGCCCGCATCTGCTCCACCGACGCCGGGACCACGCCGGCCACCAGGCCCTGCCGACCCGCGTGGACGGCCGCCACGACCCCGGCATCGGGGTCGCCGAGCAGGACGGGCACGCAGTCGGCCGCACGCGCGAGGAGGGCGACGTGGGGACGAGTGGTCACCAGGCCGTCGGCGACGGGTGGTTCCGCCGGCACCGCGTCGATGCGCTCGACGTCGGCGCCGTGGACCTGGCGCATGATCACCGGCGTCGCGCCGGTGGCCGTGGCGACGGCCTCCAGGCCGGCCCGGCGTACGTCGGCGTCGGCCCGGTCACCGAGGTCGAGCGCACGCTCGGTGAAGGCGACCTCGACGACGAGGCCGCCTTCGATCCGGTCGTGCAGTCGGAGCGTCACTTCAGGAAGTCAGGCACGTCCAGGTCGTCGTCGTCGAACTGCACCTGCCGCGGCTGCGGCTTGGGGACGGCTGGTTCGCTCGGCTGCGGCCGGGACTGCTGGACGGGCTGGGACTGCTGGGCGGGCTGGTCGGCCGGTGCCTGCTGGCTGGGCCTCGGACGCGACGGCGCCTTGCTCGCGGCCAGGGCGTCGACCGCGGCCCGCGTCTCGGCCTGGCTCTGCTTGGGGGCGGTCGAGGAGCCGCGGAGCAGCCCGCCCTCCTGACGCCGCTTGGGCATCCCGCCGTCGAAACCGGCCGCGATGACCGTGACCCGGACCTCGTCGCCGAGGGCGTCGTCGATGGTGGCGCCGAAGATGATGTTGGCCTCGTTGTGGGCCGCCTCCGACACCAGGGCTGCAGCCTCGTTGATCTCGAAGAGGCCGAGGTCCGAGCCGCCGGCGATGGACAGCAGCACGCCGTGCGCGCCCTCGATGCTGGCCTCGAGCAGCGGGGAGGACACCGCCATCTCCGCCGCGGCGACCGCACGGTCCTCCCCACGGGCGGAGCCGATGCCCATGAGGGCAGAGCCGGCGTTGGCCATGACGGACTTCACGTCGGCGAAGTCGAGGTTGATCAGGCCGGGGGTGGTGATCAGGTCGGTGATCCCCGAGACGCCCTGCAGCAGCACCTGGTCGGCCTGCTTGAACGCGTCGAGGACGGAGACGTTGCGGTCGCTGATCGAGAGCAACCGGTCGTTGGGGATCACGATGAGGGTGTCGACCTCCTCGCGCAGCGCGGAGATCCCCTCCTCGGCGGAGTTGGCGCGGCGCCGGCCCTCGAAGGCGAAGGGTCGGGTGACGACACCGATCGTCAGCGCGCCGAGCGAGCGCGCGATGCGTGCGACCACCGGGGCACCGCCCGTGCCGGTCCCGCCGCCCTCGCCCGCGGTCACGAAGACCATGTCGGCGCCCTTGATGACCTCCTCGATCTCGTCGGCGTGGTCCTCGGCGGCCTTCTCGCCGACGTCGGGGTTCGCTCCCGCGCCGAGGCCCCGGGTGAGCTCGCGACCGATGTCGAGCTTGACGTCGGCGTCGCTCATCAGCAGGGCCTGCGCGTCGGTGTTGATCGCGATGAACTCGACGCCCTTCAGACCGACCTCGATCATCCGGTTGACGGCGTTGACACCGCCGCCGCCGATGCCCACGACCTTGATGATCGCCAGGTAGTTCTGCGCTGCTGCCATGGCGGTTTCGCCTCTCGATTCCTGGTGCTCTTCTTGGATGTCGGTGTCCGGCTCGGCCGGCGAACTGTAACCCTGAGCCTGAGGGTTATAGTTATGTCAACCTCGCGTTGGGGAAGAACCTAGGCAGCCCGCACGGCGAACGGGCGCAGACACGCCGCGGGCGCGGCGATTGAGTAGGTCCGGTCAGCGACGCACGGTCGGCTGGCCCGGCACGCTGACGTCGTACGTCGACCCGCGCTGCGAGAGCAGGCTGGTGAGGACCTCGGCCTTGAGCTCGGACTCCTCCGCGCTCCCCCACACCACCCGGCGGCCGTCGCGCAGCTCGAGCTCGATCTGGTCGACCGTGGCGACCTCGACGTGGTCGACGGTGGCCGCGAGCTCGTCGGGCAGGGAGGCCACCACCGCGGCGGCCTCCCGCAGGGCGTCCCGGCCGGCGTCGGCCGAGGTCTGCACGCGCGGCAGGCCGGCAGCCGGGCCGAAGTCGTCGAAGACCACGCCCTCGAGGTCGAGCCCACGCACCCGGCCGCCGATCTCGACCACGGCGATGGCGACGCGCTCCTCCAGCCCGATCCGGATGGTGTCGGGCCACTGACGCGTGACCTCCACGTCACGGACCAGTGCCAGGGCCCGGACCCGGGACCGCACCGCCGCCAGGTCGACGCGCGCCAGCGGCTGGCCACGCGTCACGTCGGCGACCTCACGGACCTCCGACTCGCCCAGGTGCTGCTCGCCGTCGACCTCCACCGCCGCCACGGCCAGCACGGAGGAGAAGAGGAACAGCCAGCCCGCGCCGACGACCAGTGCCAGCAGGAGGACGCCCGCCAGCACCCACCGCCACGTGAGCCAACGGCGCGACCACTGCCTGCGGGCGAAGGCCCGACGGCTGCGTTCGGAGGCGGTGACGGTGGAGTCCGACCGCAGCACTCCCCTGCTCATCGGGCCTCGCCGGACTCGAGGAGCGCGAGCACCGCCGGCGGCAGCTCGGTGACGTCGCCGGCACCCAGGGTCAGCACCAGGTCGCCCGGCCGCGCCCGCTCGACGAGCGCGGCGGGTACGTCGGAGAGCACCGGGACGAAGGCGACCCGGTCGGCCGGCAGCGGGACCGCCTCGGCGACGAGGGCGCCGGTGACCGCCGGGTCGGGGTCCTCCCGCGCGAGGTAGACGTCGGCGACGACCACCTCGTCGGCCGCCCCCAGGGCCTCGCCCATCGCCACGCCGTAGCGGGCCGTCCGCGAGACCAGGTGTGGCTGGAAGGCCACGACGACCCGGCCCTCCCCGGCAACACCGCGGGCAGCGGCGAGGTCGGCAGCGATCTCCTGCGGCATGTGGGCGTAGGAGTCGAAGACCCGGACCCCCCGGGCCTCGCCGCGAGGCTCCATGCGGCGGCCGCTGCCGGTAAACGACTCCAGTCCGGCGCGCAGGTCGTCGAGCGCGTAGCCCAGGCGCAGTCCGAGCGCCAACGCTGCGAGGGCGTCGAGGACGTAGTGGCGACCCGGGATCTGGAGCTCCACGGTGCCGAGCGACCGACCGCCGTGGTGGACGGCGAAGCGGGACCGTGTGCCCTCGAAGGCCAGGTCGGTCGCGCGGTAGTCGACGTCGTCGCCGGTGCCGACCCGGACGACCTCGAGGCCGCGGTCGCGCGCCGGGACGGCGAGCGCGGCCGCTCCGGGGTCGTCGACGCACAGCACGACGAACCCGCCCTCCTCGACCCGGTCGAGGAACTCGACGAACGCCGCCCGGTAGGCCTCCTCGGAGCCCCACTGGTCGAGGTGGTCGGCCTCCACGTTGGTGACGATGGCGGCGTGCGGCCCGTAGACGAGAAAGGCACCGTCCGACTCGTCGGCCTCCGCGACGAACCACCGGCCGGCTCCGGCATCGGCGTTGCGGCCGGTGGCCCGGAGCACGCCGCCCACGGCGTAGGTCGGGTCGGCGCCCGCCGCGAGCAGGGCGACCGTCAGCAGCGCGGTCGTCGTGGTCTTGCCGTGGGTGCCCGCCACCGCGAGCACGTCGTCGTCGACCATCAGCGATGCCAGCCCGGCCGACCGGGGCAGCACCCGCAGGCCGCGCCGGCGTCCCTCGAGCACCTCGGGGTTGTCCTCGCGCGCCGCCGTCGTGACGACCAGCGTGTCGGCCTCCCTCACGTTGCCGGCGTCGTAGCCGATGGTGACGGGGACCCCGAGCTCGCGCAGCGGGGCGAGGAAGGGCGTCTCGTTGTTGTCGCTGCCCGTCACGGTCACGCCGCGGCGCGCCATGATCCTGGCGATACCAGAAAGGGCAGCGCCGCCGATCCCGACGAAGTGGACGCGGCCGAGCCGGTCGGCCGGGAGGAGCTCGGCGGGGACCGGGATCCTCATCCGGCGCACTCCTGCACGATCCGCGCGAGCTGCTCGTCGGCGTCGCGCGGGATGAGGGCCGAGGCCGCGGACCCCATGGCCGCCAGCCGCTCCGCGTCGGTGGCAAGCTCCGGCACCGCACCGGCGACCCACTCCGGCGTGAACGCGCCGTCGGCGACCAGCAGCCCGCCACCGGCGTCGACCACCGGGCGCGCGTTGAGCTCCTGCTCGCCGTTGCCGATCGGCAGCGGGACGAAGACGGCCGGCAGCCCGACCGCAGCCGCCTCGGTGACGCTGCTGGCACCGGCGCGGCACACCACCAGGTCGGCGGCGGCATAGGCGAGGTCCATCCGGTCCACGAAGGGGACGGTGAGGTAGGGGACGTCGGTCGGCTCCGGGGTCGCCTCCCCCTGGGGCCCGACGACGTGGAGCACCTGGACGCCCGCGTCGGCCAGGGCGGTCGCGGCGCCCGCGACGGACTGGTTGAGGCGGCGCGCCCCCTGGGAGCCTCCGGTCACCAGGAGCGTGGGCCGCTCGGGGTCGAGACCGAAGAACGCCCGTCCCTCGGCCCGGGAGGCGGCGCGGTCGAGGGTGGAGATCATCCGGCGGATCGGCAGCCCGACGTACTCCGCCCCCGGCAGCGGGGTGTCGGGGAAGCTCACCGCCACGCGCCCGGCCACCCGGGCACCGACGCGGTTGGCCAGTCCGGGCAGGGCGTTCTGCTCGTGGACCACGAGCGGCAGCTTCCGCCGGCGGGCGGCGAGGTAGGCCGGCATCGAGACGTAGCCGCCGTAACCCACCACGACGTCGGGACGCACCCGGTCGAGGACGTCGTACGTCGCCCGCACGGCCCCCCGCAGCCGCAGCGGCACCCGTGCCAGGTCGGCGTTGGGGCGCCGTGGCAGGGGTACCGGCGGGATCAGCTCGAGCGGGTAGCCGGCCTCCGGGACCACCCGGTTCTCGAGACCCCGCGGGGTGCCGAGGCAGGTGATCTCGACGGAGCCGTCGAGCCGGCGCAGGGCATCGGCGGTGGCGATCAGGGGCGAGGTGTGTCCGGCGGTGCCGCCGCCGGCGAGGAGAACGCGCATGACCGGGTCAGCCTAGGGGGTGGGACGGCCGGCCCCGGCCGCCAGCCCGGCCGACCGCTGCCGCCGGCGTTGCGCCAGCGCCCGCGACGCCTCCGGCTCGCGTCGGGCGAACCCGATGAGGAGCCCCAGCGCCACCAGGGTCGGCAGCAGCGCCGAGCCGCCGTAGGAGATCAGGGGCAGCGGGATGCCGATGACCGGCAGCAGCGCCAGGACCATGCCGACGTTGACGATCATCTGACCCAGCAGCCAGGCCACGATGCCGAAGGACATGTAGCGGACGAACGGGTCGTCGGTCTGCATCGCGACCCGGATCGCGGCGAAGGCCACCGTCAGGAAGAGCGCCACCACGAGCAGGGTGCCGACCAGGCCGAGCTCCTCGCCCAGCACCGCGAAGATGAAGTCGGTGTGGGCCTCGGGCAGGTCGCCCCACTTCTGCCGGCTCGCGCCGATCCCCTCTCCGAACCAGCCCCCGCTGGAGAGCGCGTAGAGGCCGTGGGCCGGTTGCCAGCCCGAGACGTAGTAGTCCTTGAAGGGGTCGACGAACGTCGTCAGCCGTTCGCGGCGCTCGGGGCTGGTGGTCGCGAGCCAGATCGCCACGACGCCGATCACCGACATCGCCAGGCTGAACAGCCGGGCCGGCGCCCCGACGACCCACAGCATCGCCAGCAGGATGGCGAAGAGCACCAGGGCCGTGCCGAGGTCTCGTCCGACGATGACGAGCACCGTGGTGCCGAGCAGGACGGGGACGACGGGGAACATCACCTGGTGGAGCGAGCCGAGACGGCGTTCCTTCTGGGCGTAGACGTGGGCGGCCCACAAGACGATGGCCAGCTTGGCGATCTCCGACGGCTGGATCTGCACCGGTCCCACGGCCAGCCAGTTCTTGTTGCCGTTGACGACCACCCCGAACTGCGCGGTCAGTGCGAGCAGCACGATCGAGACCACGATCGCCACCCACGAGATCTGCCGGATGGCCTGGTAGGGCAACCGTGAGGCGATCCAGGCGCAGGGGATGCCGATGGCCACCCACACGAGCTGCCGCTTGACGATGGCGTAGGAGTCACCGTCGTGCTTCTCGAAGGAGTAGACGCTCGAGGCCGACAGCACCATGATCAGGCCGATCGTGAGCAGCAGCGCCGAGGCCCCCACGAGCAGGTAGTAGGAGGTGAGCGGCCGCGCCAGCGCCTCGCGCAGCACGGCGAACGGACCGAGGGACCGGGTCTGGTGGGGGTTCGCGGTCGTCGTCACGCGGAGCCACCCCTCTCCCCTGGTCTCAGACGCTGCCTGTCTGCCGCCTCACCTCGGCGGCGAAGGCATCGCCGCGCTCGGCGTAGCTGGTGAACATGTCCATCGACGCGCACCCGGGTGCCAGCAGCACGGTGTCCCCGGGACGGGAGAGCTCCGCGGCCGCCGACACGACCCGCGCCATCGGACCGTGCTCGGGATCAGTCTCGTCCTCGCCGACGTCGATGACCGGCACATCGGGGGCGTGTCGCGAAAGGGCCTCCGCGATGACGTGGCGGTCGGCACCGAGCAGGACCACGCCGCGCAGCCGTGAGCCCACGGCCTGCACCAGCTCGTCGAAGCGCGCCCCCTTGGCGAGGCCGCCGGCGACCCACACGACGGGGTCGTAACCCTGCAGCGAGGACTGCGCCGCGTGGGGGTTGGTCGCCTTCGAGTCGTCGACCCAGGTCACGCCGCCCGCCTCGGCCACCGTCGCGATGCGGTGGCCGTCGGGGCGGAAGCGGGACAGGCCCGCCCGGACGGCGGCCTGCGACACGCCGTGGCTGCGCGCCAGCGCCGCGGCAGCCAGGGCGTTGGCCACGAAGTGGGGTGCCGGCGAGGCGAGGTCGTCGATGGTGCAGAGCTCCGCGGCACTGGTCGCCCGCTCCTCCACGAAGGCGCGGTCGGCGAGGATGTCCTCGACGAGGCCCACCATCCCCACCGCCGGCATGCCCAGGGTGAAGCCGATGGCTCGCGCCCCCTCCACCACGTCGGCCTCGCGCACCAGCTGCTCGGTGACCGGGTCGGCGACGTTGTAGACGCACGCACGCTGGACGCGCTCGTAGATCCGGCCCTTGTCGGCGGCGTAGTCCGCCATCGAGGCGTACCAGTCGAGGTGGTCCTCGGCGACGTTGAGGACCGCGGCCGACTCGCAGCTGAGCGAGTGGGTGTAGTGGAGCTGGAAGCTCGACAGCTCCACCGCGAGCACGTCGAGCGGGGCCGGGTCCATCACCGCCTCGACCACCGGGCGGCCCACGTTGCCCACCGCCGCGCTGCGCAGACCCTCGGCGCGCAGGATCGCGTCGAGCATCTGCACGGTGGTGGTCTTGCCGTTGGTGCCGGTGACCGCGAGCCAGGGCGCGGCGTTGTCGGGGTCGCGGAGCCGCCACGCCAGCTCGACCTCGCCCCAGACGGGCACCCCTCGCACCTCGGCCTGGCGCAGCAACGGATGATCCGGTCGCCAGCCCGGGCTGACGACGACCAGGTCGGTGTCCTCCGGGAGGGTCAGGGTCGCGCCCTCGCCCAGCCGCACCTGGGCCCCGAGCACCTCCAGCAGGTTCGCCTGCTCGGCGCGGGTGTCGGTGACGCGCTCGTCGAGGGCGGTGACCTGCGCCCCCAGGTGGGTGAGGTTGTCGGCAGCAGCGAAGCCGCTGACACCGAAGCCCGCGACGGTCGCGCGGACCGCGGACCAGTCGCTGGTGCGGTGGTGGTGGGTGAGGTCCATGGTGATCTCCGCCTAGTACCCGGCGACCCACTCGGCGTAGAAGACGCCCAACCCCGCGGCGACGCACAGGCCGGTGATGATCCAGAACCGGATGACGACCGTCACCTGCTCCCAGCCGAGCATCTCGAAGTGGTGGTGGATCGGAGCGATGCGGAAGACCCGTCTGCCCGTCCCGGTCAGGCGTTTCGTCGTCTTGAACCAGCTCACCTGCAGCATCACCGAGACGGTCTCGAGCACGAAGAGTCCACCGAGGACGACCAGCAGCAGCTCGGTCCGGGTCAGGATGGCCATGCCGGCCAGGGCACCGCCCAGGGCGAGCGACCCCGTGTCGCCCATGAAGATGGCCGCCGGCGAGGCGTTCCACCACAGGAAGCCGAAGCAGGCTCCGGTGATCGCGGCGGCGATGACCGCCAGGTCGAGCGGGTCGCGGACCTCGTAGCAAGTGCGCCCGGGGGTGAGGTCGCAGGACTGGTTGTTCTGCCAGATGTTGACCAGTGTGTAGGCGCCGAACACCATCACCGAGGCACCGGAGGCCAGGCCGTCCAGGCCGTCGGCGAGGTTCACGCCGTTGCTGGTGCCCGCGACGATCAGCCAGATCAGCAGGACCACGATGACTGCGGGCAGCGTGAACGACTCGAAGTCACGGATGAAGGAGAGGTGGCGGCTGGCGGGGGTGAGCTCGCGGTCGTCCTCGAGCGCCGGCAGCAGCGCGACGATGCCGAAGGTCAGGGCGACCACCGTGAGGCCGATCATCTTCGCCTTGCTGCGCAGCCCGAGGCTGCGTTGCTTGACGATCTTGATGAAGTCGTCGAGGAAGCCGACCATGCCGCACCCGACGAAGAGGAAGACCAGGAGCAGGGCCGAGGCCGAGGGCATGTCGAGCGTGATCAGCTTGGCCAGGAAGTAGCCGAGCACCGCCGCGAGGATGATGACGACGCCGCCCATCGTGGGGGTGCCGCGCTTGGTGTGGTGGGTGGTGGGTCCGTCGTCGCGGATCTCCTGCCCGTAGCCGAGGTTGGTGAACGCCCGGATCGCCACCCGGGTGCCGAGCAGCGAGATCAGCAGTGCGAGTCCTCCGCCGAGCAGGATCGCCCTCACCGGCCACCCTCCCCTTCCGTCAACAGTCCGTCAGCCACGTGCTCGAGGGCCGCGCCCCGGGATGCCTTCACCAGGACCACGTCGTCGGCAGCAGCATTCTGCTGCACCACTGCGAGCGCCTCGTCACGGCCCGCCGCGAGCACCGCATCACCCTGCCAGCCCGCGACCCCTCGTGCACCTTCGGCGATGCCGGCGGCCGTCTCCCCCACGGTGACGAGCAGGTCGATGCCAGCCTCGCCCGCGTGGCGACCGACCTCGACGTGGGCCGACCGGGTGTCGTCACCGAGCTCCAGCATCTCGCCCAGCACCGCGATCGTACGGCCGCGTCGACGGGCCCCGATCTGGGCGAGGCTGTCGAGGGCGGCGGTCATCGAGGCGGGGTTGGCGTTGTAGGCGTCGTTGACGACCACGAGCCCGTCCCCCCGCTGGTGGAGCTCCATCCGCCACCGGCTCGCGGGTTGCGCTCCGGCGAGGCGCTCGGCCACCACGGCGGGGTCGAGCCCGATGGCGATCGCGAGTGCCGCCGCGGCGGCGGCGTTGGGGACCTGGTGGGCGCCCGACTGGGTCAGCGTGACGGGGTGGCTGCTGCCGGCGTACGCCAGGACGAAGGTGGGTCGGCCGAGGTCGTCGAGCTCGACGTCGCCCCAGGAGACCGTCGCCGAGCGGCCGAAGTCGAAGACGCGTGCCGTCGTCCGGCTCGCCATCGCGGCGACGAGGTCGTCGTCCGCGTTGAGCACTGCCGTACCCCCGGCCGACAGGGCCTCGACGATCTCGCCCTTGGCCTGCGCGATCGCCTCCCGGCTGCCGAACTCGCTCAGGTGCGCGGTCCCGACGTTGAGGACCGCGGCCGCCTCCGGTGGTGCGATCCGGCAGAGGTCTGCGATGTGGCCGACCCCCCGAGCGCCCATCTCCACCACGAGGTAGCGGGTGTCGGCCGTGGCCTCGAGCACGGTCAGCGGCACGCCGATCTCGTTGTTGTGGTTGCCGCGGGTGGCGACCGTCGGGCCGGCCCCGGCCAGCACGTGCGCGAGGTAGTCCTTGGTCCCGGTCTTGCCCTGCGAGCCGGTCAGCGCCAGCACCCGGGCCCCGATCGTGTCGACCACGTGACGGGCCAGCGCGCCCAGGGCCACCACCGGGTCGGCGACCACGACCGTGGGTGCGGTCGTCGCTCGGCTGCCGAGCACGGCGTGGGCGTCGCCGGCGTAGTCGTGACCGTCGACGCGCTCCCCCACGACCGCCACGAAGAGCCCCGCAGGCTCCGGGGCGCGCGAGTCGACGTAGGCGCCGCCGGTGACGAGGAGGTCGGGATCGCCGTGGACCTCGCCGTCGACGACGCCGGCGATGTCGGCCAGGGACATCGGGATCATCGGCGGGCGAGCTCCTCGCGGGCGACGTCGCGGTCGTCGAAGGGATGCACCTGACCCGCCACCTCCTGGCCGGTCTCGTGACCCTTGCCGGCGATCAGCACGATGTCGCCGGCCTCTGCCCGCTCCAGAGCGCAACGGATCGCCTCGCGGCGGTCACCGACCTCGAGCGCCTGGGCCGGGCCGCCGCGCGTCCCCTCCAGCAGCGCGGCCCGGATCGCCGCGGGGTCCTCGCTGCGGGGGTTGTCGTCGGTCACGACCACGACGTCGGCCAGACGGCCGGCGATCTCACCCATCACCGGGCGCTTGCCGGGGTCGCGGTCACCGCCGGCACCGATCACGACGATCAGTCGCCCCTCGGTCAGGGGCCGCAGCGTGGCGAGCGCCGACTCGACCGCGTCGGGCTTGTGGGCGTAGTCGACGACGACGGCGAAGTCCTGCCCCGCCTCCACCCGCTCCAGCCGGCCCGGCACCCCCGCGCCGGCGGCCATCGCGCCGGCCACGTCGGCAGCCGGCAGCCCGGCCTCCGAGCAGCCCGCGATCGCCGCGAGGGCGTTCGCGACGTTGAAGTCCCCGGGCAGGGGTACGCCGGACTCCGCCCGGAACCCGTCGGGGCCGTGCACCACGAACCGGCTGCCGGTGGCCGACAGCTCCACGTCGGTGACCCACCAGTCGGCGTCGTCGCCGCGGGTGGAGAAGGTGCGCAGCGGGATCGTCGCCTCCGCCAGCAGGCGCCGGCCGTGGGCGTCGTCGACGTTGACCAGACCACGACGGGCGCGCTCGGGGGTGAACAGCGACGCCTTCGCCGCGAAGTAGTCCTCGAGGTCGGCGTGGAAGTCGAGGTGGTCGCGGCCGAGGTTGGTGAAGACCGCCACGTCGAAGACGACGCCGTCGACCCGCCCCATGACGAGGGCGTGGCTCGAGACCTCCATGGCGCAGCCGGTGACGCCCTGCTCGCGCATCATCGCGAAGAGGGCGTGGAGGTCGGGCGCCTCGGGCGTCGTCAGCGACGTCCGCACGTCCTGGCCGGCGACGCGGGTGCCGTTGGTGCCGATGACGGCCGACGTGACGCCGGCAGCCTGCAGGGCTCCCTCGGCGAGCCGGGTGGTGGTCGTCTTGCCCTGGGTGCCGGTGACACCGAGCAGCCGCAGGTCGGTCGCGGCGTCCCCGTAGACGCGGGCCGACAGGCCGCCGAGGACCGCGCGGGGCCGGTCGACCACGAGCAGCGGGACCGGAGGTGCCTCCGCGGCCCCCGCCTCGTCGGTGAGGATCGCGACGGCCCCCGCCTCGAGCGCGCCGGCGGCGTAGGTGATCCCGTGGGCGCGGCTCCCGGGAAGTGCGGCGTACAGGTCGCCGGGCCGGACGCGCTGCGAGCTGAGCGAGATGCCGGTCACGCCCGTCGTGAGGTCGCCGTCGGTGCGGGCCGTCGCGCCGTGCTGCTCCAGCCACTGCGCGAGGTCAGCCAGGGGGGTCGTGGTGGGTCGCGCGGGACGGGTCCGGGACAGGTCGTCGCTCACCACGCCGTGAGGGTATCCGAGCCCGGACGGCCTCGACGGGGTGAGGTGACGACTCCGTCGACGCTCACCACTCCACCGGCAGGGCGGGTGCCTTGGCACCCGTCGGCGGGACCGCGTAGCGCTGCAGCGCGTAGCGCATGATGCGGGAGAACGCCGGTCCGGCGATGGAACCGCCGCCGCCGTCGACCTTGGGGTCCTGCACCACGACGTAGATGGTGAACCGCGGGTCGTCGGCGGGAGCGAACCCGGCGAAGGAGACCGTGAAGGTGCCGTCGTAGCAGCCGCAGTCCGCGCCGACCCGCTGGGCGGTGCCGGTCTTGCCGGCCACCCGGTAGCCCGGGACGGCGGCAGCCGGGGCCGTGCCCTCCTCCGGGTCGGTCACGAGCTCCATCATCCGGGCCGTCTGGCGGGCGGCCTTCGTGCTGACGACGCGACGGGTGGTGGCAGTGTCGGTGCCGACCAGGACCCCGTCGTCGGTGGTGGCGCTGCCCGAGATCACCGACGGGTCGACGCGGACGCCGTCGTTGGCGATGGTGTTGACGGCGGCGGTCATCTGGACGGCGTTGACCGACAGCGACTGCCCGAAGGCCACCCGGTCCTGGATCAGTCGCGACCAGATCGACGGGTCGGGCAGGATCCCTGCGGACTCACCGCGGACGCCGATGTCGGTGGTCTCGCCGACGCCGAAACGGGTCAGGTAGCGCCGCAGCTCGCCGCGGTCGAACTCGTCGGCTGCGCGCACCGTGCCGATGTTGGAGGACTTGGCCACGACGCCCGCGAGGGTCAGCCTGATGCGGTCGTGCGGGAACCAGTCGTTGATGACGCGCCCGTCGCGGCGCAGCTCGGGCGGCACCACGATCCGGGTCCGCGGCGTCACCTTGCCCGCGTCGAGCAGTCCGGCCACCGTGAGCACCTTGGCGACCGAGCCCGGCTCGTAGACGTCGCTGAGGGCACGCGACCCGAGGTCCTCCTTGCGCGAGACCAGCGGGTTGCTGGCGTCGAAGGTCGGGTGGTCCGCGACCGAGAGGACCTCGCCGGTCTGGGTGTCCATGACGACCGCGAGACCCGAGGCGGCGCCGGCGTCCTCGACGGTCTGCCGCAGCACCCGCTGGGCGTAGAACTGCAGGTCGAGGTCGATGGTGGTCTGCAGGTGCTGCCCGTCGACCGGCTCGACGGTGGTGTTCTCGCCGAGCGGGATCCGGTTGCCGCCGCCCACCTGGTAGCGCTCCGAACCGTCGGTGCCGGCCAGCATCGCGTCGAAGGTCCGCTCGAAACCGGCGAGCGGGTCGTCGGTGCCGACGAAGCCGACCAGGTTCGCCGCGACGTCGTCCGCGGGGTAGTCGCGCATCGGGTCACGCCGGGTCTCCAGCCCGCTGAAACCCAGTGACTCCGCCTCCTCCACCACGGCCGTGGCCCTCGTGGAAGGCACGCGACGGGCGATGTACTCGAAGCGACTCCCCTCCTCACGCAGCCTCGGCAGGATCGTGAAGTAGTCGACCTCGAGCCGGTTGGCGAGGAACTTGGCCAGCTCGGGCGCCTGGTCGGCCGTCAGCTTGGGGTCAGCCGCGACCATCAACCCGTCGACCGAGCGCGCGAGCGGCTCGCCGTTCCGGTCCAGGATCGACCCGCGCTGGGCGGGCAGCGACACCTCCACCATGCCCTCGGCAGCCGCCATCTCGGCGTACGCCTTGGGGTCGATGCCCTGCAGCTGCACCAGACGCGCCCCGAAGACCGAGAGCACCATGGCGATGAGGAGGAACCCGAACCGCAGCCGGAACAGGGGAGACCCCCGCAGGCTGCCCCGGGGACGGCCGGGTCGTGGGGTGCTGGGCACGGGGCGGCCCCTCAGTCGCCGGACCGGGTGACCGGCCGACCCTCGTTGCGGACCTGGTCGAGGGAGACGGCGGTGGGGCCCTCGGACACGACGCGTCGGACGACGGGGTCGGGGTCGAGCACCGCCGGCTTGGGCGGCGGCTGCGCCTGCAGCCGCAGCAGCTCGGCCGACGTGGCTGCCGTCGGCTCGCCCAGGACCGTGCCGCTCTCGAGCACCAGGTACGCCGGGTTGCCGGCGGGCACCATGCCCAGCTGCTGGGCCTGCTGCGCGACTCGCTGGGGGTTGCGCAGCACGTCGAGCTCCATCTCCAGCGTCTGCTGGCGCGCGGTCAACGTGGTCGCCTGCTGCTCGAGTGCCGTCGTGGCGAAGGCGGCCTGCTGCATGGAGGTGTTGAAGAGGAGCAGCCCGACGACACCGCCGAGGAGCACCAGGGTGACCAGGGCGACGAACGGCACGCGGGCGGCGCGGGTGCGCCGCCGCGGCACGACCCGGAGGCGAGCCCGCTCGACGGCGGCCTCGGCGATCCGTGGGACACGTGACCGCAGCTGGACGGCGGGGCTGCTCATGAGGCCACTCCTCTGACTCGTTCGATCGCACGCAGCCGGACGGAGGCGGCGCGTGGGTTCGTCTGGATCTCCTGCGGACCGGCCTTCTCGGCGCCACGGGTCACCAACCGCAGTGCCGGCTCGTGGCCCTCGGGCACGAACGGGAGGTCCTCCGGCACGTCGAGCCGGGTCGCCGCGGCGAAGACCTGCTTGACCAGCCGGTCCTCCAGGGAGTGGTAGGACTCGACGACCACCCGGCCCCCGACCCCGATGGCATCCACCGCGGCGGGAAGCGCCCGACGCAGCACGGCGAGCTCGTCGTTCACCTCCATCCGCAGCGCCTGGAAGGTGCGCTTCGCGGGATGGCCACCGGTGCGCCGCGCCGGAGCCGGGATCTCGGCGTACAGGAGCTCGACCAGCCGGGCGGAGCTGTCGAACGGCTCGCGAGCCCGCTCCCGGACGATCGCGGCGGCGATCCGTCGGGCGAACTTCTCCTCGCCGTACTCCCGCAGGATCCGCGCGAGCTCGGCCTCGGGGTAGGTGTTGAGCACGTCGGCGGCGGTGGGTCCGGAGGTCACGTCCATCCGCATGTCCAGCGGTGCGTCCTCGCGGTAGGCGAAGCCGCGCTCCGTCACGTCGAGCTGCATCGACGAGACGCCGAGGTCGAACAGGACCGCGTCGACCGAGGTCAGGCCCTGGTCGCCCACCACGTCGGAGATCTCGTCGTAGACCGCGTGGACGCCGGTGAACCGGTCGCCGAAGGAGGTGAGCCGCTCACCCGCGAGGGTGAGGGCGGCCGGGTCGCGGTCGATGCCGATGACCCGCGCCGTGGGGCAGCTCGTGAGCACGGCCTCGGTGTGTCCGCCGAGGCCCAGCGTCGCGTCGACCATGACGGCGCCGTCGTGGTCCAGCGCCGGCGTCAGGAGGGCGACGACCCGGTCGAGCAGGACCGGGACGTGGGAGGGGGTGTTCATGCTCAGCCCTGTCGACCCAGGCTGGTCAGCAGCACCAGGCAGCAGGCCAACGACGCCGACACGGTGGCCGAGAAGACCATCAGCACGAGCACGTCGCGGGCCTGGTGCCGCACCCGGGGCGCGGGCGCGGACAGGTCCGTCGCGCCGACGCCGGCTGCAGGTGTGATGCTCATGGTCTCGACCCCACGTCTCTGGTGCTGCTGTCCCCCCGGATCGCACGGCCAGGTCCCTGCCCGCTCCCCTGTGGGAAGTCGACGTCTGGAACCGGGGAAGGTGTCCCAGAAGTCGAGGGAGCGGGCCCGAGACCTCGCCGTGCGATCCGCTGTGAAGTTGTGCTCGTGCTGCCGCCCCCGCGGGTCAGTCCCGCGGGAACACCTCTTCACCCAGGTCCGAGAACGCTTGCTCGCGGGCATCGGAGTACTCCTGCCAGCGGGCGGCGTCCCAGATCTCCAGTCGGTTCACCACGCCGATCACGATCACGTCCCGGGTGAGGGAGGCGTACTCGCGGAGCATCGGCGGGATGCTGAGCCGGCCCTGCTTGTCGGGCTGGTCGTCGGAGGCGCCGGCGAAGAGCAGCCGGGTGTAGTCCCGCACTGCCCGGTCGGTGACCGGAGCCTGCTGTGCCTGCTGCGCCAGCTGCTCGAAGGCAGGACGGGGCCAGACGGTCAGACAGCGTTCCTGCCCCCTGGTCACCACGAGCCCCTCCGACAGCTGGTCCCTGAACTTCGCCGGGAGGAAGAGCCGACCCTTGTCGTCCAACCTCGGGGTGTAGGTGCCCATCAACATCGGGCGCCCTCCTCCCCTGAGAGCCCACTACCAGCGGCTCATCCTCCACTGCGCTCCACCATACGCCACATTCCTCCACCGTCAACCATCTTTCGCCCCGATTGCCGTCGTGTCGCGCCCCCGCGTCCCCGTTCGCGAGGGCATCGCAGCCGCGGTGCGGGCGCCGCTCCGCGCTCACCGTGCCCCCGCCCGGCTCCGGTGGAGCGGGGTGGAGCGCGGAGTGGAGCGGGGTGGAGGAGAGCGAGGGCACCGGGCAGGCGCCGGGTCGTGGCGTCCGGTGGGGCGCAGGGTGGAGCCGGGTGGGGGCGCAGGGTGGAGGCGGGTGGGGGCGCAGGGTGGTGGAGGCGGGTGGGGTGAGGGACCGCCGTGGACCACGAGGACGGACCGCAACCATTTCGTGACGCCAGATGACTCACGCGCGGCGGGCGAGGACCATAGGTTCGTGGTCGTGCCCCGTACGGTGGAGTGCGGAGCAGACGACAGAGGGGAACATGGCGTGGTGACGCAGGAGCCAGCCACCGGGCAGCCGACGAGGACCGCGGACGCGGCCGACCTCGAGACGCTCAGCACCGTCGTCGCCCGGATCCGGGCGAACGTCGAGCAGGTGATCGAGGGCAAGCCGGACGTCGTCTCGGCGGCCGTCATCGTCCTGCTGGCGGAGGGACACCTGCTCATCGAGGACGTGCCGGGCGTCGGCAAGACGATGCTGAGCAAGTCGCTGGCCCGCAGCATCGACTGCTCGGTCCGGCGGATCCAGTTCACCCCCGACCTGCTGCCCTCCGACGTGACCGGCGTGTCGGTGTTCAACCAGAACACCCGGGAGTTCGAGTTCCGACCCGGCGGGATCTTCGCCAACATCGTGGTCGGCGACGAGATCAACCGCGCCTCCCCCAAGACGCAGTCGGCGCTCCTGGAGTGCATGGAGGAGCGTCAGGTGACCGTGGACAACAAGACCTACGAGCTCGAGACGCCGTTCATGGTCATCGCGACCCAGAACCCGATCGAGATGGAGGGCACCTACGCCCTGCCCGAGGCGCAGCGTGACCGCTTCATGGCCCGGGTCTCGATCGGCTACCCGGTCGAGGCGGCCGAGCTCGCGATGCTGACCAACCACGCCCGCACCAACCCGCTCGACGACCTCGAGCCCGTGACCGATGCCGCGGAGGTGCGCAAGCTCAGCGCGATCGTCCACCAGATCTACGTCGCCGAGGCGGTCAAGCGCTACGCGATCGGCCTGACGGCGGCGACCCGCAGGTCCACCGAGCTGACCCTCGGCGCGTCGCCCCGCGCCACGCTCCACCTGCTGCGGGCGGCCAAGGCCAGGGCGGCGATCGCCGGGCGCGACTACGTGCTTCCCGACGACCTGAGGACGCTGGCCCGCCCGGTGCTGGCACACCGGCTGCTCCCGAGCGTGGAGGCCGCCATGAGCGGGCGCTCCACCGGCGACATCCTCGAGGCCATCGTCGGTTCGGTGCCGGTGCCCGGCGGCGCCCCGCTCTCCTGAACGACCACCGGGAAGGGGGTGGACCGTGCGTGAGGCACTCCGGGGTCTGACGCTGCGTGGCCGCGCCTTCCTCGCGGCCGGCGTGACGACCCTGGCGTGCTCCGTCGTGCTCGGCCAGCAGCAGCTCGGCCGGGTGGGCGTGCTCGTCGCAGTTCTCCCCCTGCTCGCCGCCGGACTGCTCGGTCGCTCCCGCTACCGCCTCTCGCTGGTGCGCACGGTGACCCCGCAGCTCGTGACCGCCGGCTCTCCGGCCCGGGTGTCGCTCGCCCTCAGCAACGCCGGCCGGACGCCGAGCGGCGTCCTGATGCTGGAGGACCAGGTGCCCTACGTGCTCGGCACCCGACCGCGGTTCGTCCTCGAGGGCATCGGCCACGGCTGGCACCACACGGTCACCTACCAGGTCCGGTCCGACGTGCGCGGTCAGTTCGAGATCGGCCCGATGACCGTGCGCATCACCGACCCGTTCGGGCTGGTGGAGCTCGGCAGGTCGTTCCGGACCACCGTCCCGATCACCGTCGTCCCCCGCACCGTCCCCCTCCCGCACATCCCGATCGGCGGCGCCTGGACCGGCTCGGGCGACAACCGTCCCCGCGCGTTCGCAACCGGCAGCGCGGAGGACGTGACGGTCCGGGAGTACCGCCACGGTGACGACCTGCGCCGGGTCCACTGGCGCAGCTCCGCCCGGGTGGGTGAGCTGATGGTGCGCCGCGAGGAACAGCCCTGGCAGAGCCGGGCCACGCTGTTCCTGGACAACCGGGCCCGGGCCCACCGGGGGCACGGGCTCGCCTCCTCCCTGGAGGCCGCGGTCTCGGCGGCCGCCTCCATCGCCGTGCACCTCAGCCAGCGCGGGTTCACCGTGCGCCTGGTGACTGCCACCGGCGAGGACCCGACGAACGCCTGGCACTTCCGCGAAGCCGAGCTCAACACCGCCCCCCTGCTGGAGTCGCTCGCCGTCGTCGAGGCGGTTCCGCAGTCGTGGCTGGAGTCGAACTGGCTCGCCGACCCCACCCACGGCGGTCTGCTGGTCGCCGTCACCGGTGCCGTCGGGGAGCTCGACGTCCCGGTGTTCCGCCGGATGCTCCACCACTCCACACCGGCCCTCGCCGTCGCCCTGGACGTCGACGCCTGGCAGAGCCGCGAGGCGGCCTCCGACCCCGCGACCTCCCTGCTGACCAACCAGGGATGGCGGGCCGTGACGCTGGGCCCGCGCGACCGACTCCCCACCGTCTGGCAGGACCTGGGTCGGACGAGCTCCCAGTCGGCCCGTGGGGTGCACGAACCCGTGCCGGGAGCGGTCCGATGAGCGTGCGGCACGGCAGCGTCGTGGTCCGGTCGGTCCTGGGCCTGATCGGCGCCGCCACCACCTGGTGCGCGACCCTGGCGTGGGGAGGCTTCAGCGAGGCGGCCGGGGACTACCTCCGCCCGCTGCTGGTCCTCGCGTTCGTCGTCACCGGCACGGGTGCCCTCCTCCACCTCGCCCGGCTCCCCGAACCGGTGGTGGTCCTCGGGCAGGTGGTGGGCACGGGCCTGCTCGCGGGAAGCCTCGTCGCGGGGACCCCGGTCTTCACCAGTGCCGGCTGGTCGGCCCTGGGGCAGCGGCTGGCTGCAGCGGTCGAGAGCTCCCAGACCTACGAGGCACCGGTGCCCGCGGACGCAGCGAGCATCGCCCCGATCCTCGTCCTCGGCGGGTGGTTGTGCCTCGTGCTCGTGGACGTCGCGGTCAACGGCCTGCGGCGGGTGCCGCTCGCGGGACTGCCGCTGCTGACCATCTACGCGATCCCCGTGAGCCTGCTCGGCGACGGGGTGCCGTGGTGGACGTTCGCGCTGACCGCAGCCGGCTTCCTGCTGCTGCTCTTCGTCCAGCAGCGCGAGCTGGTCGCGCGCTGGGGCCGCGGGCTCGGGGTCGGCGGCGGGCGCGACCTGACCGGCGCCTCGCCCACGGTCCGGGCCGCCGCGGGATCCCTGGGGTTCGCCTCGCTCGTCCTCGCGGTCCTCATCCCCCAGTTCGTGCCGACCCTCTCCCTGTCGGTCTTCGGCTTCGGCCCGGGCAGCGGCTCCGGCGACGACATCACGGTCGAGAACCCGATGACAGACCTGCGCCGCGACCTCAACCGCGGCAACGACATCCCACTGGTGCGGTTCGCCACCGACAACCCCGACCCCGGTTACCTGCGCATCGCCGTCCTCAACAACTTCACCGACAACGAGTGGAGCACCGGCGACCGCGACATCCCCGGCGACCAGCAGGCGCGAGGTCCACTGCCCGTCGCAGACATCGCCCCCGGGGTCGAGGAGCGCACCTTCGACCACCAGGTGGCCGTGCTCGAGGGGCTGGAGTCGATGTGGCTCCCCACGGCGTTCCCGGTCGAGGAGGTCTACATCGGCGGCGACTGGCGCTACGACACCGCGACCCTCGACATCCTCTCCGCCGACCGCTCCGTGACCACCGCCGGGCAGGAGTACCGGATGGTCGAGGTGGAACGTGAGCTCGACCGGGCACTGCTCGACCGGGCCCCCAACTGGGCGGGCGAGGTCAGCCCTGACCTGGTCGAGCTCCCCGACGGGTTCCCGGCGTACGTGCGCAACCTCGCGCTCGAGGTCACCCGCGACTACCCCTCCCGCTACGAGAAGGCGGTGGCGCTCCAGCGGTGGTTCCGTGAGGACGGCGGGTTCTCCTACAGCTTGGAGAACGTGCCCCCGGGCAACGGGACCGACGAGATGGTCGCCTTCCTCACCGAGGGCAACAACGGCCGGGTCGGCTACTGCGAGCAGTTCGCCTCGAGCATGGCGGCCATGGCGCGGTCACTGGGGATCCCGGCCCGGGTCGCGGTCGGCTTCCTGACGCCGGACCGCACCGGGCCCGACACCTGGGAGTACTCCGCCTGGGACATGCACGCCTGGCCGGAGCTCTACTTCTCCGGCGCCGGCTGGGTGCGCTTCGAGCCCACGCCGGCCGACCGGGTCCCCGGGGTCCCCAGCTACACCGAGACGCAGCTCACCGAGCCCGGCGCTCCGGAGGAGACCGAGCAGCCCGGCCCCACGGCCGACCCGTCGCAGACACTGCAGCCCGACCCCCGCCTCGACGAGGGCCGACTGCCGGAGGGCGAGGCCGGCGCAGCCGGCGAGCAGCCGTCGGCCCTGGTCCGGGCGCTCCCGGTCCTGGGCGGGCTCGCCGTGGGGCTCCTGCTCCTGTGGCTGCCGAGGACCCTGCGCCGCACGCAGCACCGACGCCGCCTGCGCGGTGACGTCGAGCAGGTGTGGGCCGAGCTCCGCGCCACGGCCGTCGACCTGGGCGTCGACTGGCCGGAGCAGCGCTCACCCCGGGAGACCCGTGACCACCTGGTCCGCTTCCTGGGCGACCCCGCCGCCGAGACACCTCAGCGGCCGCGCCGAGGCGAGCACATCGCCCCCGGCGCCGTCGCCGGGCTCGACCGGCTGGTGGGGAGGCTGGAACGGCGGCGCTACGCCCGCCCCGAGCAGCGGCGCGTCATCGATGCCGAGCTGGGGCAGGACGCCGAGGCGGTGCTCACCTCGCTGTGGGCCGGCGCGAACCAGAAGGCCCGGCGTCGGGCGACGTGGTGGCCGGTCTCCCTGCTGCCGTGGCGTCGGCCTCCGGAGACGGTCGTGGCGCCCACCCTTGTCCGGCACGGCGGCGTGGTCGACCACGTCGGGTAGTGCGAGGGGCGGGGAGGGCCAGCGGGCCGAGAGCCTGGGAAGCGGGGCCGGAGGAGTCCGGGCCGCGCTCGTCGACCGGCTCGGCCGGTCAACGTCCTGCGGTCAGAAACCGCCGCCCTCGCGGCGGCGGCGCCACCGCTCCTCCATCCGCTCGAGGAACGAGCCGGAGGTGTTGCTCCGGGGCCGACGACCCTGCTTCTTGCCGCCCTGGATGACGGTGAAGCCGCTCTTGGTGCTCGGCTCGGCCTCGTCGGCGGGCGCCGGGGGCGCGCCGTGCTGGCCGCGCACCACGCTGAGGCCGAGGGTCGCCGAGGCCAGCATGATGAGGAAGCCGACGATGCCCACCGGGATGATCTGCATGACCACGCCCGTCATCATCACCGCGACACCCACGACGAAGACCACGCCGGCGAGGATCGCGCGACGACGGGCGACACTGCGGAGCGAGGTGCCGCGCAGGGTGGAGGCGAACTTCGGGTCCTCCTCGACGAGGGCGCGCTCCATCTGCTCGAGCAGTCGCAGCTCCTCCTCGGAGAGAGGCACGGCATCCTCCCGGTGTTCGTGAGCCTCGGGTCGTTGTGAGTCCAGCATAGGCAGCCCGTGGTGAGGTCGGTACTCCGTCCCGGAAATAATTCTCGCCGACACCGTCCCGTGACCATGCGCCTCACCCCAGGAGGCTGGCAGGTCGGACGGCGGCACCCCCGAAACGGTGGGTGGCTCGATCGACGGCACGGTCGGCCTCGGGCCATCCGTGCTCCCGCTCCCCCAGCACCAGCTGTCGATGGACCTGGTCGCGAGGGAGCAACCCCTCCACGCGCACCCCCACCAGCCGCACCCGGGCCCGCTGCAGCCCGAGCGCGTCGTAGAGGCGGGTCACCGCTCGGTGGATCTCGACGGTGACGTCGGTGGCCTCGGACAGCGTCCGTGAGCGGGTGATGGTGGTGAAGTCGGCGAACCGGACGGTCAGGGTGACGGTGCGCCCGGCCACCCCCGCCACCCGCATCCGACGGCCCACCCTCGCCGCCAGTCGCAGCAGCTCACGGACGATCACCTCCCGGTCGTCGGTGTCACGACCGAAGGTCTCCTGGGCCCCCATCGACTGGTCGGGCTCGCCTCCGAAGAACGCCGGGGCATGGCGTGCCACGACCGGCCGCTCGTCGGTGCCCCAGGCCAGCTCGTGGAGGTGTCCGCCGAGGTGGTGGCCGACCGCGCGTCGCAGGGTGCGCACCGGCGTACGGGCGAGGTCGCCGACCGTGACCAGCCCCAGCCGGTGGAGCATCGCCCGGGTCTTCTCCCCCACCCCGTAGAGCTCACCGACGTCGAGCGGGTGGAGGAACGCGGCGACCTCGTCCGGGGGCACCACCACCACCCCGTCGGGCTTGGCGCGCTTGCTGCCGAGCTTGGCGACCGACGGTGATGCGGCGACCCCGACCGAGCAGGTGATGCCCTGCTCGTCGTGGACGACCGCCCGCAGGTTCTCGGCGATCTGCCGCGGTGTGCCGAGCCGGCGGGTGGCTCCACGCACGTCGAGGAACGCCTCGTCGAGCGAGAGCACCTCGACGAGGGGGGTGACCCGGCGGAAGGTCTCGATCACCGAGCCGGAGACCATGGAGAAGGTGTCGAAGTCGGGCGCGACGACCACCGCACGCGGGCAGAGCCGACGGGCGCGTGTCATCGGCATCGCCGACTGCAAGCCGTACTGGCGGGCGAGGTAGTTGGCCGAGAGCACCACCCCCCGGCTGCCGCCGCCGACCACGACCGGCTGGTCGGCGAGGTCGGGCCGGTCCCGGGTCGCGACAGAGGCGTAGAAGGCATCCATGTCGACGTGGAGGATCGGGCAGGCCAGGGACGCCTCGCTCATGTCGCCACCTTCCGGCGACGGTGGTCAGCGGGAGGCGACGACGTGGAGCTGCGCGGCGAGCGGGAAGTAGTCGGGTCGCTCGGAGACGGCCTTCTCGAGGTCGAGCAGGGCCGCGGTGGCACCGGGCTCGAGGTCGAGCAGCGTGCCGGGGACGAGATCGGCGAAGACGCGCACCGCGTGGGTCGTGGCGGGTGAGAAACCGGCGGCGGCGAGCAGCTCCTCGAGCTCGGGTGCGGTGAACCGGCGGCCGGACCGCGACGCCGGCTCGGATCCGTCGAGGATCGTCCGGGCCTGCTCGAAGTGGCCGGCCAGGGCGCGCGCGACCACGGCGGCATGGCGCTGGGCGACCAGCAGGCTGAGCACGCCCCCGGGGCGCAGCACCTCCCCGATCGTGGCGAGCCCGGCGGCGGGGTCGTCGACGACCTCGAGCACCCCGTGGCAGAGCACCACGTCGACGCTGCCCGGGTCGACGACCTCGAGCAGGGTGGACAGGTCGCCCTGCTGGCCGGTGACCTCGACCCCGCTCTCGTCGGCACGGCGGTCGAGGGCGGCCAGGGCGTCGGGGCTGGGGTCGACCACCCGCACCCGGTGGCCCAGCTCGGCAACCCGCACCGCGAACCCGCCGGTGCCGCCACCGATGTCGAGGACGTCCTGGGCGGGAGCACGATCGAGCAGGGGACGCAGTCCCTCCCACACCACGGCGGTCCGGGCCGCGCTGCGGCGCTCGCTGGGACGCTCGGTCGGCATGCGCCCCACCCTAGGGGGTCGTGGGTCCCGGCCCGGCCCGGCCACGGCTGCCCGGACGGGGCGGGGAACGGGCAGGTCATCCGGGGCTCCCGGGGCTGGTGTGCCACAGCTTGCGAGCCATGTCGGTGAGGGGACCCTTGACGGGGTCGCCGGCCGGCTTGATGTCGGCGTAGGGCGACATCTGGAAACCGCTGCTGTGGACCAGCACCCGCCGCTGCGCGGGGTGCACGAACCCCTCCGGAACGGTGGCGATGGCCTCGTGGACCGCGTCGATCCCGTCCCGCTGCCACAGGTCGTGGAGGGCAGGCAGCTCCCAGGCACCGGTCGCCCGCAGCGACACCCCGCGGTAGCCGGTCCGGCGCAGCTCGCCGCGCACCACCAGCAACCAGGAGCCGAACACCGTGGCGGCGTAGGGACCCTGGGCGTCCTCGAAGAAGGTCGCGTCGACCGGGCCGGTGGCGTCGTCGAGGGTCAGGAACACCACCCGGCGCCCGGACCGGACCGGGGGCGTCTGGGTGGCGACCTTGACCCCGGCGACCAGCAGCTCGGCCTTGCTGCGCCGCTGGAGCAGGTCACGGCTGCGGGTGACGCCGAGCTCGTCGAGGAACCCGGCGTAGCGGTCGACGACGTGGCTGCTGACGTCGAGGCCGAGGATCTCCAGCTCGGCGCGGAGCCGTTCCTCGGCGGTCATCTCCGGCAGCCCCGACACCTCCAGACCGGACACCTCACCCTCCCCCGGCCGGTCGTCGAGGTCGAGGGTGAGCTGGACGGAGTCGACCGGCGCCGCCGGCGGGGTCGCCCGCGACTGCGCGCTGGCGCGGGCCCACACCCCGCCGTGGGCGAGCGCGTGCCGCTCGGTCGGGGGTGCAGCCGCGCGGTCGAGCGGGTCGGTGCTGTTGCGGCCGGCGGCCGCCGGGACCGGCTCGGTGCGGGACGGCGTCAGCCGGCGCCGGGAGCCGAGGCCGCGCCCGCGCGCGGCGCGGTCGAGGGACCGGGCGTGGCGGTCGAGCTCGGTCACCTGCAGCAGCAGGTCACGGCGGGTGGGGCCGGCCGAGGGGGCCGTGGGCGTCCCGATGTCGTAGAGCCGGTCGAAACCGCCGGTGAGCACCAGCCGCTCGACCACCGGCCGGGAGACCCTGGCGCGGTGCCAGAAGTCGGTCAGGGAGTGGAAGGGGCGGCTGGCCAGGATCCGGGCCACCTCGGTGTCGCTGATCCCCTTCACCTCGGACAGTGCGAGCCGGATGGCGTGGGTGGTCTCGACAGCCCCCTCCCCCGGGTCGCCGGGCACCGGCTCCACGAGGTGCTCGCGGCCGCTGGCGTTGACGTCGATCCCGAGCACGGGGATGCCGCACTGGCGGGCGTCGTCGAGGATCAGCCGCTTGGGGTACATGCCGGGGTCGTGGGTGAGCACCCCGGCCAGGAAGTGGGCGGGCCAGTGGGCCTTGAGCCAGGCGGACTGGAAGGTCGGCAGCGCGAACGCCGCGGCGTGGGCCTTGCAGAACCCGAAGCTCGCGAACGCCGCCAGCACCTCCCAGACCCGGTCGACGACCGGCAGCGGGTAACCGCGGCCCAGCGCCCGGGGGTAGAACCACAGCTTCGTCTCGGCCATGCCGTCGACGTCACCGAGCGCCCGGCGCTTCTCGTCGGCCTCGGCGTAGGAGATGCCGGCGAAGAGGGCGATCATCTCGATCACCTGCTCGTGGAAGACCACCACGCCGTGGGTGCCCTCGAGGATCGGCCGCAGGTCGTCGTGGAGGTAGGCGACCTCCGCCCAGCCCTGCTTGACCTCCAGGTAGGGGGTGATCATGTCGCTCTTGACCGGCCCCGGCCGGAACAGCGAGATGTCGGTGATGATCTCGGAGAACGACTCGATGCCGGACTTGCCGACCAGCTCGCGCTGGCCGGGCGACTCGATCTGGAAGACACCGAGGGTCCTGGCCTCGCTGATCATCCGGTAGGTGTCGGGGTCGTCGAAGGGCACCTGGGCCTCGTCGTCGAGGTCGATCCGCTGCCCGTCGACCCGCTCGATCTCGGCCACGGCGTGGGCCATCGCCGACTGCATCCGGATGCCGAGCACGTCGAGCTTGAGCAGCCCGAGCTCCTCGACGTCGTCCTTGTCGAACTGGCTCATCGGGAAGCCGGCGAAGGAGGCCTCGACGGGGGTCCGGTCGAGCAGGGTGGTGTCGGAGAGCAGCACCCCGCACGGGTGCATCGCGATGTGGCGGGGCAGCCCGTCGAGCCGCTCGACCAGACCGAAGAACAGGTCGAGCCGCGCATCGGTCAGGCCGCTGGCCGCCAGCTCCGGCAGGTCGCGCAGCGCAAGCCGCGCGTCGCGGGCCCGGATGTGGGGGAACGCCTTGGCGATGGCATCGACCTCGCCGGGTGGCATCCCGAGTGCGGCGCCGACGTCACGCACGGCGTGGCGCACCCGGTAGGTGTCCATCATCGACACGCAGACGCAGCGCTCGCCGCCGTAGCGGTCGAGGATCGCCTCGTAGACCTCCAGCCGGCGGGCGGACTCCACGTCGAGGTCGACGTCGGGCAGGGACCCGCGCAGCGGCGAGAGGAACCGCTCGAAGAGCAGGTCGTGGCGGAGCGGGTCGACCCCGGAGACACCGAGCAGGTAGTTGACCAGGCTCCCGGCACCGGAGCCCCGGGCGGCGCACCGCACCCCCATCTCGCGGACCAGGTCGGTGATGTCGCCGACGGTGAGGAAGTAGGAGGCGTAGCCCAGGCCGCGGACGATCTCCAGCTCGTCGTCGAGCCGCTTCCAGATCCGCTGCCGCGGCGCGGAGCCGTAGCGACGGCCGATGCCCGCCTCGCAGCGCTGGCGCAGCAGCGCGTCGGCCGGATCACCCCCCACCGCGCCCCCCTGCCGGTCGAGCCGGTCGAGCCCGCCGGCGACCTCGAGCTCGGGCAGGTGGACCTCGCCGATCCCGAGGTCGCCCCGGGGGTCGAGGGCGCACCGGTCGGCGACGGCCCGGGTCGCGGCCAGCAGCCGGCGTGCCTCGCGCTCGCTGTCGGCAGCCAGGCCGCTCATCCGGCAGACCTCCTCGGCGACCTCGGCCATCTGCTTGCCGGACTTGAGGAAGCCCTCGGCGTTGCCCCGGTCGAGGTGGCGCCGGTCGAGGGCGACCAGCCGGCGGGCCGCGTCGAGCACGTCGACGGTCGGGGCGTCGGTCCGGTCGGCGTAGCGGACCGCGTTGGTGAGCACCGTCCCCAGCCCCGCCTGCCGTGCCAGGCCGGCCATCCGGGCGGCGTGGACGGTGGTGCCCGGACCCCAACCACCCTCGCGGCCGGGGAGCCGGTGGGAGACCAGCTCGAGCAGCAGGTTGGCGGTCGGGACCACCTCCCGCCACGGCGCGAGCGCGGCCAGCGCGAGGTCGTCGCGACGGCGGGTCACCGCGGCACCGACCGGTGATCCCGGTCCGAGCAGCACCACCACGTCGCCACTCCCGAGGTAGGGAGCCAGCAGGTCGAGGGTGGCCACCGGACGGCCCCGTTCGCCGGCGAGGTGGACCGCCGAGAGCAGTCGGCAGATCGCCGCCCACCCGGCCCGGCCGCCGCCGGGACCACCCGCGTGGGCCAGCAACGTCACCCGGGGCAGGCCCCCGCGGTCACCGGGCAGGTCGCGGAACGCGCCGCCCCTGACCGGCGTCCGTGACCGGCTCGTCGGACGTGGGCTGTCCCCGGGATCGAGCGCCAGCTCGACGCCGAGCACCGGTCGGATGCCCGCGGACCGACAGGCCGTCGCGAACTTGACCGCGCCGTAGGTGCCGTCGCGGTCGGTGAGGGCCAGGGTGTCCATCTCCTGCTCCGCGGCCCGCTCGACCAGGGCGTGGGGGTGGGACGCGCCGTACTGCAGGGAGTAGCCGGAGGCGACGTGGAGATGGACGAAAGGCTCAGGCGACACCGGTCCGCCCGCCGGCGACCACGGTGATCCACCCCGGCAGCGCCGGGTGCGGGACCAGCCCGAGGCTCTGCTCGACCACGTGGAGGAACCGGTCGGCGTCGCGGAGCAGGTCGTCGGCCTCCCGCTCGGTGACCGCCCGGGTCGAGCCCGCCTCGGCCGCGGCCCGCTTCGCGGCACCGGCGGCGAAGAACCGCGCCCACTCCTCCAGCTCGGGGGCGACCTCCGCGAGCAGCACCCAGGCGTTGCGCTGCTGGCGTCGCCGCCCGGCGGCCGGTCGGGCACGGGCGGCCAGCAACGCGGCGGCCGCCCGCAGCGCCGCCACGTGGGCGCAGGCGTAACGGGTGGGGACGTCGGGGGCGGTGATCGCCTCCTGCAGCGAGGCTGCAGCCCGGTCGAGGTAGGCGTGGGTGGTGGCGGGGAGCCCGACCGGGGTGGTGGGCTGCGACGCCGAGGGGTGGGAGACGTGGTCGTGAGGTCGCATCGTGACCGGCCCTCAGTCGACGCAGCCGACGAGCTGCCAGCTGCCGACGGTCCAGTCGAAGGAGAGGTCGAAGACCCCGGCGTCCGCGCCCGGGTCGGGTCCACGGCCGGCCTCGACCCGCCACAGCTCCCGCTCCCCCAGCAGGTCGGCGGGTGGCGCGACCCCCGCCTCGACGTGCCCGACCTGCCCGACGTGCCCGACCTGCCCGACGTGCCCGAGGTGCTCGGCGGGCCCGTCGGACCCGATCACCGCCCGGACGCCGGCCGCCTGCCACCAGGGACCGGTCTCCACCCAGCGGGCCAGCACCGACCGCACCTTCCACAAGCGTCCGTGCCAGAGGAACTGCTCGGGTCCCTCGCCACGATGGGCCGGGCCCTCCACCCAGCCCCGGCGCACCTCCACAGGGTCGTCGTACCGCCTCACCGTCGTGCTCCTCCCGGTGTCGTCGACCCCTCGACCCCGCACGGACAGCGACCTGGTGGTCCACCCGGCGGGGGCGGGGGTCGAGGTCGCCCCCACCGGGTCATCGAACATGTGTTCGAACAAGACCACGGTACACCGCCGGACCGACCTCCCGTCAAGGGTTCGTCGGCGAGCCGGGGTCAGGCCGGGATCAGGCCGGATCAGGCCGGATCAGGAAGGGCGGGAGGGGTGGTCGTGCTGGTCGGCGAGCGCGGCTCCCCGCACCCACTCGGCGGTGTCGCGCTGCACCAGGAACCAGGCGAGGGCCAGGTCGAGCACCGCCGCCAGGACGACCAGCGACAGGAACGGCGTCGGCGGGTCCGCGCGATAGACGACGTAGGCACCGAAGAGGTGCGAGGCCGCCAGGGCGACCAGGGACCACCGGGCCCAGCCGTGACCCTCGCGGAACAGCACCGCCAGCACCCAGGCCAGCAGCGCGTAGACGAGGAAGGACACCACGGCCACGGGGACGAACGCCGGGACCGAGATCACGCTGTCGCGCAGCGCCTCGAGACCGCCTTCCTCGACGATCGCCCGGGCGGTGGCGTTGGACTCGACCCAGGCACGCAGCAGGTCGTCACGGAGCAGGACGGTCAGCAGGGTGGCGAAGGCGCTGAGTGCCACCAGCAACCACTGCACCCGGACCGCGTTGCTCACCGAGCTCGGCCGCTGCCGCCCCATCCACGTCTCCTTCTCCCCCGGTCGACCTCGTCGGGCCGGTCCCCGGCCCGACATCCCCTGGCCCGACATCCCCTGGCCCGACATCCTTGGGGGCCCCGCGCCGTCGCTGGCTAGGGTCCGCAGTATGCCGTCCACCGAGCACCCCGCGATCACCCGCTTCCGCGAGGAGCACCAGCGGCGCGGCGGCGCCGGCGAGATCGTGCTGCTGCCCGAGTCGGTCCACACCGCCGCCCTGGCCGCCGAGGCCCTCGGCTGCGAGGTGGGCGCGATCGCCAACAGCCTGCTGTTCAGGACCGGTCTCGACGACCACGGTAACCCGGTGCTGATCCTCACCTCCGGCGCGCACCGCGTCGACGTGGCGGCCACGGCCGCCCGGATCGGTGCCGGCGAGCTCGCCCGGGCCGACAAGGACTTCGTCCGGCTCCACACCGGCCAGGTCATCGGCGGCGTGTCGCCCATCGGCCACCCCTCCCCGGTCCCGACCTACCTCGACCGCTGGCTGAGCCGCCACCCCGTGGTGTGGGCGGCGGCCGGGCACCCGGCGGCCGTCTTCTCCACGACGTACGACGAGCTGCTCGCCCTCACCGGCGCCACCGAGGTCGACGTCGACTGACCGCGGGCGGCGTCGCCGCGGCGTCCCTATGATCGGGGCGTGGACGCCCTCCCCCTCGCCTTCTCCACCGGCTGGGCCAGCGGCGTCAACGCCTACCTCGTGGTGCTGTTCCTCGGGCTGGCCGACCGGACGGGCTACCTCGAGCAGGTCCCCGACGTCCTCGGCTCCTGGCCAGTGCTGCTGGCGGCCGGGGTCCTCTACGCCTTGGAGTTCGTCGCCGACAAGATCCCCTACCTCGACTCGACGTGGGACGCCGTGCCGACCGCGATCCGACCAACCGCGGGGGCGGTCATCGGCGTGCTGCTGGCCGGCGAGGCCTCCTCTCTCGAGCAGGCGGTCCTCGGCGTGGTCGGCGGTGGCACCGCCCTCCTCTCGCACCTGGTGAAGGCCGGCAGCCGCCTGGCGATCAACACCTCCCCCGAGCCGGTCTCCAACGTCGCGGCCAGCATCGGGGAGGACCTGGCGGTGCTCGGGGTGGTCTGGTTCGCGATCGAGAACCCGCGGGCGGCGGCGGCGATCGCCGGCGTCCTGCTGGCCGTCGGCCTCATCGTGCTCTACCTCGTGGCTCGGCTGGTGCGGCGTGGCTGGCGACGCTGGCGGGGCCGGAGGAGCGGTGACGCGGTGACGTCCCCGGCGCCACCACCCGGCTAGATTCCGACCCATGCGGGTCGTGGTCGTGGGCGGGGGGCTCGGCGGGCTGGCGTCGGCCGCGCGGCTGGCCAAGCTCGGCCACCAGGTGACCCTCGTGGAGGGCAGCGAGACCCTGGGGGGTGCCCTGACGCTCGAGACCCGCGACGGTTTCGCTTGGGACCGGGGGGCCCACTCGACGCTGCTGCCGGCCGTGCTCCGCGACCTGTTCCGCAAGTCCGGGCGGCCACTGGAGAAGGAGGTCGACCTCGAGCCCGTCGAGGTCATCCGCACCCACCGGTTCGAGGACGGCACCGAGCTTCGGCTGCCCGGCGGCTCCCGCGCCCGCCAGCTGGAGGCCTTCGAGCAGCTCGGGTCCGGACTCGGTGCCGCCTGGGTCGACCACGTCGCGGCCTACACCGACGTCTGGGAGACGGTACGCCGCCAGTACCTGGAGGTGCCGTGGACGCGTGACGACCTCTCCCGCGAGCTGGCGGCAGTCCTCGAGAGCCGGGAGACGATGCAGCGACGGCTGCGCCGAGCCTTCCGCGACGAGCGGTTGCGCCTCGTCGCCGGCCACCGCTACGTCCTCGAGGGTCACGACCTGCGCAACGTGCCGGCGTGGGTGGGCGTCCACGCCTACCTGGAGCAGCGTTTCGGCGCCTGGACCGTCCCCGGCGGGCTCGCGGCCTTGACCGACGCCCTCGCCCGACGACTGGCCACCCGGAAGGTGGAGGTGGAGACCGGCACCGCCGTCCGCGACCTCGTGGTGCGTGAGGGCCGCTGCGTCGGTGTCCTGACGGCGTCGGGCTCGCTGGACGCCGACGCCGTGGTGTGTGCCGTCGACCCGCGCCGTCTCCCCACCCTCGCGCCGTACGTCGCCCGCACCATGCCGGCGATACCGCCCGTCGTGACCCACCTCGGCCTCGCCGGCCCGCTGCCGGACGTGGGCCACGAGCTGGTGCTCCACGGCGACCCGCTGCTGGTGGTGAGGACCGGCGGCCGGGCACCCGCGGGCCACCACGCGTGGACGGTCCTGGGACGCGGCCGGATCGCCGAGGACCTCGTCCTGGCGCTCGCCCGCCAGCACCTCGACCTTCGCGCGCGCATCGTCACCCGGGTGGAACGCTCTCCCCGCTCACAGGTCGAGCACACGGGGTCGGCGATGGGGGTGCTGTGGCAGGGCCGGGGCACGGTGCGGCACCGGCTCGGCCCGACCACGCCCGTGCCGGGGGTCTACGCCGCCGGCGCCCACGCCACCCCCGGCGGCCAGGTCCCGTTCGTGGGGCTCTCGGCCGCCCTGGTCGCCCAGGCCATCGGGCCTGCGTGACCGGTCGCCCTCAGGCCGTGATCTGGAGCGCAGCGAAGATCTCGCGGGTGGCCCGGGACCGGTTGAGCGTGTAGAAGTGGAGCCCCGGCGCACCGCGGTCGAGCAGCTCCTCGCACAGCTCGGCGGCCAGGGCGATCCCTTCGGCGCGGAGCGCCACCGGGTCCTCGGCGTAGACCTCGACCCGCCGCCGTACGTCGCCCGGGATCTCGCGACCGGAGAGCTCGGCCATCCGCGCGACCTGGCGCAGGTTCAGGATCGGCATGATGCCCGGGAGGATCGGGATCTCGACCCCGGCCGCGCGGGCACGCCCCACCAGCTCGAGGTAGTCGGCCACCCGGAAGACCATGTCGGTGATCGCGAACTCGGCACCGCACCGCTGCTTCTCCAGCAGGACCGCGGTGTCGCGCTCGATCGAGTCGGCGCCGGGGTGACCGCCCGGGAAGGCCGCCACCCCGACCGTGAACCGCGGCGCGGCCAGCGTGACCAGCTCGCAGGCGTGCGTGAAGCCGCCCGGTGTGGGGGTCCACTCAGCCCGCGGACCCGACTGCGGATCGCCGCGCAGAGCCAGCACGTTGTGCACTCCCGCGGCGTCGTAGGACGCCAGGATCTCCTTCAGCTCGGCACGGGTGTGACCGACGCAGGTGAGGTGGCCCATCGGCACCAGCGAGGTCTCCCGTGCTATCCGGCCGGTGATGCGCACGGTCGTGTCGCGGGAGGTGCCGCCCGCCCCGTAGGTGACGGAGACGAACGTGGGCCGGTAGGGCTCCAGCTCGGCGATCGCCCGCCACAGCTGCTCCTCCCCCGCCTCGTCCTTCGGCGGGAAGAACTCGAACGAGAAGGAGCGCTCGCCGGCGCGGATGAGGTCGGCGATGCTCTGGCGCGGGGCCTGGTCGGGCATGACCGGCAGTCTAGGCAGCAGCCGGTGCCCGACCCGGTGACGTCCACTGGCTAGTCTCGCCCGCGTGACCAGCTGGGACGGCGCGGACTTCCGGGAACGTGTCCAGGCCGTGCTCGACGCCTTCCTCGACGAGATGGGTGACCGGCTGGCCCCCCTGGGCCCGGATGCGTCGCGGTTGCTGGCGGAGGCACGGCGCTCGGTGCGTGGGGGGAAGCGGTTCCGCGCCGCCTTCTGCTACTGGGGGTTCCAGGCCGTACGGCGCTCCGAGGACGCCGACGAGGACGCCCTGCTGCGCGCCTGCGCCGCGCTCGAGCTGCTGCACGCCAGCGCCCTGGTCCACGACGACTACATGGACGCCTCCGACACCCGGCGCGGCCGACCCGCGGTCCACCGCGCCTTCGAGGCGGAGCACCGCGCCACGGGCTGGCGCGGCGACCCCGAGCAGTACGGCGCCGCGGCGGCCATCCTGCTCGGCGACCTGCTCCTGAGCTGGTCGGAGGAGCTGCTGCGTCGCTGCGGCCTCCCGCTGGAGCGGGTGGCGGCCGCGATGGGGCTCTTCGACCTGTGTCGCAGCGAGGTGATCACGGGCCAGTTCCTCGACGTTTCGGTGCAGGCACGGGGGGCGGCTGACGTCGACGCGGCCATGACGGTGCTGCGCTACAAGTCGGCGAAGTACTCCATCGAGCGACCGCTGCACATCGGGGCCGCCCTGGCCGGCGGCGACGACGAGGTGCTGGCGGGCCTGTCGGCGTACGGGCTGCCGCTCGGGGAGGCCTTCCAGCTCCGCGACGACCTGCTCGGCGTCTTCGGCGACACCGCCACCACCGGGAAGCCGGCCGGGGACGACCTGGTCGAGGGCAAGCGCACGGTGCTGGTGGCCCTCGCCCTGGACGCCGCGCCGGCCGAGGACGCCGCGCTGCTCGACCGGAGCCTCGGCACGCTGCTCGACGAGGCCCTGCTCACCGAGCTGCGCCGGATCATCGACGACTCGGGTGCGCACGCCCAGGTGGAGGGCGTGATCGGCGATCTCGTGCACCGGTCGCTGGTCTCCCTCGAGGACGCCGCCGTGCGCGACGAGGCCCGGGCCACCCTGCGTGACCTGGCCGCCGCGGCCACCGACCGCGCCGTCTGACGCCGTCCGCGCCAGCACGTCAGGCGACCGGCACGTCAGGCGACCGGCACGTCAGTCGAGCCAGGTCACACCCGTCACCTCGGGTCCCTCACCCCGCATCAGCACGCTGAAGGGCCCGCCCCGCTCCGCGTTGACGCGCGTGCCCAGCACGCTGAGCGCCACCGAGAACGCCTGGGGCTCCGAGCGGGCGAAGGCACCCCAGCCGTCCCACAGCAGCACCGTCCCGTCGCCACCGTCGACGTCGCTCAGGCAGTCGGCCAGGGCGTCGAAGTTCTGGCCGTACCAGTCGGGGAACTCCAGGGCCTCCCCCACGCGCGCCAGGAACTCCGA
Organism: Nocardioides coralli; assembly: GCF_019880385.1. NCBI lineage: Bacteria > Bacillati > Actinomycetota > Actinomycetes > Propionibacteriales > Nocardioidaceae > Nocardioides > Nocardioides coralli. The sequence continues at coordinate 2,215,240 of NZ_CP082273.1, forward strand.
CTTGGTCTGGGCGGCGAGCCCGTCGACGTAGCCGAAGCGCCACCCCGCGTGCTCGACCGCGTGACACACGTCGGCGACGTCGAAGCCCGCGTGCCACCGGTAGATCCCGGGCTGCTGGTGCCGCGCCAGCACGGCCGCCAGTCCGCTCACGTCAGCTCCACCTCCTGCTCGAACCTCACTCGATGATCCTCCAGAACGACGCGTAGTGGTCATCGGTCCAGAAGCGCTCGCCGTCGGAGCCGGCGACGATCCGCCGGGCTCCGCGGTCCGGGGACCCCGGGGTCTCCACGGTGTACTCGCGGTAGTGGCCCTCCGGCCGGTCGGGCAGCAGCCCCTCCCGGTTGAAGAAGGTCCCGTCGTCCTGCGCGTAGGGGTAGGGGCCGCCGCGCTCGATCAGGTCGAGCGTCGTGCGCGCCTCGGGGGGCAGCTCGGCGACCTCGACCGTGGGCAGTCCGCCGACGGTGTCGCCGGTTCCTGTCTCCTCCAGCGTCCCCGCGCCGCCGGCGCCCTGCCACCACAACAGACCGACCAGGACGAGGCCGGTGGCGAGCGCGAGCAGGACCCGCCAGGGACCGGTGGTCGCGCGCGCCGTCACCTCAGAAGCCCATGGCCTGCGCCCGGCGCTTGACCTCCGAGCCGCGGTTCTCCCGGAGGGCGTCGATCGGTCGACCGGGCAGGTCGGCGTCGGTGAACAGCCAGGCGATGCACTCGCGGTCGTCGTAGCCGGCGTCGTGAAGGAGCGTCAGCAGACCGGGCAGGCCCTTGACCACCAACCCCTCGTGGAGGAACTCTGCCGGCACCCGGGGCCCGGCGCCCTCGGTGGGCACGGCCGCCGCCAGCTCGTGGTCGCGGATCATGGTCCGCACCTTGGCGGGGGTGACCCCCAGCTCGGCCGCCGCCTCGGACCAGTCCAACCAGTGGGGCACGAGCGCCTCGAGGTCGGCCTCGTGCAACGGCGTCGATGCGTCACTCACCGCTCCAGCCTAGGCAGCGGCACCCGGCCGGGACCAGCCGGGCCGCCACGCCGGGGCCGGGGCAAGCGGCCACCGGGCCGCGCATCTCCGTACGATGGAGCACCCGGATCCTTCCCCGTCCGGTAGCAGGAGGGTCGTCGTGACGTCCGATCAGCGCGCCCGCGTGGGTGAGAGCAGCGCTGTCGGCGACCCCGTGTCCGGCCGCCTCCTGGACGGGCGCTACCGCATCGGCCCGCGGATCGCCCGCGGCGGCATGGCGAGCGTCTACGAGGCCACCGACCTCCGCCTCGACCGGACGGTCGCGGTCAAGGTGATGCACCCCGGCCTCGGCGACGACGAGGAGTTCGCCTCCCGCTTCGTCCGCGAGGCCCGCGCCGCGGCCCGGCTCAGCCACCCCCACGTGGTCTCCGTCTTCGACCAGGGCAACGACGGGGGCACGGTCTTCCTCGTCATGGAGCTCGTCGCCGGCCACACCCTGCGCGACCTGGTGCGCAAGGAGGCCCCGATGCCGCCGGCCCGTGCCCTGGCGCTCATCGAGCCGGTCCTCTCCGCCCTCGCTCACGCCCACCGCGCGGGCCTCATCCACCGCGACATCAAGCCCGAGAACGTCCTCATCGCCGACGACGGCCGGGTGAAGGTGGCCGACTTCGGGCTCGCGAAGGCGGTCAGCGCCGACACCCAGCACACCGCGACCGGTGGGGTCCTCATCGGCACCGTGTCCTACCTCGCCCCCGAGCTGGTCGTCGACGGCCGCGCCGACGCGCGCGCCGACGTCTACGCGGCCGGGGTCGTCCTCTACGAGCTCCTCACCGGGGCCAAGCCGCACGAGGGCGAGTCGCCGATCCACGTGGCCTACCAGCACGTCCACGCCGACGTCCCGGCCCCCTCCCAGCGGGTGGGCGAGCTGCCGGCGTACGTCGACGCGCTGGTGGCGCGCGCCACGGCCCGCGACCGCGGTCAGCGCCCCGCCGACGCGGGTGTCCTGCTCCACCACGTCCACCGCGTCGCGCAGGCGGTGGCCACCGGGGTGACCGACGACCCCGAGCTGGCAGCGGACCTGCGGCCGGCTCCGCCGATGGTCGAGGACACCGAGCCCGACCCGTTCGACACCGGCGAGCTCGCGACCCTGCTGGCCCCGGCGGACGCCCCGGCCGTGGTCGGCAACCACACCACCGACCTCCAGCCGGTGCCCCCACGCCCACCGGTCCCCGCCACTCCCCCGACCGGGCGTCGTCCCCGGCGCTCCCGCAAGGGACCACTGCTCCTGCTGCTGGCGCTCCTGCTGGCCGTCGGGGTCGGCGTCGGCGCCTGGTGGTTCGGGTTCGCCCGCTGGACCCAGACGCCGAGCGTGCTCGGCCTCAAGGAGCCGGCGGCGGTCACCAAGCTGGAGGCGGCCGGGCTCCGGACCGACCTGGGCGAGCCGGCGTACTCCGAGACGGTGCCGGCAGGCCGGGTGCTCAGCACCGACCCCGCGGCCGGCGAGCGGGTCCTCGACGACGGGACGGTCACCCTGGTGGTCTCTCTCGGCAAGGAGCGCTACGAGGTGCCCGAGGTCCGGGGCATGAGCGAGGACGAGGCACAGGACGCGCTGGCCGCGGCCAACCTCGAGTTCGGCGAGTCGGTCGGCCGGTGGTCCGAGCGGCTGCCGGAGGGCACCGTCCTGGGCAGCGACCCCGAGACCGGGACCTCGCTGCGCCCCGGCACCGTCGTCGACTTGGCGGTCAGCAAGGGACCGAGACCGATCCGGGTGAGGGACTGGACCGGGGAGGACGCCGACCGGGCGCAGGACGCCCTGGAGGGGCGGGGACTCGAGGTCGTCCGCGGCGACCCCGCCTACTCCGACTCCGTTCCCGAGGGGCACGTCATCAGCCAGGACCCCAGCAGCGGCACCCTCTACCGGGGCGACACCGTGACGCTCGTCGTCAGCGAGGGGCCGGAGCTGGTCGAGGTGCCGAGCGGGCTGGTCGCCTCGGGGGTCGACGCCGCACGACAGCGCCTGGAGTCCCTCGGGTTCTCGGTGCGGGTGCGGGAGGACGACAGCTACATCGGCCTCCAGTACGTCCTGCGGGTGGACCCCCGGTCGGGATCGATGGTGCCCAAGGGCAGCACCATCACCCTCTACCTGATCTGACGCCGCGGGCGGATACGGTGCTGAGCCGTGGGTCCCGACGTCGCAGCCGAGCGCAACCCCGTTGGCACCCACGTCCGGATCGGCCGGGGGCTGGTCGACGGTGCGCTGGCGCAGGCGGTGGCGCTGGGGTGTGAGGCGATGCAGGTCTTCGCCGGCAACCCGCGGGGCTGGGCCCAGGCGGCCGGCGACCCCCGCCAGGACGCGCAGTTCCGCGAGCGGACGAAGGAGCTCGGGATCCGGGTGTTCGTCCACGCGCCCTACCTGGTCAACCTCGGCTCGCCGACGCCGGCGACGTACGAGAAGTCGGTGAGCGCGATCGCCCACAACCTGCGCCGCGCGGCCGACATCGGCGCGGAGGGGGTCGTCGTCCACACCGGGTCCTACGTCGACCCCACCGACTCCGCCGAACGCCTCGCCGTGGCCATGCGCCAGGTGCGTGAGGGTCTGCTGCCGCTGCTCGACGCCCTGGCCGACGCCGCCGACGGCGACGACGGGGCCGGGCCGGCCCTCCTCCTCGAGCCGACCGCGGGCCAGGGTCGGTCACTGTGCGCCGGCGTCGCCGACCTCGCTCCCTACCTCGACGCCCTCGACCACCACCCGAGGGCAGGGGTGTGCCTCGACACCTGTCACGTCTTCGCCGCCGGTGCCCCGCTCGACGATCCGGGAGGGGCCGCGGCGACGCTCGACGAGGTGGTGCGCATCGGGGGCGCGGGTCGTCTGCGGCTGGTCCACGCCAACGACTCGAAGGACGTGCGCGGCGCGTTCCGCGACCGCCACGAGAAGATCGGCGAGGGCCACATCGGGGTGGCGGCGTTCGCGGAGCTGCTGGCCCACCCCGCCACCGAGGGGGTGCCCTTCGTCCTGGAGACACCCGGCTCCCGCGACGCGGGCGACCCGGGCATCCCGCTGCTGAAGTCGCTGCGCGCGCGGGTCCACATGGCGTCACCGTGACCTGGGCGTGATCCGCCTCCCCTAGCGTGCGCGCATGGTCGTCGTGATGTCCCCCGGCGCCACCGAGGAGGAGGTGGCCCACGTCGTCGAGCGCGTGGAGAGCGTCGGAGGCGAGGCGTTCGTCTCCAAGGGGGTGGTCCGGACCATCATCGGGCTGGTCGGTGACGTGGACAGCTTCCACCACCTCAACCTGCGGACGCTGCCGGGCGTCGCGGACGTGCACCGGATCTCCGACCCCTACAAGCTGGTCAGTCGTCAGCACCACACGGAGCGCTCGACCGTCTGGGTCGGGCCGGACACCCACCAGGTGCCGATCGGACCCGAGACCTTCACGCTCATCGCGGGACCCTGCGCCGTCGAGAGCGTCGAGCAGACGATGGAGGCGGCGCGGATGGCCGCGTCCGCGGGCGCGACGCTGCTGCGGGGCGGGGCGTTCAAGCCGCGCACCTCGCCCTACGCCTTCCAGGGCCTCGGCGTGCGCGGACTGGAGATCCTGGCCGCGGCTGGTCGGGCCACCGGTCTGCCGGTGGTGACCGAGATCGTGGACGCCCGCGACGTCGACGTGGTCGCCGAGCACGCCGACATGCTCCAGGTCGGCACCCGCAACATGGCGAACTTCGGCCTGCTGCAGGCCGTGGGCGGTGCGGGCAAACCCGTCCTCCTCAAGCGCGGCATGACCGCGACGATCGAGGAGTGGCTGATGGCGGCCGAGTACATCGCGCAACGCGGCAACCTCGACGTCGTGCTCTGCGAACGCGGCATCCGGAGCTTCGACAGCACCACCCGCAACACCCTCGACATCTCGGCGGTGCCGATCGTGCAGTCGACCAGCCACCTGCCAGTGATCGTCGACCCCTCCCACGCTGCGGGCCGCAAGGACCTCGTCGTGCCCCTCTCGCGGGCGGCCATCGCCGTCGGCGCCGACGGCGTGATCGTCGACGTCCACCCGGACCCCGAGAACGCCCTCTGCGACGGTCCGCAGGCGCTGCTGGGCAACGACCTGCGCGAGCTCGCCAGCGCCGTACGCCGGCTCCCACCGCAGGTCGGGCGGCAGGACGCGGCCACTGCCGTACGCACGACCTGACCGCCCCCCGGCCTCTAGGCTGTCCGGCGAGAGGGGGACCGAGGCCATGAACAGCTGCGTCCAGTGCGGGCACCAGCTCGGGATCGGACGGTTCTGCATCAACTGCGGGCACCCGGTCGGCCAGCCGGTCGACGCTCCTCCCGACTGGCGCACCGACACCGTGGAACGGCCACGGGTGACCGACCCGCCGCCGGAACCGGTCCTGCCGCCGCCCGCGACCGACCCGCCGGAAGCCGCGCGGTTCCCCCTGTTCGCCGACGAGGCGGCACCGGGGCCGGTCGAGGCGACGCCTGCCCCCGCGCCCCCTCGTGCCGAGGCGGACGAGCCGCACGCCCATTCCCACCGGCACCGCCGCCGCGGCCCCGCGGCGCTGCTCCCCTGGCTGCTCGGCCTGGTGGTCCTGGCCCTGGTCGCCGGTCTCGGCGTGTGGCTCCTGGTCGGCGGTGACAGCCCCAGCACGACCGCGGAGGAGGCCGAGCCCACGGCGCCGGCGGATCCCGACGCGGAGGCCGCGCCGAGCGAGCCCGAGACGAGTGACAAGACGGACGACGGAGGCAGGGACCGCAGGGAGAAGTCGCAACCCACACCGCGTGGCCGGCCGGAGAACCTGGCGCCGTTCGCCGCGGTCTCGGCACCCGACTCCGCCCGTCCCAGCACCGACACCGACGGACGGACCGTCCAGTACGTCGCCGACAACATGGTCGACGACTCCCCCACCACGGCCTGGCGGATGCCGGGCGACGGAACCGGTGAGTCGATCACGTTCCGCTTCGACGACCCGGTCCGGCTGCGGCAGGTCGGCCTGGTCAACGGCTACGCGAAGACCGCCTCCGACTCGCGGGGCCAGCTGGACTGGTACCGCGGGAACCGCCGGATCCGCGAGGTCGAGTGGACCTTCGACGACGGCACCGTGGTCACGCAGCGCCTGCGCGACACCCGCGACCTGCAGAGCATCCGCGTCGACCGGGTCGACACCGAGTCGGTGACCCTGCGCGTCCTCGCGGTCTCCCCGCCCGGACCCGGGCGCGCCTCCCGGAACTACACCGCCATCAGCAGCGTCCGCCTCGTCGGCGCTCCCCTCGGCTGACCGGGCGCACCCCGCTCAGGAGAGCGAGGCGAGGGTGGCGGCGGCCTTCTCGGCCGCCGTGCGGTCGACGTCGAGGTGGGTGACGAGCCGCACCGTGCGCGGCCCGACGGCCCCGACGAGGACGCCGGCCTCGCGGGCCCGCGCCACGAAACCCGGGGCGTCGTCGTGGGGCAGGACGACGATGTTGCTGTGGACCGTGGCCGGGTCGACCCCGACCGCGTCCGCCAGCAGCCTCGCGTGCTCGTGGTCCTCGGCCAGCCGCTCGAGGTGGTGGTCCAGGGCGTGCAGCCCCGCCGCGGCGAGGACGCCGACCTGGCGCATCCCGCCGCCGAGCCGCTTGCGCCACACCCGCGCCTCGGCCACGGCCGGGGCCGAGCCGACCATGAGGGAGCCGACCGGCGCACCGAGGCCCTTGGACAGGCACACCGCCAGCACGTCGGCGACCTCGCCGTACGTCGTGAGCGGCACGCCGGTCGCCACGTGGGCGTTCCAGATGCGGGCACCGTCCAGGTGGACCCCGGTGCCGACCTCCGTGGCCCACCGGCGCAGCGCCTGCAGGTCCTCGACGGGGGCCACCGATCCTCCGGCGAAGTTGTGGGTGTTCTCCACCGAAACCGCGGCGGTGGGCACGAAGAACGGACCCATGTCGGGCGCGTACATGTCACGGACGGCGGCGAGGGGGATCGAGCCGTCCGGCGCGTGCCAGGTGCGCATCGTGACCCCCGAGACCGCACCGTGGGCGCCCAGCTCGGCGCGGGCGATGTGGGCACGCGCCTCGCACAGCACCTCCTGGCCGGGTGCGACGAGGCTGCGCACCGCCAGCACGTTGGCCATCGACCCGGTCGGCGTGAACAGCGCCGCCTCGTGGCCGAAGAGCCCCGCGACACGCTCCTCGAGCGCGGTGACCGTGGGGTCCTCGCCGTAGACGTCGTCACCCACCTCGGCGGCCGCCATGGCACGGCGCATCGCCTCGGTCGGTCGGGTGACGGTGTCGCTGCGCAGGTCGATCACGGGGCCGAACCTAACCGAGCGGGCGTCACGTCGACGGCGGGGTCTCCGTACGCCGGAGCATCCCGGCCACCAGGAAGGCCAGCTCGAGGCTCTGCACCCGGTTGAGGCGCGGGTCGCACACCGACTCGTAGCGGGAGGACAACCCGGCCTCGTCGAGCAGCTCGCTGCCGCCGACGCACTCGGTCACGTCGTCCCCGGTGAGCTCCACGTGGAGCCCGCCCGGCCAGGTGCCGAGGGCCCGGTGCACGTCGAAGAAGCCCTGCACCTCGTCGATGACGTCGTCGAAGCGGCGCGTCTTGTAGCCGGAGGACGCCTCGAAGGTGTTGCCGTGCATCGGGTCGCAGACCCAGGCCACCTCGACCCCGGCCGCCGTGACCTTCTCGACGAGCGCGGGCAAGCCGTCGCGGATCCGCCCGGCACCGAAGCGGGTGATGAAGGTCAGGCGCCCCGGCACGTTGTCGGGGTTGAGCCGGTCGGCCAGCGCCAGCGCGTCGTCCGGCGTGGTCGAGGGACCGAGCTTGACCCCGATCGGGTTGCGGATGTGGCGCAGCAGCTCGACGTGGGCGCCGTCGAGCTGGCGGGTGCGCTCGCCGATCCAGACGAAGTGACCCGAGACGTCGTAGGGGTCACCGGTCCGCGAGTCGATCCGGGTCATGGCGTGCTCGTACTCGAGGACGAGCGCCTCGTGGCTGGAGTGGAAGTCGACGCGGTGGAACTCGTCGGGGTCAGCGCCGATCGCCTTCATGAAGGTCAGCGCACGGTCGATGTCGTCGGCGATCTCCTCGTAGCGCTGCCCGGCGGTCGAGGAGCGCACGAAGTCGGTGTTCCACGTGTGGACCTGGCGCAGGTCCGCGTAGCCACCCGTGACGAAGGCACGGACGAGGTTCAGGGTCGCCGCAGAGGCGTGGTAGACGTCCACGAGGCGCTGCGGGTCGTGGCGACGGGACGCCTCGGAGAACTCGAAGCCGTTGACGGCGTCGCCGCGGTAGGCCGGCAGCGTGACGCCGCCGCGGGTCTCGGCGTCGGACGAGCGCGGCTTGGCGTACTGGCCGGCGATCCGGCCGACCTTCACCACCGGCACCGAGGCGGCGTAGGTCAGCACGACGGCCATCTGGAGCAGCACCCGCAGCTTGTTGCGGACGTTGTCGGCGGTCACTCCGGCAAAGGTCTCGGCGCAGTCGCCACCCTGGAGCAGGAACGCCTCGCCACGGGCGACCTGCCCGATCTTGCCCAACAGGTCGTCGCACTCGCCGGCGAAGACGAGCGGGGGCTGGGTGCGGAGGCGGGCGACGGCGGCGGCCACGGCCGCCGGGTCGTCGTACGTCGGCTGCTGCGCGGCGCCCCTGGCGTGGAGCGCGGCGAGATCGGGGATGGAGCTCACCGCTCAAGCGTACGCGCGGCCGCAGGGCCCTCCTGCATCCGCGGACAGGCGTGGACACGGGGTGGGAGGTGGGTCACTCCGCCATCTGGTCCGGCTCGCGGAAACCGGTGCGCTGCGCGCGCAGCCCCCGGTTCGCCAGCCAGGTGAGTGCCCACAGGACGACACCGATCCCGAGCAGCACGACGGCGATCCGGTATTGGATCCAGTCCTCGGGGTCGCGCGCCCAGGGGCCGGCCAGGAAGAGGCACAGCACCGCGGCGACGGCGGGGAGGGCGGTCGGGGCGCGGAAGGTGCCGCGGGTGCTGGTGTCGCGGCGGAGCACCAGGCACGCCACGTTGACGATCGCGAAGACGATGAGGAGCAGCAGCCCTGTGGTGCCGCTGAGCGCGCCCACGACGCTGCTCTCGGCGTTGAGGGTGACCCACGTCAGGAGGCCGAGGGCGAGCAGGGTGGTGAAGGCGATCGCCGTCCACGGCGTCCGCCGCCCGGGCAGCACCCGACCCAGTGCCCGTGGCAGCACGTCCTGGCGGGCCAGGCCGTAGACGAGCCGACTCGCCATTAGCATGTTGATGAGGGCGGTGTTGGCCACGGCGAAGACCGTGAGGAACGGGAAGACGTCGCCGACCGGCAGGCCGGGCAGCCCGGCGCGCACCACCTCGATGAGGATGCCGGTCTCGCCCTCGAAGCCCTGGATCTCGCCGATCGGCAGCACCATGACGACCGACACGGCCACCAGCATGTAGAGGACCACGGCGATGCCGAGCCCGGTGAGCATGGTGCGCGGGAAGATCCGCTCGGGGTCCTTGGTCTCCTCGACCATGTTGACCGAGTCCTCGAAGCCCACCATCGCGAAGAAGGCGATGGCGGTCGCGACGGTCGTCGCCGCGAACATGGAACGGTCGGAGGCGTTCTCGAACACGACGATGCGCCCGAGGTCGGCGCCCTCCTGGGTCATCACCCAGAACCCGATGAGCACCACGATGAGGAGGGCGGTCAGCTCGACGGCCGTGAGGACGACGTTGAAGCGGACGCTCTCCCCCACGCCGCGCAGGTTGAGCGCGGCCAGCAGCACCATGAAGGAGAGGGCGACGACCAGGGTCAGCGTCGAGCCCGGTTCTCCGTCCTGCACGCCGAAGCCGACCAGGAGGTTGGCCGCCAGGAGGTTCGACGACGTCGACGCGCTGGTGATGCCCGAGCAGACCACGGTGAAGGCCACCAGGAAGGTCACGAAGTGGATCCCGAAGGCCTTGTGGGCGTAGAGGGCGGCGCCGGCCGCCTGGGGGTACTTGGTCACCAGCTCCAGGTAGGCGAAGGCGGTGAGGGTCGCGACGGTGAACGCCACGAGGAACGGCAGCCACGCGAGACCGCCGACCTCGCCGGCGATGTCACCGGTCACGGCGTAGATGCCGGCGCCGAGGATGTCCCCGACGATGAAGAGCAGCAGCAGGCGGGGGCCGAGGACGCGCACGAGCTGGGGCTCGTGCTGCTCCTCGACGCGCTCCGTGGGCGTGGTGGTCACGACGTCTCCGTCCCGAGAGTGGTGGCGCCCATGGTGGCGGCTGGCGGCGCGATTGACCAGCGCCTGAGCCGCGGCACTCAGCCGAAGAAGACCTCCGCCTCGGCGTACTCCTCGGGACTGACGAGCTTGAGCTCCCCGGTGCCCTCGATGAGCGGGACCCGCACGATGTCGGTGCCGCGCAGGGCCATCATGGTGCCGAAGTCGCTGTCGGCCACGGCGTCGATCGCATGGATGCCGAACCGGCTCGCGAGCCAGCGGTCGAAGGCGGTGGGAGTGCCGCCCCGCTGGATGTGACCGAGGACGACGGCACGGGCCTCGGCCCCGGTCCGGTCCTCGATCTCCTTGGCGATCCGGTCGCCGATCCCGCCGAGGCGGACGTGCCCGAAGGCGTCCTTCTCACCGGACACCAGGGTCATGTCGCCCCCCTCCTTCGGGACGGCGCCCTCGGAGACGACCAGGATCGGCGAGTAGCGGGAGTCGAAGCGCGACTCCACCAGCCGGCAGACCTCCTCGATGTCGAAGGGCTGCTCGGGGATCAGCACGATGTTGGCGCCGCCGGCGATGCCGGCGTGCAGGGCGATCCAGCCGGCGTGACGGCCCATCACCTCGACCACGAGGGCGCGGTGATGGGACTCGGCGGTGGTGTGGAGGCGGTCGATCGCCTCGGTGGCGATGTTGACCGCGGTGTCGAAGCCGAAGGTGAAGTCGGTCCCCGACAGGTCGTTGTCGATCGTCTTGGGCACGCCGACCACGTCGACGCCCAGGTCGGAGAGCTTGGTGGCCACGCCGAGGGTGTCCTCGCCGCCGATGGCGACCAGCGCATCGACGCCGTCGCGGGCGAGGTTGTCCTTGATCTTCTCGACACCGCCGTCGAGCTTGAACGGGTTGGTGCGGGACGAGCCGAGGATGGTGCCGCCGCGGGGCAGGATGCCGCGGCACTGCTCGACCCCGAGCTCCATCGTCAGGCCCTCGAGGGGGCCCTTCCAGCCGTCGCGGTAGCCCACGAACTCGAGCCCGTGGACCTTGACGCCCTTGCGGACGACGGCCCGGATCACGGCGTTCAGGCCGGGGCAGTCGCCCCCACCGGTCAGCACTCCGACGCGCATCGAGACTCCTCGCAGTCTGATTGGAACGATCAACAGGACGCTAGCGGCCCGGCGCCCGCGCTGTCGACCGGCGTCCGGTCGGCGGCCGTCCCAGTACGGTTCCGGACATGACGTTCTCGATCGTGGCCAGGTCCGCCGACGGTGAGTCGTGGGGGGTCGCCGTGGCGTCGAAGTTCCTCGCCGTCGGCTCCGCCGTGCCGGCAGCGGTGGCCGGCGTCGGGGCGATCGCGACCCAGGCCGACGCCAACGTGGCGTGGAAGGGCATCGCGCTCGCCCACCTCGACGAGGGCGCCACGGCCGGCGTGGCGCTGCAGCGGCTGCTCGAGGAGGACGAGGGCCGCGACCACCGCCAGGTCGGCATCGTCGACGTCGAGGGCAACGCCGTCTCGCACACGGGACCCGCCTGCCTCGACTGGGCGGGTGGTCGGACCGGGGAGGGGTACGCCGTCCAGGGCAACGTGCTCACCGGCGAGGAGGTCGTGGTCGCGATGGAGGAGGCGTGGGCTGCCTCCTCCGACGACGCGCCCCTCGCGCACCGGCTGCTGGCCGCGCTGGGCGCCGGCGACCGGGCCGGCGGGGACCGTCGGGGGCGGCAGAGCGCCGCGCTGCTCGTCGTCCGCGACGGCGCGGGCTACGGCGGCCGCGACGACATCGCCGTCGACCTGCGGGTCGACGACCACGCCGACCCGGTCCCCGAGCTGGCGCGACTGCTCGACCTGAACGACCTCTACCTCACCGCCTCGACGGAGGCGGAGAAGGTGCCTGTCACTCCCGACCTGGCGGCCGAGCTCGCGGCCTTCGCCGAGGCCCGTGGTCACCGCGACTTCCACGCCTGGGTCGGCACCGAGAACTACGAGATGCGGGTCGACCCCGAGCTCGCCTGGATCGACGAGCGGATCCTGGCGGTCGTCCGGTCGGCACCCCCGGACCGCGGGACCGCCTGACCGCCCGGCAGGTGCCCTGGTCGGGCTCCGGCCCGCCGGGGCGACGGCTCTGCGTGCCCTAGGGTCGATCCATGAGCGTGCTGGCCATCGACGCAGGGACCACGGGAGTCACCGCGGTCGTCGTCAGTCCCGAGGGCAAGATCGTCGCCACGGGGTACCAGGAGTTCCGGCAGCACTTCCCGCGACCCGGCTGGGTCGAGCACGCCCCGGAGGAGATCTGGCAGGCCACGCTCGAGGCCACGCGCGAGGTGCTCGGCCGGGTCGACGGCGACGACCTGACCGCGGTGGGGATCACCAACCAGCGCGAGACGGTCGTCCTGTGGGACCGGGAGACGCTGGGCTCGCCGCGCCGGGCGATCGTCTGGCAGGACCGGCGTACAGCCGACATCTGCGCCCGGCTGCGCGAGGAGGGCCACGAGGACCGGGTGGCAGAGCTGACGGGGCTCCGGCTCGACCCGTACTTCTCCGGAACCAAGCTGGTGTGGCTGGCCGAGAACGAGCCCCACACGTGGACCCACGTGCAGGAGGGCCGGTACGCCGTGGGCACGGTGGACTCCTACCTGATCGCCCGCATGACCCGTGGGGTCCACCACGTCACCGACGTGTCCAACGCGTGCCGCACCCTGCTGCTCGACCTGGCCGAGGGCGCCTGGTCCGACGAGCTCTGCGGACTCTTCGGCGTGCCTCGCGACGCGCTGCCCGACCTGGTGCCCAACTGGGGTGAGGTGGCGACGACCGACGCCTCGTCCTTCTGCGGGCTGTCGCTGCCGATCGCCGGGATCGCCGGCGACCAGCAGTCGGCCCTCTTCGGCCAGACCTGCTTCGACGTGGGCGACTCGAAGTGCACCTACGGCACCGGGTCCTTCATCCTCACCAACACCGGGACCTCGCTCGAGCGCTCGGACGCCGGGCTGCTCTCGACGGCCGCGTGGCGCTCACCGGACGGCGAGCTGACCTACGCGCTCGAAGGAGCGATCTTCGTGACCGGCGCCGCCGTGCAGTGGCTGCGCGACGGGCTGCAGATCGTGGGGTCGGCCGCGGAGACGGCGGCGATCGCGGCGACGGTCGACGACTCCGACGGCGTGGTCTTCGTGCCCGCCCTCACCGGGCTCGGCGCGCCCCACTGGGACCCGCACGCCCGGGGTCTCATCATCGGCATCACCCGCGGCACCACCCGTGGCCACATCGTCCGCGCCACCCTCGAGGCGATCGCCTTCGAGGTGCGCGACGTCCTCGAGACCATGCCGTCGACGCTCGCCTCGCTCCGGGTGGACGGCGGCGCGGCCGCCAACGACCTGCTCTGCCAGGTGCAGGCCGACCAGATCGGCGTCCCGGTCGAGCGGCCGGAGATCGTGGAGACCACCGCCCTCGGTGCGGCGTTCCTCGCCGGCCTGGGCACGGGGGTGTGGTCGTCGACCGACGCGCTGCGCGCGACCTGGTCACTGGACCGTCGGTTCGAGCCCGAGGCCGACCGCTCGGAGGCGGACGCGGCGCACACCCGCTGGCTGGCCGCGGTCGACCGGGCGAAGGGCTGGGACTGACCCTCAGACCAGGTCGGCGAGAGGTACGTCGGGGTCGCGGACCCGGTCGTCGGCCGCCCGACCGACCAGTGCCCTGATCGTCTCGGTGGCGTCCCAGTCGTTGGCGTGCATCCCGGCGGCGACGCGGTCGTCCTTGACCCATAGCGCCGTGAAGACCCGGTCGCCGGACAGGTCCCCGCGGACCACGACCTCGTCGTAGCCGTCCCGACCGACGTGCCCGACGTACTCCATGCCGAGGTCGTACTGGTCGGTGTAGAAGAAGGGCTGCCGGTCGTAGGGGGCGTCGTCGCCCAGCATCACGCGCGCGGCGTGCTTGCCCTGCTCCTGGGCGTTGTCCCAGTGCTCGACGCGCACCCGACCCAGGCTGGGGTGGTCGTGGTTGGCCACGTCGCCGGCCGCCCACACGTCCGGGGCGGAGGTGCGCAGCGTCGCGTCGACCAGGACCCCGTCGTCGGTGTCGAGTCCGGCTGCCTCCGCGAGCCCGGTGTCGGGACGGGCGCCGATGCCGACCACCACCAGGTCCGGGTGCACCTCGTGCCCGCCGGCGAGCCGGGCCGTGATGCGGTCGCCGTCGCGGCTGATCGAGTCCAGCCCGCTGTCGAGCCGCAGGTCGACGTCGTGCTCGCGATGGAGGTCCGCGAAGGATCGCGCCACCTCGGGGCCCAGCACGCCGAGCAACGGCAGCTCGGCGGTGTCGACGACCGTCACGGACCCGCCCGCCTTGCGCGCGGCCGAGGCGACCTCGAGACCGATCCAGCCGGCACCGATGACCAGCAGGTCACCCCCCAACCGCTCCTTGAGCGCCAGTGAGTCCTCGAGGCGCCGCAGGTAGGTGAGGTCGACGCCGGACTCGTCGACCATCGCCAGCCGGGTGGGCTGGGAGCCGGTCGCCAGCAGCAGCTTGTCCCACGTGATCGTGCGGTCGCCGACCTCGACGCGGCGGCCGGCCACGTCCAGCGCGGAGGCGGGCGTCCCGGTCAGCAGCTCGACCCCGTGGTCCGCGTACCAGTGGGCCTCGTGGACGAAGGGCGCGTCCGGCCCGGCGTCGCCGAGGAGGATGCCCTTGGACAGGGGTGGTCGCTCGTAGGGCGTGTGGTGCTCCGCAGCGATCAGCGTGATGTCCCCGTCGTACCCCTGCTCGCGGAGCTCGTCGACGGCCTTGGCGCCGGCGAGCCCGCCTCCCACGACAACGATGTGCATGAGCACCTCCTGCTTCGCAGCGTAGCCGCGATTCCTAGCGGCCCAGCCTGGCCAGCGCCTCGGTCGCCCGGTCGTGCTCCCTGGCTGCTGCATCCAGCGCGTCCTGCGCCTCGGACCTGGCGTCCTCGGCCTCGGACAGCTCGTCGTCGGCATCCTCGGAGGCCGTCTCGAGGTCGGCCAGCCGGCGCTTCAGCTCCTCGATCTCGGCCTGCAGCTGCAGGGTTCTGGCCTCGAGGTCGTCGACGGTCGCGTCGGCCTGCGCGAGGGCCGTCCGCGCGTCCGCGAGGGCGGACTCGGTGACGGAGACCCGTTCACGTGCGGCAGCCAGCGCCTTCTCGTCGGCCTCGGGGTCGGGGACCAGGTGCAGCTCGGGCGGCGTCGGCTCGACGGCGCTCGCGGTGAACCCCAGGGCGTCCGGGGTGGCGACGGCCGCGGTGAGGTCGACCTCGTCGACCCCCGTGGCCGAGAGAGCGGTGACCAGGAGGCCGCTGCGGACGGCCTCGGCACAGCGGGCGTCCAGCATGGCGGCGGTCAGCGTCGCCTCGACCTGGTCGGCCACTGCAGGAGTGACCCGGACCCCCTGCTCGGACGCCAGGTGCCGGGCCCCGGTGGTGACCGCCGCCGTGAGCTGACGTCGCTGCCGCGTGAGGGCCCGCAGCTCCTCGCCGGCCATGCCCTCGGCGGCCTGCCGCAAGGCTGCACCCAGCTCGAGCACCTGGGTGATCTGCTCGGCGTCCCGGCGCACGAGCAGGTTGACGACCCAGGCAGCCAGGGAGGGCTTCTTCAGCTTCTTGACCGGCGCGGCCAGGTCGGTGCCCTTGAGCTCCTTGGCTCGGGCGTCGCGAGCCGGCGTGAAGTCGGCGAGCGGCAGCGCGTAGAGCTCGTCGGCGATCTCCAGCAGCTCCGCGGTCACGCTCGCGATCCTAGGCGCGATCCGGGGCCTCGGGGCCGGCGCCGTACTCGAGCTCGAGGGGGTGCGGTGGCCAGGTCGCGGCCCGGCTGCAGCCGGTCGGCCGCCAGCCCAGGTGCTCGTAGAGGCCACGCGCCCGGTGGTTCCCCTCCAGGCACCACAGCCGGGTGGCTCCCGCACCCCTGGCGCGCGTCACGGCCGCCCGGGCCAGCCCGCTCCCCCAGCGGTCGGGGTGGACGGCGAGATGGCGCAAGGTGAGCGGGTCGTGCGCCACGAACGCATCGAGGTGACCCTCACCGTCGACCACCTCCACGGTCACCAACGCGTCGTCGAGGGTCGCGAGCCAGCGCTCACGGACCTCAGCGTAGGGAAACGGGTGCTCCGCGGGTGGGAACAGGTGCCCGAGGGCGACCAGGTTGGCGGCCCGCTCGAGGTCAGCCAGGGCGTCGGCGTCGCCGCGGCCGGCCCGGCGCCAGTCAGGCGCCCTCGTCACCGTCACCATCGTCGTCGTCGAGGCCCTGCGCGATGGCCCAGCGGGTGAGTTGGACCCGGTTGTGCATCTGGAGCTTGCGCAGGGTGTTCTGCACGTGGTTCTGCACCGTGCGGTGCGAGATCACCAGCCGATCGGCGATCTGCTTGTAGGACATCCCCTTGGCGACCATCTTGAGGATCTCGGTCTCGCGCGGGGTGAGCTGCTCCTCGGCCTCGTCGGGTCCCTCCGCCATCCGCCGGAACTCGCCGAGCACCAGGCCGGCGAGGCCCGGTGTGAACACCGTGTCCCCGGCCGCCACCCGACGTACGGCGTCGAGCAGCTCGGCCCGGGAGGCGGACTTGACGAGGTAGCCGGTGGCACCGGCCTTCACCGCCGCGAGGACGTCGGCCTGCTCGCCGGACGCCGACAGGATCAGCACCCGCGCCGACGGGTCGTGGGTGAGCACCTCGGCGGTCACCTCGACCCCGGTGGGGCCGGGGATCTGCAGGTCGAGCACGAGCACCTGGGGCCGCGCGGCCGGGAACCGCGCGATCGCCTCCTGCCCCGTGGCGGCGACTCCCACCACGTCGAAGCCGGCGTCTTGCAGGTCGCGCTCGACGGCGTCGCGCCACATGGGGTGGTCGTCGACCACCATCACCCGGATCGGCACGTCCTCGGTCATGGCGACGACCCTAGACCGAGCACACGCTCACGGTCGGACGAAGCGGCCGCGCCGGTGCACCAGCGGCTCGTCGTCGTCACCCACCTCGACCTCGTCGACGGCACACGTGACCAGCCGGGACCAACCGACGTCGTGGTGGTCCTCCAGCGTCACCAGGGCGTGGGTGTCGCTGTCGGTCAGCAAGGGCCCGTACGCCGTCTCCTCGAAGGAGCCGGTGCGGAAGGCGCCCCCGGGCGCGGGCGCCGTGCCGGCGAAGGCCTCGGCGAGGTCGCGGTGCCGCCACGAGAGCAGCTGCACCACCGCCCGGCCGGTCCGCTCCAGCGCCGCGGTCAGGTCGGCGTCGGGGTCGAGCAGCGCCAGCACCCGACCGGGCTCACCGCCAGCGACCAGGATCGAGGAGACGGTCAGGCCGGCCCGCGCGCCACCCGCGCCCGACGTCCACAGGCTCACCGACCCCGTGACGCGGCCGCGCAACCGGCGTACGGGATCGGGAGAGGGGTCCGCGAAGGGGTGTCCGGAGTGGATGGTCACGACGGACCAGCCTACGACGACCGTTCGGTCACGGTTCGCGCGTTCGCACCACGCGCGGGAGTCCGCGTGGCTAGCCTCCGAGCGTGACGGCAACCCTCACCCCACCCCCGGTGGCGGTCCCCCCGAGACAGCGCACCGGCCGCGCGCTGGTCGTGCTCTTCACGCTGACGGCGTTCACGGGCGCCGCACTCCTCTTCACGGTGCAGCCGCTCGTCGCACGCCTGCTGCTCCCGATGTACGGCGGCAGCGCCACCGTGTGGAGCACCTGCTCGCTGTTCTTCCAGGTGCTGCTGCTCGTCGGCTACGTCTACTCGCACCTGACCACCAGCAGGTTGCCCCGCCGTCGACAGCCACTCGTGCACCTGGCGGTCCTCGCGCTGCCCCTGGCCACCCTCCCGCTGGCCCTCCCGGCCGCGGCGGCGCCCGCGGCCGACGGTTCTCCGACCCTCTGGCTGCTGCGCACGCTCGCCCTCATGATCGGCCTGCCGTTCGTCGTCCTCTCGACGACGGGTCCGCTGCTCCAGCGCTGGTACTCGTGGGCGGACGGACCTCGGTCGGACGACCCGTACTTCCTCTTCGCCGCCAGCAACGTCGGCAGCTTCGGCGGCCTGCTGGCCTACCCGTTCCTCGTGGAGCCCTACCTCAGCCTCGGCCAGCAGACCACGCTGTTCAGCTGGGCCTTCGTGGGGTTCGCCGTCCTCACCGCCACCTGCGGCCTGCTGGGAACCCGGTCCACCGAAGGGCCCCACGACGCGGCCCCGGTGACACCCACTCGACTTCCGCGCCGACGCCTGGCCCGCTGGTGCTGGTACGCCTTCGTGCCGTCCTGCCTGTTCCTCGCGGTGACCCATCACCTCTCGACCGACGTCGCGCCGATCCCGCTGCTCTGGGTGGTCCCGCTCGGCCTCTACCTGGCGACGTTCGTCGCGGCCTTCGCGGTGACCTCGCGCCGCGTACCGCCCACCCTGCTGCGGCTCACCGCCGGGCTCGCCCTCTGCGCCACCATGTTCGCGCCCCTGGCGACCCGGATCCCGCTGAGCGTCGTGATCGGCCTGGACCTGGCCCTCGTGGTCGTGGTCGGGTACACGGCCCACCGCCTTCTCGCGGCGGACCGCCCGGAGCCCGAGCACCTCACCACCTTCTACATCGCCGTGGCGGTCGGCGGCGCTCTGGGCGGCGTGGTGAACGGGTTGATCGCGCCCGTGCTCTTCGACCGCGTGCTGGAGTACCAGCTGATCGTGGCGCTCCTGCCGGCTCTGGCGCTCGGCGTTGCGGTGAGGCGCAGTCCTCGGGGCTACCGACCAACCGCGATCCCGGACGCCGCCCGGTTCGTGGTGGGGCTCGCTCTCATCGCCGGTGCCACAGCGGCACTCGTGCTGGCCTCCCGGGGTGGCAGCACCGCCATGACCGTCGTGGGCCTCGTGGTCTTCGCCGGGCTCGGCTGGGTGCTTGCCGTGATCCCCCGTGCCCTCGTCGCGACGCTCGTCGCAGCCACCGTGGGCATCACCGTCATGAGCAGCTCCTCGGTGGTGCACCGGGACCGCACCTTCTACGGCAGCTACGCGGTCAGCTCGAGCGACGGAGTCACCCAGCTCACGCACGGGACGACGATCCACGGCCGGCAGGTGGACGCCACCCCCGGGACGCCCACCACGTACTACGGGCTCGAGGCACCCCTGGGCGACGTGATGGCCGACGTCCGACCGCAGCGCACCGTGGCCGTCGGGCTGGGCGTGGGGACCATAGCCGCCTACGGTCGCCCGGGCGACAGCATGACCTTTCTGGAGATCGACCCGGCGATCGCCGAGATCGCGGCCGACCCACAGCTCTTCACCTTCCTCAGCGACTCCCGGGCGGAGGTCGACGTCGCGATCGGTGACGGCCGGCTCCTCGCGAAGGACCTGCCCGACGGCCGGGCCGACCTCGTCGTCCTCGACGCCTTCAGCTCGGACGCGATCCCCGTCCACCTGCTGACGCGCGAGGCCTTCCGGACCTACGCGCAGAAGGTCTCCGACGGCGGTGCGATCGCCGTGCACGTCTCCAACCGCCACTTCGACCTGGTGCCGGTTGTTGCGGCCGCCACCGCGGACCTCGGATGGCACGGAGCGGTAGGCCGGGGCGGGCCCGGGACCTGGGTCACACCGAGCGCCTGGGTGCTGATCTCACCCGACGCCTCCCTCGTGGAGCGGGTCGGCGCCGGCGAGCGGTGGTCGCCCCTGGATCTCGACCGCACGGTGCCCTGGACCGACGACTACTCCTCGGTGCTGACCGTTCTGCGGTGACGGCGCCCTCAACGCGGCACCGAGAGCTCCCACTCCGTGCCGTGAGGCCCGGTGTCGAGCCGAGCCGTTCCGCCGAGGTCGGTGAGCCGGGCCACGATCGACTGGGAGACCCCGAGCCGCCCCTCCGCCTCGGCCTGCGACAGCCGGCCGGCGGCGATGCCCGGGCCGTCGTCTCGGACCGTGACGACCACCCGGTCGCCCTCGTCCTCGACCAGCACCCATGCCTGCGCCTCCGCGCCGGCGTGAGTGGCGACGTTGTCGAGGCACGCGCCGAGCGCCGCGACCAGCCCGGCCGCGAGGGGTGCCGGCAACGCGACCGCTGCCCCGGGCGTCGAGACGGTCACGGGAACCCGAGCCGAGCGGGCCACCCCCTCGACGGCCGCGGCGACGTCCTGCTCCGCGCCCGGTGCGGGAACGACGTCCTGCTGGCGGATCATCGACCGGAGTGCGGCCTCCTGCTCGCCCGCGAGCCGTCCGAGCTCCCCGAGCTCACCCCCGAGCTCGCCGCCGCGCCGCTGGACGAGCGCCAGGACCTGGAGCACGCCGTCGTGCACGGCGCGGGCCAGCCGGGCTCGCTCCTCGCCCACGATCGCCGCGCGCTGGGCGGCGTCGCGCTCGCGCTCCATGAGGCGGAGCGACTCGCTGAGGAAGCCGATGACGAGTCCACCGATGAGCAGCAGGAAGATGTTGCCGTAGTTGCCCTGGTCGACGTCCTGCCGCACCGACAGGTCGGCACCCGTGAGGGCGACGGCCGCCACCAGTCCCCCGCGCCAGTCCCACCGCACCGACCAGGCCACCAGTGCCCCGGTCACCCAGAATCCCGGGATCGTCGCCTGCATGTCCGGCCCCTTCACCAGGGGCGACGCCAGGATCAGCGCCAGCGCCACGGCCAGATCGGTGCCGAGAAGGGCACCCGTACGACGGGTCGGGTCGGCGTACGCGGCGATCGCGACGACCGTCCAGACGACCATCACAGCCACGCAGGCGAGACCCGCGACCGGGTGGTCGACGTTGCCGGCGCGGTAGGCGTAGAGGACGAGGGCGTTGAGGAGCAGGACGACCCGCAGGACCGCGAGCGCCCGGAACAGCCGGTCCTCCACCGCGAGCGCGGGCCGGGACCACAGGCGCAGCCGGGTCAGGACGCCTGCTTCTGGTCGGCGGGCTCGGCCGCGCCGGCGTCCTTGGCGTCCTTGTCCCCCCGCTTGGCTTCCTCCTTGGCGCGGGCGGCGTACGTGTCGACGTACTCCTGGCCGGAGAGCCGCATGATCTCGTACATGATCTCGTCGGTGATCGAGCGCAGGATGTAACGGTCGTTCTCCATGCCCTCGTAGCGCGAGAAGTCGAGCGGCCTCCCGAACCGCACGCCCGGCCGGGTCACCGTGCCGAACTTCTTGCCGGGCGGGGCGACGACGTCGGTGCGGAGGACGGCGACCGGGATGACCGGCACCCCCGTCTCGAGCGCGAGCCGGGCGACGCCGGTCTTGCCGCGGTAGAGACGGCCGTCGTGCGAGCGCGTGCCCTCCGGGTAGATGCCGAACAGCTCCCCGCTCTCGAGGATGCGTCGCGCCGAGGAGAGGGCACCCTCGGCCGCTGAGGCGCCGGAGCGGTCGATGGGGACCTGACCCGCGCCCGCGAAGAACTTCCTCTGGAACCAGCCCTTGATGCCGGGCGAGGTGAAGTACTCGGCCTTCGCGACGAAGGTGACACGACGCGCAAGCGTGAGGGGCATGAACAGCCAGTCTGCGTAGGACAGGTGGTTGCTGGCCAGGATCGCCGGTCCCTCTTCGGGGACGTGCTCGGCGCCCTCGACCTGGGGACGGAAGATCACTCGGAGCAGCGGCCCGAGGGCGATCCACTTGAGGAACCAGTAGAACACCGCACGCCCTCCCCGACGGTTCCGAGACCTGACGTGGTGAAGCCTAGTCCCATCGACGCGGGTGTCCCATCGCACGACCGCTCGGCTGGTGCAGAATCCTCCGCATGAGCACCCACCCGCTGGCCCGACCGCTGTCGAGGCCGGCCCGCCCCGAGCTCACCGACGGCCGTGCCCTCGGGGTGCTGCTCCTCCACGGGTTCAGCGGCTCGCCCGCGTCGATGAAGCCGTGGGCGGAGTACCTCCACGACAAGGGCTACGCGGTCGAGGTGCCCCTCCTGCCCGGCCACGGGACGCGGTGGCAGGACCTCAACGAGGTCGCGTGGACGGACTGGTACGAGACCGCGTCCGATGCGCTCGACTCGCTCGTCGGGGCCTGCGACCGGGTCGTGGTCGCAGCGCTGTCCATGGGCGGCTCGCTCGCCCTGAGGCTGGCCCAGGAACGACCGGGGGACGTCGCCGGCGTCGTGCTGGTCAACCCGTTCGTGTCGAGCAGGCGCAAGGAGCTGATGGCTCTGCCACTGCTCAAGATGCTGGTTCCCTCGCTGCCGGGGGTGGTCAACGACATCAAGAAGCCCGGTCAGGACGAGGTGGGTTACCCACGGTTGCCGCTCAAGGGCCTCGCCGAGGTGCTGAAGATGTGGCGCTCGGTCGTGCCGGACCTGCCGAAGGTGACCCAGCCGCTGCTCTACTTCCGCTCCAGCGTCGACCACGTCATCGACTCCTCGTCGAGCCAGACCGTGCTGGGGGCCGTGAGCTCGCGCGACGCGTCGGAGCGGATCCTCGACAACAGCTACCACGTCGCCACGCTCGACCACGAGGCCGAGATCATCTTCGCCGAGTCGGCGGACTTCGTGGCCCGCGTGACCGCCTGACCCGGCGACGTACGCTGGGTCGGGTGAGCGGGACCGAGGACGACGCCTGGCGCGCGATCGTCGAGAACTACGGCGAGCGGCCCCAGGTCGACGACGACGACCTGCCGGCGAGCGAGCCCGAGCCGGAGCCGTTCGCGCCCACGGACGACGACCTGGACCGACCCGACCCCGCCGACCGCTTCGTGCCGCCGGTGCCACCCCCCGGGCCCAGGCTCCGGCTGCCCCAGCACCTCCCGTGGATCGGCGTCTTCGGCGCGCCTGCCGTGCTGCTGCTGGCGCTGCTCACCGGGATCGACCTGCCCGGGTGGGCGGGCTACGGCCTCGTCACCGCCTTCGTCGGCGGGTTCCTGTGGCTGGTGCTGACCATGCGCCGCGGCGGCCGCGACCCGTGGGACGACGGCGCCCGGGTGTGACCACCCGGCCCCGCTCGCCCCGCCTCCGACTTCCTCAGTAAGGTCCCGGCTGTGAGCGCGAGCGAGACCGTCGAAGTCACCGGCCACCTGATGGACAGCGGCGTGCTGAGCCGCGTCCTGGACGACGTCCGCGAGTACGGCGGTGACTGGGTGGTCGACAAGATCGACCTCGGGCGGGAGCGGGACGACACCAGCCGCGCGGTGATCACCCTGACCGCGGACGACGACGAGTCCTTGCAGCGACTCCTGATGCGGCTCCAGACGTGGGGCGTCAACCAGGTCGATCCCGGTGAGGCGACGCTCGCCGAGGCCGACCTCGACGGCGTGTTCCCCGACGGCTTCTACTCCACGACCAACCTCGCCACGAAGGTGCGCCTCGGCGGGCGCTGGCACGACGTGGTCAACCCCGAGATGGACTGCGGTCTGGTCGTCGAGAAGGACGAGGCCGGCGCCCCCACGCGCGTCATCACCCTGCCCATGTCCGACGTCAGGGTGGGCATGTCGGTCGTCATCGGCGCCGCGGGCGTCCGTGTCACGATCCCGGTCGTCGACCGCGACGACGAGGCGTTCGGCTTCATGGAGTCCGAGGTGTCCTCCGAGAAGCCCCAGGCCGTGCTGGTGCGGATGGTGGCCGACGGGATGCGCGAGGCCAAGGCGAACGGGCAGAAGGTGCTGTGGGTCGGCGGACCCGGCGTCGTCCACACCGGCGCCTCGCAGGCGATGATCGCCATGGTCGAGGCGGGTTTCGTCGACGTCCTCTTCGCGGGCAACGCGCTGGCGACCCACGACATCGAGTCCTCGCTCTACGGCACCTCGCTGGGGGTCGACCTGTCGCAGGGACACGGCGTCCCCCACGGCCACGAGCACCACATCCGCGCACTCAACACCATCCGCAAGCACGGCTCCATCAAGGCCGCTGTGGACGCCGGGGTGCTGACGGGCGGCATCATGCACGCGCTGGTCACCCACGACCGGGAGTTCGTGCTCGTGGGATCGGTCCGGGACGACGGCCCGCTGCCGGATGTCTACACCGACGTCATCGAGGGGCAGCGGGCGATGCGGGCCAAGCTCCCCGACGTCGGCTTCTGCCTGATGGTCGCGACGATGCTGCACTCGGTCGCCACCGGCAACATCCTGCCGGCGTCGATCCCGCTGGTGTGCGTCGACATCAACCCGGCCACCGTGACCAAGCTCGCCGACCGCGGATCCAGCCAGGCACGCGGCATCGTGACGGACGTGGGGCTGTTCCTCGAGCAGCTCGCCCACGAGCTCGTGCCCGGCTACCGGCGCGACTGACCCCGGGCCAGCAGCGCCGCTCCCACCATCCCGGCCGCCGCACCCAGCGCCGCCGGCCGCAGGGGCGGCACGATGCGGTGGTCGACGGCCACCAGGGACCTCGCCAGGGCCTCGCGGGCCGGGTCGAGCAGCCGGTCACCGGACTCGGCGAGCCCACCGCCCACGACGACCAGCGCCGGGTCGAGGGCTGCCACGACGTTCGCCAGACCGACCCCGAGCCAGTGCCCGACGCTGCTGAAGGCGGCGCGAGCGACCAGGTCGCCCTCCTGGGCCGCCGTCGTGACCATCGGTCCGGTCAACCGGGTCGGGTCGCCGTCACAGAGCTCCTGCAGCACGGTCGGCTCGACCCCCAGCCGGGTGCGCGCCTCCCGGATCAGGGCGTTGCCGCTGGAGTACTGCTCCCAGCAGCCGCGCCGGCCGCACTCGCAGCCGATCCCGTCCGGCACGACCCGCATGTGGCCGAACTCCCCCGCCATCCCCTGCGCCCCGCGCCAGACCCGACCGTCGACGACGACCGCCCCACCGATGCCGGTCCCCAGCGTGAGCAGGACGAACGAAGGGGTGTCGCGCCCGGCGCCGTACGTCGCCTCGGCGATCGCCGCGCAGTTGGCGTCGTTGTCCAGGGCGACCGGGACGCCGAGCCGCCTGGCGAGCCGCCCGGCGACGTCATCGTCCCGCCAGGGCAGGTGCGGAGCGAACCGGACCCGGCCGCCGGAGACGAAGCCCGCCGCCGCGAGGCCGACGGCCTCGACCGGCTCGGGTCCGCTCGCGGCGTGCACCGCGTCGACCAGCGCTTCCTCGATGGCCTCCGGGGACGTGTGGCGACCCGGTGTGGTGCCCCGCGCCGTCCGCAGCACCTCGCCGTCAGCAGCGACCGCGCCGGCGAGCACCTTGGTGCCCCCGACGTCGACACCGACGACCGCCCCCATCCCGGTCAGCGCCTGGCGAGGTCAGCCGCACCGACGAGGCCGGCGGAGTTGCCGAGGGTCGCGAGCCGGATCGCGGCGACCGGCCGGTGTGCCCGACCCGGGAGGCTCGCCTCGAACGCCACCCGCAGTGGTTCCAGCAGCAGCTCCTGCGCCTCGCTGACCCCGCCGCCGATCGCGACGACCGCCGGGTCGAGCACGCTGCACAACGAGGCGATGCCCTCGCCCAGCCAGCGACCGGTCTCGGCCAGCCGCTCGACGGCGAAGGGGTCCCCGGCCTGGGCGGCAGCGGTGATGTCGGGTCCCGTGATGGCGCCAGGAGCGCCCGCGCGGTCGACGAGGCCTGCTGCTGCCGGCTCGCCCATGCCGGCGAGCCGGCGGGCGTCCCGGACCAGGGCGCTGCCGCTGGCGTACTGCTCCAGGCAGCCCCGCTGGCCGCAGCCGCACGGGTGTCCCCCGGGGACGACGCGGAGGTGGCCGATCTCGGCGGCGACACCGAATGCGCCCCGGTGGACGTCCCCGCCGAGGACGAGACCACCACCGACGCCGGTGCCGACCGTCACCAGCAGCAGGTCCTCGACGTCGTGACCGGCGCCGTACCGGAACTCCCCCCAGGCAGCGGCGTTGGCGTCGTTCTCGACGACGACCCGCAACCCGATCCGGTCCTCGAGCTCCCCCTTGAGGTCGACGTCGCGCCAGGCCAGGTTGGGTGCGATCAGGACCTTGGCGCGGTCGCGGTCGACGTAGCCGGCCGCGCCGACGCCGACGGCCTCGACGTCGTGGCGGGACCGAAGCTGGGAGACGAGGTCGGAGATCGCGTCCTCGATGGCCGCGACGTCGCTGGCCGGGGACTCCACGCGGAGCCGCTCCAGGACCCGCCCCTCCTCGTCGACCACACCACCGGCGATCTTGGTGCCGCCGACGTCGATGCCGCACGTGAGGCTCATGCCTCGTCCTCCGGCCACTCGTCGTCGGTCAGGTCGATGTGCTCGACACCGGCAGCCGGATCGGGCCGTGAGCCCGGGCCCGAGGCCGCCGCGAGCACCCCGGCCGCCGCCTGCATCAGGGACGCCGCCGCCACGGCGAGGTGCTCGCGCACCTCGGGGCTCGTCTCCCGCACTGCGTGGACGGCACGGCACACGGGGCAGTAGCGGCACTCGGACGACCCGGTGGCGACGTGCTCGTCGACGTCCTGCGCGACTGCGGCCGCTTGCGCAGCGAGACCGGAGAGGCCAGCGCCCAGGTCGGACCCCTGCTCCTTCGCCCAGCCGCTGAGGGCGCCGAAGAGCTTGGCGGCCTCCTCGCCGACGCTGCCGACCTCGTCGCCGCCACCGGCGTCACGCGGACCGCTGCTCATGACTGCCTCTCCTCGAACCTGACCTGCAGCTCACCCTGCTCCACCCGCGCGCCGGCCGTCCGGTACCTCGACAGCACCGCGGGCAGGGTGAGCAGCCGACGATACGACCCCACGCTGACCACGAGCTCGTCGCCCGTGCGCGCGAGATCGACGTCGGAGCGCTGCACCCCGGGGAGCGCGAGGTGCAGGACCGCGCCCGTGCCCGTCCGCGTGACCCGGAACGGGCCCTCGCCCACCGGCCGGGCCAGGGGGTCGGCGACGCCGTAGACCTCGGACGCCAGCGTCCGCAGGGCCTGCTCCCCCACCGGCTCGCAGGGGCGGTAGACCGAGCGCCACACCGGGAGCCCCGCGAAGGACTGGGCGACCTGTTCGAGGACAGCGTCCTGCGCCGTCACCCAGCCGGCGCGCCAGTCGTCGGCGCCCTCGGCCGGGAAGACCCGGTTGGCGACGACGCCGTCGACGCGGTAGCCGAAGAGCGACAGCGTCGTGTAGGAGCGACGCGCCTCGGCGAGCACGACCTGCTCCGGGGTGAGCACCAGGCGCACGCTCGCGTCTGGCCCGCTGAGGAGTCGACGTACCTCGTCGAGCTCCTGGTGGAGCCGCTCGACGGCGTCGAAGACGGTGTCCTCGGGCATGGGGACGCCGGCGGCACGCTGCAGCACCGGCTTGAGCGTCCGCACGACGCGGCGCTCGAACGGGAAGACGCGCTGCATGTACCAGCCGAGTGCCTCGGGGAGCGCGAGCAACCGCAGTGTCTCCGCGGTCGGCGCGCAGTCGACGACGACGACGTCCCAGCAGCCTGACCGGGCCTGGAGCCGCAGCTCCAGCAGCGCCAGCACCTCCTCGGCGCCGGGGATGACGGTGAGCTCCTCGGCCGCCACCGGGTCGACGCCCGCGACGTCGAGCACGGACAGCAGATAGCCCTGGATGTCGGCCCAGGACTGCTCGAAGCGCCGCTGGGCGTCGACCTGCTGCACGTGAAGCCGGTCGGCCACCTCGGTCGGCTCCGGCCCGATCTCGGTGCCGAACGCGTCCGCGAGGGAGTGCGCCGCGTCGGTGGACAGCACCAGGGTGCGGTGTCCCGCGGCGGCGGCGAGCGCGGCGGTGCCGGCCGCGACGGTGGACTTGCCGACCCCTCCCTTGCCGGTGAAGAGCAGGACCCTCACGAGAGGGCTTCGACCCGCTTCTTCAGGCCCTTGAGGGCGGTGTCGATGAGGATCTTCTCCCCCTTGCGCTTGATCATCCCGATCAGCGGAACCGAGAGGTCGAGTGCGAGCCGGTAGGTGACCTCGGTCCGGCCGCCGCCGAGGTCGCGCAGCGTGTAGGCACCGTCCAGGGTGCGGAGCATCTTGCCCTCGACCAGGTGCCAGGTCACCTCGTCGTAGCCGTCCCAGTCGTAGGCCAGCGTGTACTCGTCCTTGATCGGCGAGACGTCGAGCCGGAAGAACACCCGCTCGGCCCAGCCGCCCTCGCCCTCCTCGACGACGCGTGCCTCCTGCACGCCCTTGGCCCACTCCGGGTAGGCGGCGAAGTCGCCGATGACCTCCATCACGGCGGCGGGCTCGGCGTCGATGACGATCGAGGAGGTCGTCTGCTCCGCCATCGGGATCCCCCTGGGACTCGGGAAGGCTGCTGACCGCAGCATCACGTGCGCCGCGAGACTACCGGACCGCGGCAGCCCCGCTCGACAGCGGTAGCCTGCCGCGTGCACCGGTCGACAGGTGTCCGTCACGGATGGGGAGGAAGCAGTGCGGGAGTACTCGACACCGCTCGCGACCGAGATTCCGACCACGGGCAACCTCACCGACGACGTGGTGACCAACGCCCGGCAGCACCCCGACGCGGTGCTCTTCAGCCGTCACGACGGCGAGACCTGGCACGAGGTCGAGGCGGCCGACTTCCTGGCCCAGGTGAGCGCCGTGGCGAAGGGGCTGGTGGCCAGCGGCCTGGAGCCGGGTGACCGGGTTGCCCTGATCTCGCGGACGCGCTACGAGTGGACGCTGCTCGACTACGCGATCTGGTTCGCAGGCTGCGTGACCGTCCCTCTCTACGAGACCTCCTCGGCCGACCAGATCGCCTGGATCCTGCGCGACTCAGGGGCCCGGGCGGCGGTGGCCGAGACCTCCGACCACGTCGCGCGGGTCGAGGCGGGCCGCGACGAGCTCACGGACCTCCGCGAGCTGTGGTGCCTCGACGACGGAGCGGTCGCTGAGCTGCGCCGGCTCGGGGAACGGGTCACCGACGACGAGCTCGAGGACCGGCGTACGACGGCGACGCCGCTGGACCTGGCGACCCTGATCTACACGTCCGGCACGACGGGTCGGCCGAAGGGTTGCATGCTGACCCACGGCAACTTCATGTTCGAGCTCGGCGTGGCCACCGAGGAGCTGCACGAGCTGTTCGAGGAAGGTGCAGCCACGCTGCTCTTCCTCCCGCTGGCCCACGTGTTCGCGCGGATCATCCAGATCGGGGCGGTCAAGCGGCGGGTGCGCCTGGGCCACACGGCCGACATCCCCCGCCTGGTCGACCGGATGGGCGAGTTCCAGCCGACCTTCGTCCTCGCCGTCCCGCGGGTGTTCGAGAAGGTCTTCAACACCGCCTCGCAGCGCGCCACCGCCGACGGCCGCGGCCCCCTCTTCGACCGCGCGGCACGTGCGGCCATGGACTGGTCCCGCTCGCTCGAGCGTGGCCGCCCGTCGCTCCGGGTGAGAGCCGAGCACGCTGTCTTCTCCCGGCTCGTCTATCCCCAGCTG